>CAMHQD010000036.1 GCA_946187345.1 uncultured Porphyromonadaceae bacterium | reverse complement strand
TGCTGTTTGTGTTGTTCTGCATCGGTCTGGAGTTCCGCCTGAAGAACCTCATCAGCAGCGGCAAGGTGGCGGCGATAGGCGCGTTGACGATCATCGTGGGCATGATGCTCTTTGGTTTCGGTGTTGGAAAGTTTGCCGAATTGGATATGGTGAACTCCCTTTTCCTGGCGGGCATGCTCTGCATGTCGAGCACGACCATCGTGATGAAGGCCATTGACGAGGCGGGGCTGCGCAAGGAGCGTTTCGTCAAGGGAGCGACCAGCATCCTGATTGTGGAGGATGTGGTGGCTGTGGTGCTGATGGTGTTGCTCTCCAGCATCGCCATCCGCCATCAGTTTGAGGGCGCCGAGTTGGCCGGCAAGGTCGTCGATCTGGCCATCACGCTCGCGGCATGGTTCATCTGCGGCATACTGATTATCCCGACTCTGATACGCAAACTGAAAAAGCACTTGAATGACGAGACGCTCATCATCCTCGCCCTGGGTCTGTGCTTGGGCATGGTGCTGACAGCGGAGGAGGCCGGTTTCAGCAGCGCGCTGGGTGCCTTTGTGATGGGTTCGATTCTTGCCGAGACGGTGGAGGCGCACCGCATCGAGCATCTGATGACGCCGCTCAAGAATGTCTTTGCCGCCATCTTCTTCATCTCAGTGGGCATGCTGATCAATCCGTCCACATTGGCGGAATACTGGTCAAGCATCCTGCTGGTGAGCCTGGTGATTATCTTCGGCATGATCATCTTTGGCACCCTGGGGTGCTGGTGGGGAGGCCAGACGATGCGTGACTCAATGCTCACCAGTTTCTCGTTTGTCCAGATCGGCGAGTTCTCGTTCATCATCGCCTCGCTGGGCACCGGCCTGAAGGTTCTCAACCCTGTCATCTATCCCATCATCGTGGCGTCCAGTGTGGTGACCACCTTCCTCACGCCTTATATCATGAAGGCCGCGATGCCGTGCTATAAGTTCCTCTATAATCACGTTTCGGACTCCACGCGCGCCAAGATTGACCGGCGCGAGCAGCAGGTGGAGGAAGCGGAGGCGGCCACCCCGTCCGGCGACAAGGTCTCGATGGCGGACAAGGTGCGCTATGCCGTCAGGAACACCTACATCACGAAGCACCTCGTCGAACTGTTCATCAAGAACATGAGCGCTCATGAAGAAAATCAAAACCACGAGCAGTAAAAGACAGGGTTATGGAATTGCAAGAAATCAGAGACACGTTGCACGCCATGTATGGCGGCGAGAACAGGGAGATTAAAGACGGCAACTACGACCGGTCTCTCGCCGTGAGGTGTGTCAACGGCACCTTCGTGGGCAGGAAACGGGAGGGCGTCGTTATCTACAGGGGCATCCCCTACGTTGGCCGGCAACCCGTCGGCGAGTTGCGCTGGAAGGCACCGGTGGATACAGTTGCGGACGATGGCGTGTATGAGGCCTATTACAACGCGAAGAGTGCCTACGGCAACGCGGAATTTGAAGTGGGTTCCATGTATTATATGGACGAGGCCTGCCTGTATCTGAATGTGTTCAAGTCGGACGATGCTTCCGCCCAGAAAAAGCCTGTGATGGTGTGGATTCACGGCGGTGCTTTTGAGGCGGGCGGAACCGTAGATCCCATGTTTGACTGTTTCAATCTGCTGAAAGAGAATCCGGATGTCATCGTCGTCACGGTTGGCTATAGACTGGGTGTGATGGGGTTCCTGCATCTGTCACACCTCGAGGACGGCAAGGAGTACACCGACTCACAGAACCTTGGGCTCCTGGATCAGGTGAAGGCGTTGAAGTGGGTGCATGAGAACATCGCGGCCTTTGGCGGCGACCCGGACAACGTGACCATCTTCGGCGAGTCGGCGGGTGCCGGAAGTTGCACTTTGCTTCCGCTGATTAAGGGCTCACACCGGTATTTCAAGCGGCTCATCGCCGAGAGCGGCTCCGTGAACCTGACGAGAACTCCTGAAGAAGCCATCAAATGTACCGACCGGCTGATGGAAGCGCTCGGCTGCAAGAGCGTGAGCGACCTTCTGAAGGTTGACGGCGAGAGACTCCTTGAGGCAACAACCGCGGTGAACTTTCTGCACCAATTTCCTGAAAGAGACGGGAAACACCTGCCGACTGACACCTTTGAGGCCTATGCCAACGGCGCGGCAAGAGACATAGAGATCCTCGTCGGCTGCAACAAGGACGAGATGGACTTCTTCGTGTCCAGTTTCGGGCTTGAAGGCTGGAATAGATGGATTGAAGGCCGCAAGAAGGGGAAGTTCGCCCAATTGACGGCAGCCGAGAAGGTGCTTGTGGAGAGTTACATGGGAGATGTGGTGGGCGACAGTTACGAGCCGGGCAGCCGTCTGTTCAGCCAGAGTTGGTTTAACGCGCCGATTATCAGACTGTCGGAAGAGCAGACCAAGGCCGGCGGCAAGGCATTCGTGTATTACTTCACGCCGGAGTCTCCCGACCCGATCATGAAATGCGGGCACGCGATAGAACTGGCCGCCGTGTTCAATCATCCGGAGTTATCGGCCGACACAGGCAGGGTTTTCGACCAAACGTTCTGCAAAACCATGCGCCGGATGTGGATCCAGTTTGCCAAGACCGGCAATCCGTCGCTCACCGCTGACGTCTCTCCCGACGGCAAGGCCAAGCAGTGGCCGCCCTACGACCTGCGGGACAAGCGCGTGATGGTGCTTGACGAGTTTGACATCCATCCGGCAAGGGAGGCCGATGTGAAGATTGTCGATTGGGAGCGGACCTATTTCCTGACCAAGTATTACGCGCTTTGACAAAATCATTAAATACCTGAACAGTCATGAAGGCAGATAAGATTATCAAGAACGCAAAAATCTTCACCTCAGACAGTGCCAATCCGCAGGCTACCGCACTGGTAGTGAAAGACGGCAAATTCGTCTATGTGGGCGATGAAGCCGGACTATCGGCCTATGAGGGTGAAGTGACTGACCTGGGCGGCAAGTTGGTCTTGCCGGGCATTATCGACAGCCATGTGCACGTGACCACCGGAACCGCTTTTGAGTACACAGATTTGGGTGTGCTCGTGCTGTGCCCCACCAAACAGGAGTGTTTGGATTTTATGGCAGATTATATCCGGAAGAATCCGGGGTTGAAGCGTTACAGATTCGCGCTGGAGAAGTCAGCCTTGAATGGAGACAATATCACCACAAAAGACCTTGACGCAATTTGTCCGGACCACGAACTCGTGGTGTTGGAGATTGGCTGTCACAGCAACTGGGTGAACTCCAAGATGCTCGCCGCCCACGGCATTACCGACGACACGCCGGACCCCGTGCCGGAACTCGCCTATTTTGTGCGCGAGGATGGCCATCTGACCGGAGAGTCATACGAGACCGCGAGTTGGCCATTCCTTTTCGATGAATTAAGGAAAAACTTGACCGATGAGCAAATCGCGACGGCACTCTCCCGCTGGATTGACTTCTGTGTGGAGTATGGCGTGAGCGCGGTTTTTGACGCCGGGTTCCCCGAGCACAATGATATCCACGAGCGAATCTACAAGCAACTGCGCGATTTTGACAGGCAGGGCAAACTGCCGGTCTACGTCGACGGATGCTATGTACTCACCCAGCCGGCGAAATTGCGTGAGGCCATGGAGGGTGTGAAGCGCTTCAACCGCGAGTTCAACACAGAGCACTTGAAGGTGCACACGCTAAAGATTTTCATGGACGGCACGATGAAGATTGAGACCGCGGCAATGGTCACGCCCTAT
The DNA here is from genome assembly GCA_946187345.1 of uncultured Porphyromonadaceae bacterium. Lineage (GTDB taxonomy): Bacteria > Bacteroidota > Bacteroidia > Bacteroidales > Muribaculaceae > Sodaliphilus. The sequence continues at coordinate 20,931 of CAMHQD010000036.1, read as the reverse complement.
GTGGACACCGGTGTGTCGGGAGCGTCAGCCTTCAACGCCGGGCAGGTGGCCGAGATCTTGAAGGAACTCAATGAGGCCGGACTGGACCTGCACGTGCACACCGTCGGAGAGGCAGCCTCCCGTGTGGTGTTGGACGGTGTGGAACTGGCCAGAAAGGAACTTGGCGACGACTACCGCGTGAGGGTCACCTGTGCCCATCTGTGGATTCAGGACGACGCGGACTTGGCTCGTTTCGCACAGTTGGGTGTAACGGCCAATTTCACTCCGTGGTGGCACAGTGGCAACATCGGCGGCAATCCCATTGACCTCTATACCGCCCTGATGGGCGAGGAACGGGCACACAAGATGTACCGCTGCAAGACGCTTTGGGACAGCGGTGCCCTCGTGACCTGGTCGAGCGATGAGGTTTTCTACGGCGATTTCAAGAACTGGAGTCCGTATCTGGCCATGGAGGTCGCGATGACGCGCTGGATCAACGAGAAAACCAGATTTGATGAAGTGGGAAGAACCATCGCCCCATTCCCTTCTGAGAGTGAGAGAATGGGCATCGAGGAGATGATACTGGGATATACCATCAACGGCGCGCGGCAACTTGGCATCGAGGCGTCCAAAGGCTCTATCGAGGTCGGCAAAGACGCGGACTTCCTTGTGTTCGACAACGACTTGCTCACAGCGGAGCCTGCAGGCATCAGTTACAACAAGCCGAGTGAGGTGTATATCGGCGGAAAGAAAATGAAGAAAATGTAGGGACACAATTTGTATCCCTACAAAGCGCTGATATTCTCAACCATTACCCATTTAGCGACTGCTGTTGCTGTTGGGTTAAATTCGGTTAAATAAACGGCAATGACGGCAAACGTGTTTCGCGTTTGCCTTTTTTGTTGTACCTTTGCAAATTGGTAGCGACTTTTCGCTGCCGGACGAAGGCAAGAAACCATCAATCATTCTTTTGTAATGAAGAAATATCGTATTATCGACAACACTATCGGCTGGCTCGTTTTTCTCGTGGCGGCCGTGACTTATTTGCTCACCATCGAGCCCACGGCGAGTTTCTGGGACTGCCCGGAGTTTGTGGCACAAGGCTTCAAGGGCGAAATCGGGCACCCGCCCGGCAACCCGATTTTTATCTTGACGGCACGCTTGGCGGCATGCTTTGCCGGCGGCGACGTGACGCTGGTGGCGCGCTGCGTGAACGCGATGAGCGCCATCTTCAGCGCGCTGACCATTCTGCTGCTGTTCTGGACGGTGACCCACCTGGTGCGCCGCCTCATTGTGGAGGACGGCCATGAGGACGAGATGACACTGTGGCAGTATGTTGTGATTATGGGTAGCGGCATCGTGGGCGCGCTGGCCTACACGTGGAGCGACACGTTCTGGTTCAGTGCCGTCGAGGCCGAGGTGTACGCCTTCTCGTCGTTCTGCACCGCACTTGTGTTTTGGCTGGCCCTCAAATGGGAGGAGCAGGCCGACGACCCGGCGAGCGACCGGTGGATACTGCTGATCGCCTACGTGTTTGGCGTGTCGCTGGGTGTCCACCTGCTCAACCTGCTGTGCATCCCCGCCATCGCCCTCGTGTTCTACTACCGCAAGTGGAAGCACACGACGGTGAAAGGGTCGTTCATCACCTTAGGTATCTCGTTTGTTGTGATTGTGCTCATCCTCTACGGCCTGGAGCCGGGCTTCATCAAGTGGGCGCAACAATTTGAGTTGCTGGCCGTCAACAATTTGGGCCTGCACTACAATAGCGGTGTGATTATCTACGCGTTGCTGCTGTTAGCGGCCTTGGTGTGGAACCTGTGGCTGCTTCACGGCCACGGCAACGATGTGGAAGTCAAGTTATCGTTCCTGATCGCGATGGCGTTGAGCGGTATGTTCTTCATCGGCGACAGTCTGCTGGTTCCCAATGTGCTCGTCGCGTGTCTGGCGGCGGTGCTGTTTGCGGTGGTCAAGAGCGTGCCTCGCCGGCTGATGTACAACATCACGGCGAGCGTGCTGCTGATTTTCATCGGTTTCGCCAGTTACGGCGTGATTCTAATCCGCAGCAGCGCCAACACTCCGCTTGACGAGAACTCGCCCAACAACGTGTTTGCCCTGCAGAAGTACCTCAGCCGCGAGCAGTATGGCGAGACGCCGCTCCTCTACGGCCGCACCGTCAAGAGCGAGGTGCTCTATCAGGCCGACCGTAAGGGCACGATGCATCCGGTGGTGAACGAGGGTCCCGAGCAATATACCCAAGCGGTGAAGACCGACCCGTCGCAGCCCGACCGCTACGTGTCGATGGGTCCCAAGAAAAAATACGTCTATGTCGGCGCTCAGAATATGCTCTTCCCGCGCATCCACAGCGAGGCCCACTACGACATGTACTACGAGTGGCTGGGCAAGAGCAAGAACAACCGCGGCCGCAGCGTGAGAGCCGCCACAGCCATTGACGAGGACGGCTCGGAAATCAGCGAATACAACAAGAACCTGTTTGTTCCCACGATGGGCGAGAACCTGAGTTTCTTCTTCAGTTATCAGGTGAACTATATGTACTGGCGCTATTTCATGTGGAACTTTGCCGGGCGCCAGAACGACATCCAGGGCATGGGCGAGATCACACAAGGCAACTGGATTTCGGGCATTCCCGCCATCGACAATCCCCGCCTGGGCGACCAGAGCCTGCTTCCCGACGACCTGGGTAGCGGCAACAAGGGCCACAACGTGTTCTATATGCTACCGCTGCTGCTGGGCATCATCGGCCTGCTGTGGCAGGCCTACCGCGGACAGCGCGGCATTGAGCAGTTCTGGGTGACGTTCTTCCTGTTCTTCATGACCGGCCTTGCCATTGTGCTCTACCTCAACCAGACGCCCAGCCAGCCCCGCGAGCGTGACTATGCCTACGCCGGCTCGTTCTACGCGTTCTCCATCTGGATTGGAATGGGTGTTGCCGGCCTGTGGGCGCTGGCTCGCCGCGCGATCAAGACGGCCAAGAACCGCGAGATTGTGGCGGCTGTCGCGGCCGCCGCGCTGGGCATCATTGTGCCGCTGCAGATGGTGAGCCAGACGTGGGACGACCACGACCGCAGCGGCCGCTATGCCGCGCGCGACTTTGGCATGAACTATTTGGCGAGCGTCGACAAGGACGGCATCATCTTCACCAACGGCGACAACGACACCTTCCCGCTATGGTACGCCCAGGAGGTTGAAGGTTACCGCACCGACGTGAGGGTGTGCAACCTGAGTTACCTGTCCACCGACTGGTATATAGCGCAGATGCAGCGCGCCGCCTACGACAGCCGTCCGCTGCCCATGCAGGCCGGTGCCGACACATTCGCCTACGACGAGCGGCAGTATAACTACCTCTACGAGCCCGACGATATGGCCGTGCCGGTGTCGACTATGCTCTACGACCTCTACGACTACGACAAGACCAGCAACTCCTACGGGGTGAGCATGATTGAGCACAGCAACGTTTTCATTCCCGTTGACGCCGATGCCGCCATCAGTGCCGGTGTGGTGCCCGAGAAGATGCGTCCGGCCGTACTCGAGGCGATTCCGTTTGACCTCACTCAACTGGGCAGCGGCTTCACATCCAGCCAGATAATGAGCCTCGACATCATCAACAGCAGCATCGAACAGGAGCAATGGAAACGTCCGGTGTACTTTGCCATGACAGTGCCTCAGAGTTACTACATGGGTTTGGAGAAGCATATGCTGTGCACCGGCATGGCCTACCAGGTGGCACCGGTCAACGGCCTTTCGCCCGCCACGGGCGACATCGGCTCCAACACCGAGAAGATGTACCGCAACATCAAGGAGAAGTTCCGCTGGGGCGGCATCGACACGGCTCCCGCCGGCTCGCTCTACCTCGACGAGACCATTCGCCGCATGGTCACCACCACCCGTATGACAATGCTTAATCTGGCGGCCGACCTCGCCGCCGAGGGTGACAACGACAAGGCTCTGGAAATTCTCGATTTGTCATTAGAGAAGTTGCCGGTGGCCGCGTCGCCGTTAGCGTTGCACATGGGCATGGAGTATGCCATGCAGTATGACTCGATCGCATCGCGCACCGGCAACAAGGAGGTGCGCCTCAAGGCGGTGAAGATGGTGCGCGACGAGGTGTTGCGCTACGCCCAGTATGTGCGATACTACCAATCGCTCAACCACAATCTCTATAACAGCCGCCTCGCCAACACCGACCTATACGTCGACCAGCGCTACTTCCCCTCGCTGCTGGAATACTACAATGAACTTGACCCGGAAGGCACCGAGAAACTGCTTGACGAGGTGGCCGACCTGGGTGTGGACCTCAATCGCATCTTCAAGCAAGAGTAACGTGATAAACACAAAACTGTTATGCTGATTGAACGACCACCGCTACTATACCGCATGCTGTTCCCCGAGACGGTGTGGCGCATCCACAAACGCGAGCACACCGTCTACCTCACCTTTGACGACGGCCCGATACCGGAGGTGACGCCGTGGGTGCTCGACACGCTTGACGAGCATGGCGTCAAGGCCACGTTCTTCCTTGTGGGCGAGAATGTGGAGCGCCACCCCGAACTGTTTGAGGAGATTAAGCGCCGCGGCCACAGTTACGGCAACCACACGATGACCCACCTGCGCGGCACCCACGTCACCACCGAGACCTATATGGCCGATGTGGAACGCGCGGCCGCCCTGGTGCCGACCAATCTGTTCCGTCCGCCGCACGGGCTGATGCGTCCCGGCCAGAGCCACGCGCTGCGCGAGAGTTACGACATCGTGATGTATGACTTGGTGACGCGCGACTACGACCGCGACCTGCACCCGGAGCGCGTGCTGAACAACGTGCGCCGCTTCGCGCGCAACGGCTCGATTATCGTCTTCCACGACAGCATCAAGGCCGAGCGCAACCTGCGGTTTGCCCTGCCTCGCGCCATCGAGTGGCTCAAGCAGCAAGGCTACAACTTCGCCGCCATTCCCATGCGAAGTGTTACCTAAAATGAAAGGTCAACGGTCAACCTTTCACTATATGGATTTCAAGGAGCGGATGAAACGCTTTGCGGCCGCCACGGCTGGGCTTGACGCCCTCGGCGTGGCGGCCGCTGCGCCTGTGAGCGATGAGGCCGCCGCGCGTTACCGCCGTTGGGTGGCCGACGGTCGCCACGGCTGTATGGACTGGGCGGCCCGACACATGGAAGCGCGTGATGACCCGCGGCAGTTGCTGCCGGGCGCGCGCAGTGTCATCGTCGCGGCCTTGAACTACCTGCCTCGCGGCCGCCAACCCGAGGGCGCGGCGCGCGTCGCGCTCTACGCCTTGGGGCGCGACTACCACCGCGTGATGCGCGGCCGACTGAAGGCGCTCGCCGCGTTCATCACCGGCGAGACCGGCGCCGCGTGCCGCGTGACTGTCGACTCGGCGCCGATGCGCGAGCGCTACTGGGCTGTGCAGGCCGGCGTGGGCTTCATCGGCGTGAACAACACTCTCATCGTGCCAGGGCGCGGCTCGTTCTTTGTGCTTGGCACGGTAATCACCACGCTTGAGATAGAGCCGGACGCGCCGTGCACGATGAACTGCGACGGGTGCCTGCGCTGCGTCAAGGCGTGTCCGGTGGGCGCCCTGGCGGCCGACGGGCGTGCCGCCGATGCCCGCCGCTGCCTGAGCGCGCTCACCATCGAGAACCACGACACCACTCTACCGCCCGACATTGCCGCCGCGCTCGACGGACGCGTGGCCGGCTGCGACACCTGCCAACTGTGTTGCCCCCACAACGCCGACGCGAGGCCCACGGCGGTCGCCGACTTTGAGCCGCGCGAGGCCGTGACGCGCCTCACCCGTGAGCGCATCGCCGCGATGACGCCCGAGGAGTTTGATGCCGACTTTGCCGGCAGTCCGCTGCGGCGCGTCACGCTCGCGACGCTACGGCGCAATGTTTGCTGCCAATGGGAGCAATGGGAGATATAGGAGATCTGGGAGATATAGGAGCAGGAAACGATTCCTATTGCTCCCATTACTCCCATTACTCCCATTTCTCCTATCGCTCTATTGCATAGCACGGTTTTTTTGATTAATTTTGCAGGCGAATTGACAACAAACGACTGATGGACATCAAGCAAACGATGCGCAATATCCTCGAGGCTGAGAGCCTCGCGGTGAAAAACATACCTGTCACCGACGCCTATGAGCGCGCCATCGACCTGATTGTGGAGCGCGTACACCGCGGCGGCGGCAAATTAGTGACCAGCGGCATGGGCAAGTGTGGCCAGATTGCCGACAACATCGCCACGACGTTTTCCAGCACCGGCATCCCGTCGGTGTTTCTCCATCCGAGCGAGGCTCAGCACGGCGACCTGGGTGTGCTGCAACGCGGCGACGTGCTATTGCTGCTGAGCAACAGCGGACGCACCAGTGAGATTGTGGCGTTGGTCACGCTGGCCCGCAACCTCTATGCCTCGCTGCCCCTTATCGTCATCACCGGCAACCCGGAGAGCCCGTTGGCGCGGTTGGCGGACGTGTGCCTGTTCACGGGCGGCGCGCCGGAGGTATGCCCGCTGGGGCTGACGCCCACCACGAGCACCACCACGATGACCGTCATCGGCGATGTGCTCGTTGTGGGCACAATGCTGGTCACCGGCTTCTCGCGCCATGACTATGCCTTGCGCCACCACGGCGGCTATCTGGGTCAGAAAAGCCGCATGCCCGAATGTGACACCCCACAATGAACCCCCTGCTCTTAGATAGCGCATTCCCGACCACGACAAGCGACATGACGCTTGCGCGGGCCCACATCAGCACCACCGGCCATATGCCCGCCATCAACGGGCTGCCGCCTCAGATGGTGCTCGATGTCGAGATGTGCTATATCCTCTTCCTCATTGGCGAGCACCGCACCGCCGAGGCCGACGACATCATTGACGGCATCGTATATGGAGACCTGCAGCCACCGGTAACCGCCACCGCATGGCTCTGGCTCGCCCGAATGTGCATCCTCATCGGCGAGGGCAATCACCGCCTCGCGCTCACCGCCGCCGAGAACGCCCTATTCCAACTCGCCGACATCGACGGCAAGCGCACCGACGCGCAACTATCGCTGTTGGCCGCTCTACTCTATAACCTCGCCCTGGTCCACAACGCGTTGGGCGACGACGGGCGCGCCACCAAAGAACTCGCCAAGGCGCAGAAACTATACGAGCGGCTGGTGCGCAAGGACGAGATGCGCTACGGCGCAATGCTCATCAATGCCGTTGATGCCACCGCACGCGTGATGAAGTCGCGCGACAAGCAGATGGCCGTCTTCAACTACTACAAGGACATTGCCGAGCGGTACGCCGCCCGTTTGGACGACGCCGCGACCACCGACACCGACATCCGCCATGCCCTCGACAACCTCGTGGACACGCTGGGCCATGAGGGCGAGATTATGCTCAACCTGGGCAATCACCGCGAGGCTATGCGCTTCTTCTCGCGGGCACTGCGTCACCTCAAGCGGCTCAACACCGGTCCGATGGGCGAGCGCGAACTGCGGCTGAGCGTTGGGTTGGCGGCGGCGATGATTCACGTGCGCGGCCGGCGCGAGAGCGGTGAGAAGTTACTTGAGGCTCTGCAACCGCTTGCCGAACGGTTACGCAACCGCGAGGCTATTGCCCGCATCGAGTTGTTGCGCGACAGCATGGACCGCAACACGTCAATCATGTCGCTGTTGAAAACGCTGTTCTGAAATCCCCGGAATTCCCAGAGACCCCGGAAATTATGAATTATGAATTAAGAATTATGAATTGATATAATGTCTACACTATTAAACAAAAACGAGGGTGGCGCCATCGTCGCGCCGGACCTTGACGCCCGGGGACTGCGCTTTGGCATTGTTGCCGCCCGCTGGAACAGCGCGTTCACCGAGCCGATGCTCAAGAGCGCCATCAACGAGTTGCGGGCCAACGGCTGCAATGAACACATAATCATAGAACGCGTGCCCGGCGCGGTAGAACTCACCTACGCCGCCGCGCTTTTGAGCGACCTTGAGGATGTGGACGCGGTGATTGTGTTTGGCTGTGTTATCCGCGGCGACACGCCTCACTTCGACTATGTGTGCCAGAGCGTGACGCAGGGTGTGGCTCAACTCAACGCGCGAGGCGAGGTGCCGGTAATCTTTGGAGTGCTCACCGTCGATAACGAGCGCCAGGCGCGTGAGCGCGTCGACGGCTCGCTGGCCGACAAGGGGGCCGAGGCTGCCCGGGCCGCCATCGAGATGGCGAGGCTGAGCGAGAATTATATGTCTGCCGACTTATGAAGCATTTCATATCCGCCCTTAAACATCGCACATCGCACTACGTACTTTGTACTTCGTACTTTGTACTTTGTACAATGCTCGCCGCATGTGGCGACGCGGGCAAGTTCACCGTTGAGGCGACATTCGACAACGTGGAGAGTCCCACGCTGCGTGTGGTGTTTGTGGGCGACAGCGGCTTGACCAACGCCACGGTGCCTCGCGACGAGAAAGGCACAATCCGCTTCGCCGGACACAGCGTTGAGCCCACGTTGCTCGTCATCGTCGGCGACCGCAACGCGGTGCTTGCCCGCGCCATTGTGACCGGCGGCGACAACCTCAAGGTGCGTGGCGACGCCCGCAACGGCGACGCGCTCTATATCACCGGCAACGCCGCCACCGAGCAGTGGCTCGCCTTCCGTCAGAAGCAAGACCCGCTCTATGACGCGGCACCGTGCGCGGCGCTCAATGACAGTATCGTGGCCTACGCCACCGCTCATCCGGGAGACATGGCCTCGGCCGCCATCCTCATTTGTGACCACTCCAACGCCACCACCGACGCCAAGGCGATAGCCGCGTTAGAGGCCCTCCAGCCGGAGGCGCGTCCAGCCAGTTTTACCGCCTCGGCGATGACCATCGCCTCGCTGGCGCCGACAGTAGCCAAGAGGGTGGACGAGTTGCGCCTGTTTGACGACTCCGGCAAGGACTTCGCGACACTCTCCACAGCGGGTCAACGCGCCGTGCTGCTGTTCTGGTCGCCGATTGACACCACCTTCAAAGCGCACTTCGCCTTCTTGGACAATGTGCGTCGGCGCGAGGCGGCGGCATTAGTTGCCGACATCAACATGGACGGCGACAGCACCCGCTGGCAGCGTGCCCTCAAGCCGTTTACCGACCGTCCGTGGCGCCACCTGTGGTCGCCCACCGGTCCGCTGGAACCGGCGTTAGAGCCGCTGGGCGTGCGGCGCACTCCGCTCTACCTTGTCACCGACACCACTGGCGCGGTCATCTATCGCGGCACCGACACCACGGCCGTGCTGCGCTCGCTTCGATAGACTATGCCTTAAATCCGCAACCTTACTACCAATGTATATGACAATTTTTCTTTAGAGATAAAAGTGGGGAAATTAAAAAAGTTTGGGAAAAAGTTGAATATTAGCGATAAAAGTAGTAACTTTGCGGCCGGTTTAACGCAAAACTATCAAGGGAAGTGGCTTCATATAAGTTGAAGTTGCGAGGTAATGTGTCTGATATTGAGAGATATAACTATCACATCGACACTGCCTTTTTCAACGCGGACGAGCAATCGGAGGTGCGTGCCGCCGACGTGAATGTCGTGCTGGACGTGACCCGCAAGACCGGGGATATCCTCGATCTGCGATTCTCGTGTGACGGCCACATCACCGTGGGCTGCGACCGTTGTTTAGACGACCTGACGTTGCCTGTCGATGTCCTCTACCGTGTCACCGTCAAGATGGCCGGTGAGGAATTTGACGACAGCAACGAGAGCGTGCTGACGGTGCCGGAGAGTTGGACAGAACTCGACGTGGCGCCGCTGATACACGACACAGTGTTGCTCTCTATTCCATTGGTTCACTGCCATCCCGAAGGGCAGTGCGACCGGCAGATGAGTCAACTGCTCGAGAGCATAAGTGTAGACGAGGAGACGCTGCCCGCCGCCGATGATGCCGACAACACCGAGGCATCCTCCGGCGATGCCGGTGACCCGCGATGGGAAGCCCTGCGTGGCCTAATCGAAAACAATAACAACAAATAACAAACAACAATGGCACATCCTAAACGTAGACAATCCAAGACCCGCACGGCCAAGCGTCGCACCCACGACGTGGCTGTGGCTCCCACCATCGCACAGTGCAGCAACTGCGGCGCATGGCATGTTTATCACTCTGTTTGCCCCGAGTGTGGCTACTATCGCGGCAAGAACGTGATTGGCGAGAGCGCCGAGTGATTCGAGTGACAACCGCGGTCAACCGGCCGACCAATGGACTAATCCCGAAATTGACCGCTTGATGACTTGTCATCGTGCCGGTGTGATTTTGGGATTTTTTAATCGAAAAAAACGAGAAAAGATAATGGTTAACGCCAAGATATCGGGCATCGCATCCTATGTGCCCGACTATGTGCTCACCAACGATGAACTCTCGACGATGGTCGACACCAACGACGAGTGGATCATGCAGCGCGTGGGCATCAAGGAGCGCCGCCTCCTCAAGGAGCCCGTCGGCTCGAGCCACATGGGCATTATCGCCGTGAAGAAGTTGCTCGAGCAGACCGGCACCCGTCCCGAGGAGGTGGACCTGCTGATTTGCGCGACGAGCAACCCTGACTACCGTTTCCCGAGCACAGCGAGCGTGATTGCGCACAACTGCGGCATGGACGGCACGTGCTACGGCTACGACATCCAGGCGGCGTGCGCCGGCTTTATCATCGCCAGTTTTGACGCCAACGCCTACATCAAGGCCGGCCTCTACAAGAAGGTGGTTGTGGTGTGCACCGAGAAGATGTCGAGCATGGTCAACTATGAGGACCGCGCGACGTGTCCGCTCTTTGGCGACGGCGCGGCGGCGGTGCTGATGGAGCCCACCACCGACGGCGACGGTATCATCGACGCCGTGTTCCACGTGGACGGCGGCGGCCTGGAGCACTTGATTTACAAGGCCGGCGGCAGCGCCAAGCCCGCGAGCCACGAGACGATTGACGCCCGCGAGCACTTCGTCTACCAGGAGGGGCGCGCTGTCTATCGCCACGCGGTGACCGACATGCTCACGTCCACCCAGGAGATTATGAAGCGCAACAACCTCACCGTCGACGACTTCGAGTGGTTTGTGCCTCACCAGGCCAACCTGCGCATCATCGAGGCCGTGGGCCAGCGCTTGGGCATCGACCCGGCAAAGGTGCTGGTCAACATCGAGAAGGTGGGCAACACGAGCGCCGCGTCAATCCCCCTGTGTCTGGACCAGAGGCGCGACATGCTGCACCGCGGCGACCGCCTGGTGCTCACGGCCTTTGGCGCCGGTTTCACTTGGGGCGCGCAGTATCTCATCTGGAGCATCTGACCACCTGTCAAGAGGATTAAACACGAATTACCACGAATTATTCATAAATTTTTATTTATCGCCACGATAAATAATTTTATGAATAATTTGTGATAATTTATGTTTATAATAAAGCAACTGAAAAAGCAAGTGTATCATGGATAGCGCAATGAATAATCACCGCGCCGGCTTTGTCAACATCGTGGGCAACCCCAACGTGGGCAAGAGCACGCTGAGCAACCGTCTGGTTGGCGAGCGGCTGTCGATTATCACGAGCAAGTCACAGACCACGCGCCACCGCATCATGGGCATCGTCAACGGCGACGACTACCAGATTGTGTTCAGCGACACGCCGGGCGTGCTGCGTCCGCAGTTCAAGTTGCAGGAGAGCATGCTCGAGTCGAGCACGGGCGCTCTGGTGGACGCCGACGTGCTGCTCTATGTGACCGACGTGGTTGAGACGCCGGACAAGAACGCCGACTTTCTGGAGCGCGTGGCGCGCCTTGACGTGCCGGTGCTGCTGGTCATCAACAAGATTGACCTGCTCGAGCGCGGCAACGCCCAACTCGTGGAGATTGTGGACCGCTGGAAGACGCTGCTGCCCAAGGCCGAGGTGTTTCCCACCAGCGCCACCGAGAACTTTAACGTCGACAACCTGATGGCCCGCATCGTGGAATTGCTGCCCGTGCACCCGCCCTACTTCGGCAAGGACGCGCTGACGGACCGCAGTTCGCGCTTTTTCGTTACCGAGATTGTGCGCGAGAAAATGCTGCTCACCTACGACAAGGAGGTGCCATACGCCGCCCAGGTGATTGTCGAGAAGTTTGACGAGGGTGAGCGCGCCATCCACATCATGGCGGTCATCTATGTGGAGCGTGAGACGCAGAAGGGCATCGTCATTGGCGCCGGAGGCCGCCGCCTGAAGCACGTGGGCATCGAGGCCCGCAAGGACATCGAGCGCTTCTTTGGCAAGAAGGTGATGCTTGAACTCTTTGTGAAGGTGGAGCCCGACTGGCGCAACCGCGACGCCAAACTGCGCCAGTTTGGTTATATCGAGTAACTATAATTCCTGTAAAACCAGGAACCATAGGGAAACTGAAAACAACAAAACGAGAAACTAAAACGATTATGGGACGACTGATAGCGATTGTGGGACGCCCCAACGTGGGCAAGTCCACGCTTTTCAACCGGCTGACGCAGACGCGCGCGGCCATCGTTGACGACACCAGCGGCACCACCCGCGACCGGCAGTACGGCAAGACCGAGTGGGGCGGCATGGAGATGAGTGTTGTCGACACCGGCGGCTGGGTAGTCAACTCGGAGGACATCTTTGAGGGCGAGATTAACAAGCAGGTGCACATTGCCATCGAGGAGGCCGATGTGATTCTGTTTGTGGTCGACATCAAGAACGGCATCACCGACCTTGACGACCATGTGGCCCGCATCCTGCGCACGAGCGGCAAGCCCGTGATAGTGGTGACCAACAAGGACGACAACAACGAGAGCATGTACGCCGAGGCCGAGTTCTACAGCCTTGGCCTCGGACAGCCCTATTCGATTTCGGCGCTGAATGGCACGGGCACCGGCGACCTGATGGACCGTGTGGTGGAACTGATGCCCGACGAGGGCGACGTGCAGCCAGACGAGACGCTGCCCCGCTTTGCCATCGTGGGCCGTCCCAACGCCGGCAAATCGTCGCTGGTGAACTCGCTGATGGAGCAAGACCGCAACATTGTCACCGACATCGCCGGCACCACCCGCGACAGCATCTACTCGCGCTACAACAAGTTCGGCTTTGACTTCTATCTGGTCGACACGGCCGGCATCCGCAAGCGCGGCAAGGTGAACGAGGACATCGAGTACTACTCCGTGCTGCGCTCAATCCGCGCCATCGAGAACAGCGATGTGTGTGTGCTCATCATCGATGCCACGCGCGGCATCGAGAGCCAGGACGTGAACATCTTCTCCATCATCCAGAAGAACCGCAAGGGCCTTGTGGTGCTGGTCAACAAGTGGGACTTGGTGGAGAACAAGAGCCAGGAAGCCATCAAGCACATGGAGCAGACCATCAGGGAGCGCTTCGCGCCGTTCACCGACTTCCCGATTATCTTTGGCTCGGCGCTCACCAAGCAGCGCATCTACAAGGTGCTCGAGACGGCGATTGAAGTGTATAACAACCGGCGCCGCACGATACCCACGTCGCAACTCAACAACGTGATGCAGGCGGCCATCACGGCGTTCCCGCCGCCGGCCGTCAAGGGCAAGTATATCAAGATAAAATATGTGACGATGCTCAAAAACGCGTTCACTCCCACGTTCCTTTTCTTCTGCAACCTTCCGCAGTGGATTCGCGACCCGTATAAGCGTTATCTCGAGAATAAGATACGCGAGAACTGGGATTTCCACGGGACGATTATCAACCTGTTTTTCCGCGAGAAATAAGAGAAAAGCGTGATTTTGTGCATAAATATTTATTTTTCGTGGAAAATATTTGGTGGTTCGGATTAAATGTGCTACCTTTGCGGTAGAATTGGTCAACAATAGTAATCTAAGGCAACAGAAATTTTTTATACTTGAATTTTGGTTATGAAGGAGGTGTGCTTTTGTGAAAAAGCACACTTTCGCTTTTTATACGGCTACGCCGCGGGTGGGCTTTCACTACAGATGCGCGACATGCCGATCGTACTAACGAATGAGGGTGGCGGCCGTTGATGGCCGCCACCCTCACGGGATTTCAGGATAAATCAGTGACGTTACTGCTTGAGGATGGCCTCGAGGATGGCGTTCACGTCACCCACGTCGACCTTGCCGTCGCCGTTCACGTCGAAGTCGAGGTCAAGGCCGCCCTCGAGAATCACCTCGAGCACAGCGTTCACGTCGCCCACGTCAACACTGCCGTCGCCGTTCACGTCAAACTTGTCGTCGGCGCCGCTGACGAGTTGGAAGTTGTCGATGGGGATAATCGTGATGTTGGTGAAGTACTCGGGATCGTCGGTGGCAATGCGGCGCACCTTGTGGGCACGCGGAGCCTTTGCCAACTTGCAGTCCTTGGCGCTGACACCCTTGGCAAGCAGGGGTGCTGCGTACTCTTCTTCACTCTCGCTGTCGGAACTCTCCCAAGCCTCGGCAATCTTGCCGATGGCGCGCATGCTGTAGCGCGAGCCGTTCTGGAAGGCCATATTCACCTTGTCCATATAGGTGCGGTCAACAGCCACATAGATGGTGGCGTCGGCCTTGGCGGGAGCGTTGGCCAGATAGGTGGCGCCGGCCTCGTCATTGACCAGATAGCCCTCCATCATATAGATGGTGTTACCGTAGGCAAAGACCTCCTCGATGACATTCTGCTCGTAGGCAATCTCGGGCGCCTCACCCTCGAGAGCCTCTGGAGCGATGCTCACCACAAAGCGCGGGTTGGTGTAGTTGTCCTCAAGAGTGAGTTGCAGCGTGCCACCCTTGATCATCTTCATGGCGGCAATCTGGTTGAAGAGAGCCTCGTCGTCGCCGCAGTCGATAGCGGCCCAGTCGGGTGCCCACTCATATTGCTTGCCCTGGAAGGTGATCTCGGAGGCGTTGTCGGTGACGTAAATCAACTTCTCCTCGTCGCTGACGAAGCCCACAATCAGGTCGTCCTTGACCAGGTACTGCGAGCCGTTCTCGCCCTCGTACCAGATCTCCCACATCAACTTCTCCTCACCCTTGTACTCCTCGATGGCAATCGGATAGAACTGCCAGTTGTCGTTGAAGACGGCGCAGAAGCCCTCGATGCGGTAAGGCTTGTCGGCCTCGGGAGCGGCGATGTCAATCTTGAACTTGTTGAAGCCCGCGATGTTGGCCTCGCTCTCGATGCCGTCTTCATCAACCATCGTCTTGTAGATGTTGAAGTTGCCGCTGGCGTCCGGAACGTCGTAGGTGACGTTGGTGAACTCATAGTAGGCGTTCATGTCGTACTCGTCATACCAGTCGCCGAAGTAACTGTCGTTGTTCACCGGCTCAATGTCGGCCGGGTCACACTTGCCGGCGGCGGGCTGCAGACCCTGCACATTCACGGCCTCGATAGTGCCCTTGTAGGTGCCGCGGGCGCCCGTCCAACCGGCGGGAATGATGTCGCCCGGCTCGTAGGTCTGGTCAATCTTGCCGAAGATCAGACCGTCGGAGTTCATCGGAATGGTGAACATACCGTAGAAGTCCATCTCGTAGTAGGAACGCACGTAGAGGTAGTTGCCGTTCTGATACAGAACGTAGGCCTCGTTGCCGTAGGTGAACTCCTCGCCGTCCTCCATCGCGTAGATGTCGGCGAAACTCTGCACGCCTTCAACCTCAACGGGCACGTCGGCCGCATCCTGGAACTCATCGACGGGAATCAACGAGTAGTTGGTGAAGTACAGCGGGTCGTCGGTGGTGATGCGACGCAGCACCTTGTGGCGACGGGCCGGCTTGGCCATCTGAGACTTCTTGCTCAGCAGGCCCTTCTTGGCCGACAACTTCTTGGCGGCCAGGGCGGGAGCGGCTTCCTCCTCGTCGCTGCTCTCCCACTCCTCGTTCTGCTTGACGATGGTGCGCATATAGTACTCGGTGCCCTCGTTAAAGGTCACCTCGCTCTGATCCATATAGTTGCGGTCCACCTCGATGTACTTGGTGGCGTCGGCAAACGCCGTGGCGTCGGCCAGATAGGTCTTGCCCTCGTTCTCGACAAAGTAGCCCTGGATGTGAGCCACCTCGTTGCCGTTCATGTTGAGTTCCTTGCTCATGTAGTGACGGCTGTACTGAATCTCGGGAACTTCGCCCTCGAGAGCCTCGGGAGCCTCGGTCACCACAAAGCGCGGGTTGGTGTAGTTGTCCTGGAGAGTGATGTTGAGCGTGCCGCCCTTGATCATCTTCATGGCCGCGATCTGGTTGAACAGAGCCTCGTCGGTACCACAGTCGATAGCGGCCCAGTCGGGAGCCCACTCGTATGTGGAGCCTTCAACCACCACCTCGGTGGTGTTGTCGGTGACGTAGATCAACTTCTCGGGCTCGCTGACGAAGCCGACGATCAGGTCGTCCTGAACGGTGTACTGCTCGCCGTCCATACCCTCGTACCAGATCTCCCACATCGGTGTGCCGGCCGCGGGGGCATCACCGCCGACCTCAATGCTCACGGGGTAGAACTGCCAGTTGTCGTTATACTTGCACGCGAAACCGGTGATGGTGTACACCAGACCCTCCTCGGGCTCGGCAATCTCGATGCCGAACTGGTTGTAGCCGTCGATGGTGGCGTCGTTACCGTCGCCGTCCTTACCATAGATGGTGAAGTTCTTCTTGCCCTCGGCGGGAACGTCGTAGGTCACACCGGTGAACTGATAGTACATATCCATGTCGTACTCGTCGTACCATTCGCCGAAGTAGTCATCGTTGTTGAACGGCAGAACGTTATCCTCCTCGGTCTGCGAGGTGGCTGCCGCCAGGTCGCTCAGGTCCTTAGCCTCGATGGTGCCCTTGTAGGTCGTCTTGGTGCCCTTCCAGCCGGCGGGGATGATGTCGCCGGGGGTGTACTCCACGCCGGCGTCGCCAAAGAGGAGCATATCGCTGGCATAGGTGCTGCCATCCTCCTCAAAGAGGGCGCGGGCATACAGGTACTTGCCGCTCTGGTAGAGCACGTAACTCTCGGCGTCAAAGGTGAACTTGGCATCATCGGCAAGAGCCTTGAGTTGCTCGAAGTCGGCGATGCTCACGCGATCGGCGTCGCCGCCACCCTCGCCGCCACCCTCGCCGTAGGCGGCCTCGATGCTAACGAGGTCGGCACGCTTGGCAAAGGTGAAGGTCACGCTATTGGCGCTACCGGTCCACACGCCGTCGGCGAGTTTGCCGCTCGACACGGTCGGGGCGTTGAACTGGGTGCCGCTGGTGAAGGTGATGCTCGTCAGGTTGCTGCCCGTGGGAGCGGTGAGGACGATGGTGCTCGTGCCGTACATGCGCAACTGCAATCCGGCGTTGTAGTCGTTCCAGAAGCGCACGGGGGTGTTGCCGTCGGCCGGGTTCACAGTGAGCGTCACGCCGCTGATGGTCACGCTCTTAGCCTCGGTGATGTCACCGGCGCCGCTGTCGCTGGTCGAGGCGGCGGTGATGCCCGGGAACATGGTCAGGCCGTTGTTGTGGAAGTCAAACAGGGCCGTACCGCTGCCGCTGGGGTCAGGATCGGGGTCAGGATCGGGATCCGGGTCGGGATCCGGGTCGGGAGTCCCGCCGCCGCCCTCACCGTCGGTGGTGACGGTGATGACCTTGAACTGATACTGGGCGGCAAAAGTGAGCGTCAACTCGTTGGCGCTGCCGCTCCAGTTCTTGCCGTCCCACGTGCCCACAGAGGGCGTGGGAGCGTTTGTCTTGCTGCCGGTCTCGGTGGCAATGGCTGTGATGTTCACGCCGGCCGGAGCCTTGAGGCTCACAGTGCCGCTGTAAACACGCAACTCGTAGCCGCCCGATGACTGCCACACGCGGTTGGGGTTCTGCGCACCCTCGTTGGCGGGGCTTACGGTCAACTCAATGCCGTCCACGGTGACGGTTTTGGCCTCGAGAATGTCGCCCGAGGTGGAGCCGTTGCCATCCGACGGAGCGCTGAAGCCAAACAACGTCAAGGCGTCGGTGGTGAAGTTGAACACCGCCGTGCCCGCCATGGCTGTCGCCGCGCTGAGCAGCGCGACCAGAAGAAGCGAATAGAGTTTCTTCATGCTGATGGTTGGTTTAGGATTAATAATTATGTTAGTTAATAGATTGTTAGCAATAAGAATCCACGTCCCGGCTCAAGCCACCTGGCGGCGGCCGGGATGTGATGCTGCTTTATGACCCTGCAAAATTACAAAAAAAAGTTAAACCACCAAAAACCATGACCGCGCCTTTTTGCGCCCAACTGTACGAAGAAGTAGTAATATAGCGAAAAAACCGTGGTTTTCGGTAGTAGTTAATTATTGTTAAACTTATAGTCACTACCGCTTGTATATCGCAAAAATGTAGTAATTTTGCACCGTGTTTTTCATGGTATTAGATTTAAGGTTAATTGAGAATTGGTTGTCGTGAGACACCCAATTTTTTTTTGTCCCCATACGAGACTACGTCTCGCAATACTCGGCAGCGATGCCCAACCTTTCATTACTGCGGGTCGATGCCGAGGCCGAAGAGGGCGTAGTCGTAGTAGACGGGGTCGTCGGGCCGCAGGCGGCGCAGCACATCGGTAATCTCGACGGTGGTGCGGCGGTCGGCCTGATGGCGTGATGTCAGTCCTAGGATGCGGGCGGTGTTTCCCACGTGCACATCAAGCGGAATGAACAGTTGGCTCGGCCGGATGGAGTGCCACAAGCCCATATCAACAATGCCGTCATCGCGCACGAGCCATCGCAGCGCCATGTTGACGCGCTTTAGAGCCGACGTGCGCAGGTTCGACGGCAGAAAGCGCGAGTCGCGCGTGCCGCCGTTGGCGGCGGCGATGTCGGCATTGAGGCGCTCCACGAGCGTCCATGCCGGCGCCGCGGTGTCGCCCGCGCCGATGGCCGCCGAATAGGCGTCCAGCGACCCGTGGCGGCGATATACCACGCGCAGGCCGCGCAGCGCGTGCTTGAGGTTGCGGCCAAAGAACGTGCGGTGAATATTCAGTTCGTCGGGCACGGCCTCCCACGCGCCGTCCATCATCCATGCCGCCGGTTGCCCTTCCATCAGCGCCAGCAGCCGCTCGGCGTCGCGGCAAATCATCTTACGGTTGCCCCAGGCGATGGCCGCCACCAGCAGCGACACCACCTCCACATCGGGCAACGACGTGAACCGGCGCGGAAACTGCACCGGGTCACTCAGCGCAAACTCCGGCACACAAATCCTTGACGCCTCACGTTCTAACAGTTCGCGCAACTCATTGTCTTTCATACAAATCAAAAGAGAGTTAACTGGCGTGGGTCATCAACGCGCATTTTAGGCTCCGGTTCCGGATTAAGTTCCGGCTCCTCACGGGGCGGACTCGGTGGCGCAGGCACCAACCAGTCGATGTCGTCCAAATCATCTTCCTCCAAGTCATAGTCACCCGTTTCAGGCTCAACCGGCTCCGTCACCGGCACAGAAGAAGCCTCATTCTCTTGAAAGTCTTCAGGAGTTTCAGAGTTCTCAGAAATCTCAGAGTTCTCAGAAATCTTAGAAATCTTAGAGTTCTCAGAAATCTCAGAGTCCTCGGGCTCCACGGGAGTCACGGTGTCCTCGGGGAGGCGATGGACGGCGGCAAATTCGGCCTGGAGTATTGCCATTTGGGCATTGAGGTCATCAAGGCTCACCTGCAACGCCTGACGCTGTGAGAGGGCACGCTCAAGTTCTGAGCGCGTGTCACGCAATTCGATTAACAGTTCGTCTCGGCGCGTGGCGGCCTCGTCGCGCTGGCGCTGCGCCCGGGCCAAGTCGGCCGAGAGACGGTCATGCTCGCCGCGACGTCGCGACTGCTCCTGACGCGCGGCATCCTCGGCTTGCCGCAACTGCTGCTCAAGCGTTTCCGACTCGCGATTGCGTGCCTTGAGGCGCTGTGTGAGATCATCAATCTGATTGGCGAGTTCGATGTCTCGTTGAGTGCGCAGGCTATTCTCACGCCGTTGCTTGCGCTCCATGTCGGCAATTTTCTCATTGAGGCGTTCCACTTCGTCCCTCGCGGCCTGGGCTTCGGCACGTGCCCGTTGCGTCGCCGCGTCGCCCTCAGCGGCAGTAGCCGCGGCGGTCGCAGCCTCGGCATTAAGGCGCGCCACCGTGTCGCGCAACGCGTCCAACTCGACGAGTTTCTCATTCAACAGTTTTTGCCGCTCTATCAACGCGGCATTACTGCCGATGGCCTCGGCCAACTTAGCACGCTCGGTGTCAGTCTCGGCGCGCGCCGCATCAAGCGCGGCCGCGGAACGGGCAACGGCCGCCTCGGCCTCCTGCTTGGCTTTAACGGCTTGGTCGCGTTCCTCGGTGAGCGTGTCCACCACCTGCCGCAAAGCCGTCACCTCCTTACCCAAGGCGCTGTCTCCCACACGGTGCTCCAACGCATCACAGCGTTCTTGCAGCAACTCGCGCTCGTGGCGCGCGCCGGCAAGTTGCTGCTCGAGCAAGTCGATACGCGCGGCGCGCGCCTCGAGTTCGGCCTGCCACCTATCGGCATCACCGTCGCCAGTCGCGGCCGGTGTTTTCATATCCTTGATGAGCGACACTAACTGGTCGAGGGTGGCCTGCACATCGGCGGCGGGGGCCGCGACGGGAGTTTCTGCCGGAGGCACGTTGTCGGCAAGACGATCCGTTTGGGATGGAGCCGGCGTCGCGGGCTGCGGTTGGGGCGCGGCCTCCGGAGCAGAGCGTTGTTCCGGCTTGAAAGGATTGATATAGGGCTGACGGGTCACGTCGATGTCGAGCACATCGTCGAGTTCGTCACCGTCGTCGTTGAAGCCGAAGGCCCGTTTCAGTTTATTGAAAAAACCCATAGATTAAGTACGAAGTACGATGTACAAAGTACGATGTAATAAGTAATGTTTTTTACCGTTTTGTCGCAATTAAACTGCAAAGTTTGTGAAAAAAATCCAATCATGCAAGCATTCTCCCGATTTTAACTAATTACAAGCAATATTGTCCTAAATATTTTTGTCAGAAATCACGATAGTTACGGCCAGTACTAA
>CAMHQD010000035.1 GCA_946187345.1 uncultured Porphyromonadaceae bacterium | reverse complement strand
CAATATCAAGCAATGGCAACGCAACAGGTATGACACACGAGGCGTTAAACTCACCCTCCGTTACACATTCAACAGCGTGAACACGTCATTCCGCGATGCGCAAATCAACAAGAGCAGCGATGGACGTGTGGACTAAGCAGTATCATCATTTTTCATAATAATTGCTTCGGAGCGCTTGACGCGATCCGGGGCCTTTTTGTCGCATACCAACCGCTGTGAGGCGGTGGTTCGCTCATAGGTAAGGATTGAGACGGCTCGAACCGCTCAATCCTTGCTTTGTTTAGCGTGGCTCGCTACAATGCAGAAGCGAATGATGTGAGCCGTCATAACGATTTTTGAGGTGATATTGTCCGTGTCACTGGTACTTTAATGGTGACGATGGGATAATAAAAGGCGCTCCTTGCGGTTTTATTATTAAAGACTAACGACTAACGGCTTGAGAATTATGGCAGGCAAAGTTGAGAACAAACACTGGTTTGACTTCCAATATGAGGTTGTGAACCGCGAGGCGGATGGTGCCATCCTCCACATGGGCACGGCGATGGTGTCGCTGAGCGAGCGCGAACTTGGCTTAGTGGCCGAGGCGTTGCAGCAGCACGGCGGCTTGGATGTTGGGCTGCACGACATCCCATGGCTGGACGAGCGGGTGCTTGACGCGGCAATCTTTGACTTTCAGAGTGGAATTGACTACACCAGCATCGACTACGACACCATTTCCGTTGAGCCGGCCGACCGGCTGCCCGACGAACTGATGGCGGAGATGAGGCAGAGTGTGGGCATTGACCTGCAATGCAACTTCTATTATCTTGAGGATGGCCGCGAACAATCACGCTCGTGCACAATCCGAATCTCACCAGATGTGTTTGACGCGATGGTCGACACTATAAAGCGAGGTCACACTGAGGGCACAGATTTTGACAACCTGAAGACCGACCATCCAGAGGCCTACACTCGTTGTGCCGGATGGCTGTTACAGCGAGCCGACAATTACTGTATGGCGACCTACGGCCACACGATGAATGCCTATCTCAAGGAGTTCCCCTATCAAGTCTATGAGGCAGTGACGCTATGAGAAAAGTTGACCGTTGACCGGGCGTAATTGCTTCGATCAACGGTCAACGGCATACCTTTCATTATCCTTATCGCAAGTAGAGCCGAGCACTCTTTAGGGAGCCGGTTGGCAGCAGACGCACTCCTCCAATCTCGTGCTCATCACCAAGGTCGATAACCAGCAGTTGAGGCAGTATGGCACCGGTTGCGGCCTGCCACCGAGTGCTTTCCTGGAGGTCGATTGACTTGGCAGCGTTGTTGTTGCCGGAGGTGAAGTCCTCGCTGTCAACGTAGTGGATGGTATATCGCGACGGATCAATGTCGTTGCCGTCGGTGTCTACAATGCGCAACTCGGCGATGGCGGGAGCATCGCCTTCTTTCCACACTTGGCCACATTCGATAATGGCGAAACGCCCAAAAAGCGGTTTGGACAGTTCAAACGTCTGCCAGTTGTCGCCGGCGCTTACATCCATCGTCATTACCACATCCCACTCGTAGAGTTCGGGGCGCGTGGCCGCTGTCGCGACTTCGGCTTTGCCCAACCGGTCGAGTACGGGCTTTGTGAGGCCGCTGATGATTGGGTCTCCTTCAGGACCGATAAGGTCCAGTACGATAATTTCATTTTCTCCCTCATTCAGGTAGCATCCCGGCAGGTAGAGTGTTTGCTGGGGCCCTATGTGCCAGTACCGTCCCAAGGCGTGTCCGTTGACCCAAACCTGTCCTTTGCCCCAGCCGCTCATATCGAGGAAAGTATCGGCGATAAGATGCGTGCTATCAGTAGTGAACGTGCCACGATAGAAACCGGCATCGCGCGCCACTCGGGCAGTATCTGTCGCGGAAAAGGCGGCCACGGCGCGTTCGTAGGCATCCGGCAAGAGGGTAATGTCCCAGTTGTTGAGGGGGCTACCGCCCACAATGACATCAGAGGTGATGCCCTTGCGGTCGCTGACGGCGCGCCCGAAGTTGATACGTCCCATTCCTTCCACAAGCAGTTCGAGACGCGCACCGGCAGCATGAGGCGGCAGCCGCAGCGAAGTGACGCTATTGGCGCGGTTAAGGGTACCGATGTGGCGCCCGTCAAGGGAGACGCGAGCCCAGTCGTGACAACCCGGCACGTCGAGTGTGGTGCTATCTGTCGCGGTCTCGGCGAGTGTGGCGGCATAGATTGCGGCACCATAACCCATATCCATTTGCTCGAAAGTAAGCGGTGATGGGCTATGCACTGTGCTTGTGGCGGCGGCTGTGAGCGGTGCGTATTCTGAGAGGCGCACGGCCGGCAATGCGGCCACGGGCAGCGGCGGATCAGGCACGGCGGCGATGGCCGCGAGTGGATTGTCACGCAACAGGACGGAACGCAGGCGGTAGTATTTATCGGTTGGTATCCCCCACTCGTTGATGGGCGCGTCGTAGTCGTAACTCGTCACATCGGGCGAATAGCCGGGACTGTTTGCTCCGGCCCAATGGCCGAAAGAGGTGCCACCATGGGTCATGTAAAGCGAGAAAGAGATGCCGCGGTCGAGCATATGACTAATGCCGGCCACCATCTCGTCTGCCGGACGCGTCTCGTGAGCCGCCCCCCACTTGTCAAACCAGCCGCTCCAGTATTCCGAACACATCAGGGGCGTGTGGGGCCGCAACTCGCGCAGTCGGGCGAATTCCTTGTCGACATCGCTGCCGGTGCCGAAGTTCATCGTCCACAGCAAATCCGGCAATGCGTTATGCTCAAAGTTGCTCGACCAATCACATTGGAAAAGAGTCACCTTGTCAAAGCCCGACTGACGGATAATGTCCCGCACCGCGGCAACATAGTCAGGGTCTGCGCCGTAGGAACCCATCTCGTTCTCAACTTGCACCATGATGATGGGTCCGCCATTGTCAATAGTGAGCGGCGCGAGTTGACGGCCAACTTCATTTTCAAAACTGCGTACATGATCAAGGAAGCGTTTGTCTCGACTTCGCAGGGTGATGTCGTTGTATTTTAGCAACCACCACGGTAGCCCACCCATTTCCCACTCGGCGCACACATATGGCCCGGGCCTGACAATGACCCACAAGCCGTGCTTCTGGGCCAAGCGGCAGAACTCGGCCACATCGTTTTGACCGGTGAAGTCAAATGTGCCTTGGCTCCGCTCATGCACGTTCCAAAAGACATATAGGCAAATGGTATTCATGCCCAAAGCCTTACACATCTCGATGCGATGTTCCCAATAAGGACGTGGGATGCGCGGATAATGCAGCTCGGCTGCCTTGATGATGAAGGGCTCGCCATTAAGGCGAAATACACCGCCAACGGTATCAGCCTCAAACGTGTTGCCGGCCGCAACAGTTAGGGCTAATACCATTGCGGTAAACAGTAACTTCAGACGTGTTGTCATGATGTAACAAATCACTCGTTCTTATTGAGGATAATGAGGGCACCTATCACGCCCGGCACCCAGCCGCACAACGTGAGTAAGGAGACAATAATGACAGAGCCGCACCCACGATCAAGCACAGCGAGCGGCGGCAGAATAATCGCCAATAAAACTCTAAAACACGACATAATTGAATATTTAATGGTTTGCGGCACGATAAACAGCAGCCATCTCCATCGGGCCCATCTTCACCATCGAGCCAATCGTGAACGTGCCGCCACGACTGCAGCGGTTCACCATCTTATCAATCTCGTCATCGGTGACACTGCGGCCAATAAGTTCGACGATACTGACGGGCATACCGATGCCGCGGAAGAACGACTCCACAGCCTTGATGCCGGCAAGCGCCGTTGTGGCATCATCTCCGGCAGGCTCAATTCCCATCACGCGCGCGGCGAAACCGGCAAAGCGCGCCTCGTGACCCGGCAACACGAAGCGTGCCCAACTGCCCCATAGAGCAGCCAAGCCCGCGCCGTGGGTCACACCAAACTCAGCGCTCAACTCATGCTCAAGGCGGTGCGTGGCAAAATCCTTCTCGTAGCCGCACTCCGTCAAGTCGTTATGCGACAAACTGCCGGCCCACATCAGTTGGGCACGGTGCTGGTAGTTGGTGGGGTCACGCAGCACGACGGTCGCGCTCTCCATCACCGTGCGCAGCAGTGCCTCGGCGATAGCGTCGGTCAGCGTCATGCCGTCCAGTCGAGTGAAGTAACGCTCCATGGTGTGCATCATGATGTCCGTCGCGCCGGCCGCCGTCTGATAGGCCGGCAGCGTGAAGGTGCGCTCGGGATTCATGATGGCAAATCGGCAACGGCACAGGTCGCTGTTGATGCCGCGCTTGACCAGTGTGTCGTCGCGCGTGATTACACACGAACTGCTCATCTCGCTGCCTGCCGCCGGAATGGTCAGTACGCAGCCCAGTGGCACCGTGGCCGTGGGCACAGCCTTCCCCTCCCAGAAATCCCACACGTCGCCGGCGGTGTAGGGCACACCATAGGCGATGGCTTTAGCACTGTCAATCACGCTGCCACCGCCGATGGCCAGAATGAAGTCCACCCCGTCGGCACGGCACAGTTCAATGCCGCGGCGCACCATGCTCAGCAGCGGGTTGGGCACCACGCCGCCAAGTTCCACGGTCGCTATCCCGGCCTTATTGAGCAGCGAGCGCATCTTGTCCAGCAGTCCGCTGCGCACCGCGCTGCCGCCGCCGTAGTGCAGCAGCACACGGCTGCCGCCATATTGTTTCACAAGCGAGGCCACTTGCTCCTCGCTCTCGCGCCCGAACACCACACGGGTGGGCGCGTAATAATTGAAATCCTTAAACATTACGGTATGCTGTCAATAACGTGCTTGCGCACTTTGAAATAATTCTCTTTGTCGGTGCCATAGGTCAGGCGGTAAGTCTTGATGTTGCTCATCTCGTTGGGTCCGTCATAGATGTGGTTGTCGCGATCCAAGTCACTGGGAAACAACGGCTTGATAAACGCCATCCACTCGGCCACGCGCGTCATGCTCGTCGCCGGGTCCATCAGCGCACCGGGCGTGTTTACCAACTCCTTGAGGTAACTTTTGTAAAGTTCGCGATAGTCCGAGTGGTGCATCAGCCGCGCGATGAGCAGGTTGTGCTCCTGGCCCCAAGTCATCGGGTCATGCCGACCGGTGTCGACAACATTGCCAACGATGCGCGAACAGCCCAACGTGTTATCCAAGTCGTAAGGAATGAAAAACACTTTATAGTCGCTCTGATTAGTGCTGTTAAAGTAGAGGTAGTAGTTATTGGAATTGTTCCAATAATCGTCCCAGTTGCCGATGGCAACCATTATGGCGTAAGTCTTCAGCAGCATCGGCACGTCGGTCACTGTCGCTATCCAGTCGTGGAACTCGGCTTCGCCAAGCGTCAACAGATTGTTGATAAAAGCACTCATCTGACGTTTGGCTTGTTTGAACTGTGACGTGTTGGTCTTCAACACGTATGGGCGCTCGTCCATCTCGCCGTTGTCGTCCCAGCCAAACATCTCGTCATACTTGAACTTCAAGTCGGCCTCGCCCTTGCCGCACTTCCACAAGTAGCCGTCGCTGCCGCCAAAGTAGTCGCTGCGGTCCTTGAGGAAGCGGTCGTCGATAGGCTCCATGATGTAGAACGCTCCATAGTTGGCCTCGCGCTCATCGCCCTCCACGTGGATGCCCACGTTGCAGAATGTGATGCGTGGCACGCACTTCACGCCAAATTCCTCATAGAGGCGGTAACAATACATCTCGCGCACGTGGGTCGGCTCGTTGTAGCCGTAGCGCAGCCAAATCTTGCGGATGCCCTTCAGCGTGTGGGCCTCGTCTTTGACATACTTGCGCAGGTTCACACCCCAACCCACCGAGTGCCACGTTGTGGAGCCAGCCTTGTGCAGTTCGCCGGTCTTGCCCTCGGGGCGGTGTCGCGAACCGTTGCCGCGGATGCGCAACCCGATGCTGTCGACGCGCGTCACTTGGCCGCGCTGCACAAACGTCAAGTTGGCCGGTATATAGAGTTTCGTGAGGCGGTCGGCGTCATAGGCCAGCAGTAGCCGGTTCCAGTCGTCAACGCCCACTTCGAGGTGCACCTCGGGTATCTGGTCGTAGTCCCACACAAAGTCATAGCCCGTGCGCTCCACCACATGGCCGCCGGTGAGGATACACTCCAGCACGGCGTTCACGTCGCCCACATCCACCAGGCCGTCGCCGTTCACGTCGCTGCGAGCCAAGTCGCCCGTACCGTCGAGCAAACTGCCCAGCACGGTGTTCACGTCGCCCACGTCGGTTGTCCCATCCAGGTTAACGTCATCGCGATGGATAATGTCGGCTGTCGCCGCAATCCATCCCGTCACTAATAATATTGACAAGAAAGTGGCTCGCATCATTAGAAATTAGTCGGTAGTCGTTAGTCCATGCTACATGCTATCGTGCCACGCGCCACTCGGTGATGGTGCGGCGCGTCGGGTCGACGAGCACGCCCACTTTCACCTTGGGGCGCGGGTCGTTCCAATAGGGGATGAGGTAGTTCTTCTCGTCGATTTGCGCCAAGGCGTCATCTATGGTGCCGTTACCGTCAAGTTTCAACTCGAGCACATAGACTGTCGTCTTGGACTTCAACACCACGTCGCAGCGGCCGGTGGCGTTCTTTACCTCGGAGTCCACCTTGATGCCCAGGCCGTCGAAGAGCACGCGCAAGATTGTCTCGTAGTCCTTCTCGGTCTTGTTGCTCAGGTCATAGGGCAGCGCGGCCAGGTAACTCTGCACGGCACGCAGCGCCGCGTCGATGTCGTCGTCGCGCATGGCTCGCCACACCGCTATCTGTATGCCGTCGTTGGCCACCTGGTTTTTGTTGAGATAGCGAGCCATCAAGCAGTTATACAGGCCGTCATAGACCTCCTTATTGGGAATGCCGATGGTATAGACATCCTCTTCCCACTCATAGTCCTTGATGGTGAGATAGCCGCTCTGGGTGAGGATTGGAATTGGATTATCGAAATTGTCAAACGGCTGATTGAAAGTGCTTTCCATCATCGCGCCACCCTCGATGTCGTCAAGACGGAACTGATAGTGGTCCATTATCTTGATGAGCGACGATGGCGTGGCGCTGTCAAACCAATAGTAGCCCAGGTCCATTTTGTTGAAGGCGTTGACAAGGCTGAACGGGTTGTAGACATCGGTGAGACGTTTGGAGAAGTGGTAGCCATCGTAGCGGTCGCGCAACCGTTGCAGGGCCTGCTCGGGCGTGCAACTCAGGTTCGTCGCGAGTTCTTCAATGTCCGGCGCGAAGTATTGCTCCAACTCATCGGCCGTGATGCCGCAGATGCCCTCGTAGGCGGCGTCCATCGTGATGTTGCTGATGTTGTTTATTGAGGAGAAGATGCTCATCTGCGAGAACTTGGTGATGCCCGTGATGAACACAAAGCGCAGGTGCTCATACATCGACTTCACCGGCCCGTAGAACGTGTTGAACAGCGACCGCATTTCGCCCAGCATCTTGTCGTTATCAATGACGTTGAGCACCGGCGAGTCGTACTCATCGAAGATGAGCACAGCCTTTTGGCCACTTTGCCGGTGCGCCTCGTAGACAAGGTTTTGCAGCCGGCCGCCGAGAGAATCCATCGGCTCGCTGATGCCCAACTGGGCCTCATATTGCATGAGCATGCCGTTGATCAATTTCCGCACCTCGTCGATGTTGTCGCTCTTGCAACGCGACATGTCGAAGTGGAAGACGGGATAGACAGTCCACTCTGTCTCGAGACTGTCGATGGCCAGCCCCTTGAAAAGGTCGCGGTGCCCGAGGAAGAAATGCTTCAACGTGTTGCACAGCAGCGTCTTGCCGAAGCGTCGAGGCCGACTGAGGAACACCGTTTCGGCTCCATCGTGCACCATACGGTAAACGTATGCCGTCTTGTCGACATACACCATGCCACGGTTGCGGACAACCTCAAAGTCTTGTATCCCCACAGGGTATATGCGTCTCTGCTCCATAGATAGAATGTTTTTCACCGCAAAGATACACAGAAAAATCGGTATTTGCCATATCTAAACAAAAAAAGTCAAGGCTTAAGCCTTGACTTTTTATCAGTTTCCACAATTTAACCGCGACAGATTATCTTACGGCCAACTCACATCAAAGTATGATAACACTTCTTTAACACCCTCCTCATGGCAAAGAAAAATTACTGCCATAAATTTTCCATTGCGATTACTCTCGAGATTATTATCTCTTATATAGACAAGACAGATGTCAGCACCGGTGGAAATTACATCGATTGAAACAAGATAGCGGTCGTAAAGCATTTTTTCAATCTTTTTTACAGGCTTACCCAACTTCACCACTTTTTCACTAATTTTATCAATGGCGATCTGAGCCAGTCCCGTGACGACAGCTTGTTTTCCAAAACCAAATTCTATTTCACCATACAAGCGTTTCGGTTTTACGTTGTTCCATGAACCAGAGGTTGCAACAGGCTCAGAAAAGTCTATATAAGCTGGATTAATCCCGATATGTCTTTCAGTCACCGGAAAGTCAAGGCTTCTTTCCCCCTCACATTCTGACGGGTCTTTTGATTTGTCAGAACCGCCTTTTGTGTTTTGCGCCATAACAGAGACCAACTCTTGAGGAGTCATGTCGATACCATAGCCACCGATGGAGTTGCCGGTGACTTTCAACACATCCATGAAAGCATCCACCGCACCGCGGATAGCCTCGTCGCGTGCCGCCATGAATACCTTGTTGTCCTCATCATTCATTGAGGAGCCAAAACTCTGCGCCTTGAACGCCTCAATCATTTGGTCCAAATCTTTGAGACCATTCAGTTGTCCCCACTTCTGTCCGTTCTCATAGGCGATTTTCATCACCTCGTCCTTTGACTTGCCGTCATAGGACTTCCAGCCACAGGCGGTGAGCGATACCATAGCCGCCAATGTGACCATTAAAACAAAAATTCTCTGTTTCATAGTGTTAAAGTTACAGTTAAAAATTTTTCTACAAATATATATATAAATTTAGATAGCAATCATCCATTTCGTCCATTTGAGATTTGCGAGGAATTTTTAATCAGTCTCCATATATTCATGATTGTATAAAAATAATTAAAATCGCTCCCGGTCTCGCACTTTTTTACTACTTTTGTATCGCATTTCCTGAAAACGATGAGCCCAAAGCAAACCAAGGACGGACTGATGGCAATGATTCGCAATGGCGAACCGATGTCGCTGCGGCAGCAACTGCTGCTCACGGCGCAACTCAGCACGCCCGCCATCCTCGCCCAGTTGTCGACAATACTGATGATGTATATCGACTCGGCGATGGTTGGCCAACTCGGTGCCGATGACAGTGCCGCCATCGGGTTGGTGTCAACCTCGATTTGGCTCTTTGGCGGCGTGTGTGGCGCGGTGGCAACAGGCTTCAGTGTGCAGGTGGCCCACCTGCTCGGCGCCAAGCGCGATGCCGATGCCCGCAATGTCTTCCGCCAGGCCATTGTCGCCTGCCTGCTGCTCACGGCTCTCGTCGCGCTTGCCGGTGTCGCCATCAGCCACAGCCTGCCTCACTGGCTGGGCGGCAGTGATGCCATTGCCCCGCAAGCCGGCCGCTACTTCATGATACTGATGCTCGGCATCCCGCTGCTCGAGATGGAATTCCTCGCCGGAGGCATGCTGCGCAGTAGCGGCAACATGAAGGTGCCAAGCCTGTTGAACATCCTCATGTGTGTGCTCGACGTGGTGTTCAACTTCCTGTTGATTTTCCCGACGCGCGAGTTGTCATTCGCCGGCACGACATTCTCTATGCCCGGCGCGGGCCTCGGCGTGGAAGGCGCGGCCTTGGGCACAATGCTCGCCGAGGGCTTGGTGGCCGTGATGATGCTGGGCTACGCGGCATTCCGGTCGCGCGAGTTGCGGCTCACCCAAGACAGCGGCTCGTTCCGTCCACAACCATCCACCCTCAAGCGCGCGTGGCACATCGCCTTCCCTATGGGCTTGCAGCACACCCTGATGAGCGGCGCCGCCATCGTCATCACAGCCATCGTCGCCCCGTTGGGCAGTGTCGCGCTCGCCGCAAACGCGTTCGCCATCACTGCCGAGAGCGTCTGCTATATGCCCGGCTACGGCATCGGCGATGCCGCCACCACACTCATCGGCCAGAGCACCGGTGCCGGTCGCCGCGACTTGGTGCGCTCTTTCTCCATCATCACCGTGGGCAGCGGTATGGTCATCATGGCCCTAATGGGAGTCTTGCTCTATCACGGTGCCACATTCATGATGGGTGTCATGAGCCCGGTGCCCGAGGTCGTTGACCTGGGTGCCCGGGTGTTGCGCATCGAGGCGTGGGCCGAACCGCTATTTGGTGCGGCAATCGTGTGCTACGGCGTGATGGTTGGTGCCGGCGACACCCTTGTTCCATGCTGGATGAATCTTGGCAGTATGTGGTTGGTCCGGCTATCACTCAGCGCGCTGCTTGTGGGCACGATGGGCCTCACTGGCGTTTGGCTTGCCATGTGCATCGAACTTTGCCTGCGCGGCACCATCTTCCTGGTGCGCCTCCGTTTGAAATACCTTTAGCGTGTAGTTGGTCGCTCTTTAATTATGCATTATGAATTGTGAATTATGAATTATATTAAGGATAAAGAGTTTGGCGGCGAACGGCCGCTATTCGAGAGCCACGGCGTGCGCCTGGAGCGCGTCACCATCAACGAGGGCGAGAGCGCCATCAAGGAGTGTAGCGACATCGAGTGTGTCGACTGCCGCTTTATCGGCAAATACCCCCTGTGGCACGTTGAGCGCTCGCTCGTCACCGGTTGCCACTTTGAGGCCGGCGCCCGCTCGGCCATCTGGTACAGCAACCACATGACGATGCGCGACACCGTGATTGACGCCCCCAAGTTCTTCCGCGAGATGAACGACCTCACTCTGGAGCACGTCACCATCAACGATGCCGACGAGACCTTCTGGAACGTGCGCGGCCTAAAGTTGCGCGATGTTACCCTCCACGATGGCACCTACCCCTTCATGGGCTGCACCGACGTCGACATTGACGGCCTGGTGAGCGACAGCAAGTATGTCTTTCAGTACGCCAAAAACGTCGTTATCCGCAATGCCCGCATCACCACCAAAGACGCGTTCTGGGAGGTGGAGAATGTGACAGTTATCGACAGCGAGATTGATGGCGAGTTCCTCGGTTGGCACAGCAAGAACCTGCGATTGGTGAATTGCCACCTCAATGGCCAACAGTTGCTATGCTATGCCGACGGGCTCGTGCTGGAGAACTGCACCTTTGGCGACGACAGCGACCTGATGTTTGAGTACTCAACCGTCAACGCCGATATCCGCGGCCACATCGCCGGCGTGAAGAACCCCACCTCGGGCCGCATCGTTGCCGACAGCATCGGCCAGATTATCCTTGACGAGAACATCAAGGCTCCGGCCGACTGCCAAATTGTGGTGTCCAACAAATAGAAATTGTGAGTTTTCGAGAACTAAAAGTTGGAAAATCATGAATTGCGAGTTGTACAATTTTGACAAAATCACCGAGCGCCGCGGCAGTGGTTGCTATAAGTGGGACAACGTCCCCGACGATGTGCTCCCCATGTGGGTGGCAGACATGGACTTTGAGGCGGCGCCGCCGATTAAGGAGGCCCTGCGCCGCCGCTTGGAGCATGGCGTGTTCGGATACGAGCGCGTACCCGACGAATATTATCAAGCCACCATCGACTGGTTTGCGCGTCGCCACAATTGGCGCATCGAGCGCGAGTGGATGCTCTACACCACCGGCGTGGTGCCGGCCTTGAGCGCTATCGTGCGCGCCCTCACCTCGCCCGGCGACGGGGTGATGTTGCTCACTCCCGTCTATAACTGTTTTTTCACTTGTGTGACCAACAATGGCTGCCACACGGTCGAGGTGCCGCTCGTTGTAGATAATGCAAATGGCATGTACCGCATCGACATCGAGGCCGTGGAGCGCGCGGCGGCGTTACCCACAACCCGTTTGCTCATATTATGCAACCCGCACAACCCCGGCGGACGTCTTTGGAACCGGAAGGAATTGACCGCCATCGGACGCATCTGCCGCCGACACGATGTGGCAGTTGTCAGCGATGAGATTCACTGCGAACTCGCAATGCCAGGCAACGCCTATACGCCATACGGGACTCTCGACGATGATCTCTCCACCAATGCCGTGGTATGCTGCTCTCCCAGCAAGTGCTTTAACATTGCGGGATTGCAGGCCGCCGACATCATCGTGCCACGCGCCGACTGGCGTGCCGCCATCGACAAGGCCATCAACATCCACGAGACGTGCGACATAAACCCCTTCGGCGCAGAGGCGCACATCGCCGCCTACCGCCACGGCGAACCGTGGCTCGACGAACTCAATCACTACATCAAGGGCAACTACGACGCGCTCCGCGACCACTTCAAGCGCGAATTGACGCAACTGACTGTAATGCCGCTCGAGGGCACATACCTTGCATGGGTAGACATCCGCGCCACAGGCATGACAAGCGACAACGTCACCGAACTGCTGCTCGAACGCGGCCGCGTTCAGGTGAATAGTGGCACGATGTACGGCGCGGCCGGCGAGGGATATATCCGAATCAACATGGCCACACAACGCGCCCGCCTGCTTGACGGCTTGAACCGTATCACCTCCACTCTATCTGGATTACTAAACTCCGCGACTTGAAACCATTCTTTCAGGGCAATTAAACAACCGCAAGCATCCTATTCGTAGGGTTTCGCACACAACCAAGTCTCCGACTTGGAAAATCGGTATATTTTCGAATAAAACGGCACTGTTGTCAATAAAGAACAATAGTGCCGCTTCTTGTTTTTAAGGGATATGTTAATGATTAGGTTGCTGGTTTGAATACCTCAAAACTATTGTCACTATAGAAGACCATTATGCTCTCCACACGGCGCTTTGACGAGTCACCACGGCGCGGATGCGAAGCGCCGCCGCTCATCATGCCAAGCATGGCCTGCATGACATCGGCCTGGGCAGGCGACGCTGAAGATCGCTGGCGGGCCACTGACAGCGTCTGCTCCTCATCATCAAAATTGATGGATGAATGTTGCCTGAGATTTTGATTTTGACGACCGCCTGAAATAAAATTATCGTCTGACTGACTCTCGGCAGGTTTAGACGGACGCACGTCATCCATGTTCGCATTTGGAACAAACATTTCACCATCACCAAACATGAGCCACATCACGTTCAGCGACGGGTAGGAATGGTGTATCTTAGCAATCACTTCGTCACTCACCTTCTTGTTTCGACCGTTAAGGATCTGCGAGAGGGTAGGGCGGGGAATCTGGCAGTTGTCGGCAAACTGAGAGTTAGCGATGCCATTTTGCTGTAGAAAGAGCTTCAGACGGCTTACGATATCCATTTTGTAAATAATTTAGGTCATCTGTTTGAGTTTGCAAATTTACATACTATCGTTGAGATATGCAAATTTTTAACGCTAAATCTCAAATTTCACAGAACAAACTCGGTTTTGAAACAACAAACAGCAGCGATGGCAAATGCGCGACAAAAATATTAAAGCAGTTTGCGTAAAATTCAAACTATTTTGTTCGCATACAATCACTTATAACAATTAAACATCATTATTGTTCCAAAAGACAAACTCAATGATGTCAATTTTGCAAATCCCACATCAACCATCGCTCTAATTATTGCCACTATTTTATTGAATTTCTGCAATTTATAGCGTTTGTATAAAAAAGTTAATGCCAATAAATATGGCTTTGAGAATGGTTGCGGACACAAATTCACATTTACATCGGCAATTCAGCCCAGCCGATGCCGTTTACAATCACGACGATACTATCAACATTCACAAACACACATCCGCAAATCAATCTCACGATAGAGTGCAATTCAATATTCAAAATTGCAAACTCCCCCACCAAATCTCTGGTAAAAATGCCAACGTTGATTTTTTAGAACCTCAACGCGTTTTCCGTGCGATTTTTTCACATAACTCGCCCGGCAATACAGTACAAGCCACTCTCAATGAGTTGAGCAAGCATCACAGAGACCACCTATCAACATAACCCGTTGATTATAAGGGCAACGACTATATCCACAACTCTTGAAACTTCAGTCGGATTTTTGACTCAAAAAAATAGAGATAAGCGACACCGTCCGGTTGTCGGATTATGACAATCGGACGGCGTTGACTATAATAGGATTTTTGTTTAGAGGAAGGGCAATCTTGACTCTATTTGGCGATGATGACAGAAATGGCATATCGGAAATTTGGAACAGAGGCCACTTCCCTACCTACTGCAATTATTCACCCCCTCATACGCCTCTGATGATACGCGCTTGCCGCGTGTCACATACATTCTACAGCCGGCATCAGCGGTCGGCGTCCAGACGCAGCATGATAAATAAGAGCAATGTGAACCCCCACATCGATGAACCGCCGTAGCTGAATAGCGGCAGCGGAATACCAATCACCGGCGTGATGCCCAATACCATGCCTATATTAATAAACAAATGGAAAAGCAGGTAACAGGCCACGCAGTAGCAATAGACGCGGGCAAATGTGGAATGCTGGCGCTCGGCGATGACAATGCAGCGCAAAATCAACGCCGCGAACAGCAACAAGACCGCCATTGAGCCGATAAAGCCCTGCTCCTCCCCTATTGTGCAGAAAATAAAATCAGTGTGTTGCTCCGGCACAAACTTCAGTTTTGTTTGTGTTCCCTCCATGAAGCCTTTGCCCGTCAGTCCGCCGGACCCGATGGCAATCTGGCTCTGCCGCACGTTGTATCCGTAGCCCTTGGGGTCATCCTCAACGCCAAGCGTGACGAGAATACGCTTTTGCTGGTACATCGCCATACTTGAGAAAGCGTAGTCCACAACGAGGCTGAATGCCACTGAGGCCACAAGAAAACCGGTGGTTAACGCCACGCGCCGCAAGTCGTCGCGAAGCATACCAAAAAGCAGATACAACACCGAGACGGCTATTACCAGGCCAAAGTAAACCCAACCATTGACGCTGACGCCGGCAAGCGAAAGCAGCCACACAAGAAGCCCCGTACCGCCATACCAGAAAGCCACGTTGCGTCCCAAAGTCAAGGATCGGCAGTAGAACAACAACATTGCCACAGTGAGCACCATTGCAACGATAAAGCACAAGGCGATGCCCATCGGGATGCCCAACAGCGTGAGCGAGGCAAACTTCAGTGCCAAGATGGCGTAAGCCACAACGCTTGCAAGAGCGAACAACACCAATCCACTCATTCCTTCACGGTAGAGCACCAACAGCAACGATGAGTAAACAAGCGCGCTGCCCGTCTCATGTTCCAACACAATACATATCATCGGCAACAAAATGATGCCGCCGGCGATCGCATAACTCTTCCAGTTGTTGAGTTTAAAGCCGTATGTGTCGAATAATTTGGCCAGACATAGAGCCGTGGCACTCTTGGCAAACTCGGCCGGCTGCAGGCTCACAGGCCCCAACGAGAGCCATGAACGCGAGCCTTTGATGTCAGGGGCGATGAACGCTGTCACCACCAGCAGAACAATCATCAGCGCGTAGAACGGGTAGGCGTAGGCATCATACAAACGTTTGTCTATTAGTAGCAATGCCAGGCCAAGCACAAACGACAAGCCCGCCCATAGCAACTGTTTGCCAGAATTCTGGTCAAACGAGAACAGCGCTTCGAGCGTGTAATGACTGTTGGTGGCGGCATAGATGCTCACCGCGCCGGCCACAACCATCACAAAATACAAGACGAGCGTCACCCAATCGATGTAGCGTGGCAGCGACTTGTCGTCGGCGCTATTGATGCGTAATTGGCTCATTGCTTGTCGAGGCTTTTGACGGTTGCGGAATCGGTTTTACTGTGGGTTGCGGCCGTCGACGGAGAGTCAGCCGCTGTATCAGGGCGCTTGGGTGCGGAAAAGATGGGCGTATAGCCCGGCACGGTGTGCCGTGAGGCCATAGCATTGGCCGCGGCTTGACGTGCCGGCGAGAGACCGCCGTTGTTGCGGTTGAGATATTGGTCGAGCACAAGCGAGGCGATGGGCACGGCAAAAGTGGCTCCAAAGCCGGCGTTCTCAACGTAGACACATATGGCGATTTGCGGATCGTTCATCGGCGCGAAACCCATAAACACCGAGTGATCGCGGCCATGAGGGTTCTGGGCGGTACCTGTCTTACCACACACCTCAAACCCGGGCAGGTTGGCCCCGCGGCAAGTGCCGCCTGTCACGGCCATACGCATTCCCATGGCAATGTCATCATAGTAGCGCTTGTCGATTGTGGGGTCGTGCCGCTCGCGGTTTTTCTTGAGGATGCCCACTCCCATGATTTCCTTGACCACATGCGGCGTGATGTAGTAACCGCGGTTGGCGATGGTGGCTCCCAGATTGGCGATTTGCAACGGAGTGGCAAGTATCTCACCCTGACCGATGGCGTCACTGATAATCGAATAGGAATTCCACTGCCCTTTCTTCATCTTGTCATAGAAGTTGGAGTTGGGAATAAAGCCACGGCTCTCACCTGGCAGGTCAATACCCAAACGATAACCATAGCCCATCGACACCATGTGTCGCTTCCACACCTCAAACGCGTCGCGAGTTGAAGCATATTTCTTATGCCCGTTGTCCATCATGCGCTTGAAGCCCCAACAGAAGTAGGCGTTGCACGACGTGGCGAGCGCCGGCTTGAGCGGCAGCGGCGAACCGTGACCGTGGCAACCGACACGCATACCACCGCTGATAAAGCCGCGTGAGCAGGGATAGGCCGTCTCTGTGGTGATGATACCCTCCTGCAGGAAGATGAGTCCCTGGGTGGGCTTGAACGTTGAGCCAGGCGGATAACTTGCCATGATGGCGCGGTCGTAGAGCGGCTTGTAATGATTGGTGAGCAGCATCGCATAGTTCTTGCTGCGCTCGCGCCCCACGAGCAACGCAGGGTCATAGCCCGGACTGGACACGAGGCATAGTACCTCGCCAGTCTTTGGCTCGATGGCGACGATAGCTCCGATTTTCCCCTCCATGAGGTGCTCGCCCAACTTTTGCAACTCAAAGTCGATGCTCAGTTTCAAGTCTTTGCCGGCCTCAGGCGCCACGTCGTCACGCCCGTCATGAAATCGTCCCTGCAGACGGCCGAACGCGTCACGCATAAAGATTTCCTTGCCCTTAACACCTCGCAGCCAATGCTCGTAACTCTTCTCCACGCCCAAGTCGCCGGTATAGTCACCCGGGCGGTAATAGTCATCGGCCATGATGTCATTCTGGTTCACTTCGCGTATGTCTCCCAGAATATTGGCGCCACAAGTGTAGTTATACTGGCGCAGCACCCGTTGGGCGATGTAAAAGCCAGGGAAGCGAAACAGTTTCTCCTGCAAACGGCCAATCACTTCCGGCGCGAGATGGCGCATGAGCACTTGTTGCACGTAGCCCGAATACTTGCGGCCATCCTTCAAGGTATTGATGCGCTGCCTCAGTTCCTCAATGGGTACTTGCAAGGTTTGGCATAAGTCAAGAGTGTCAAACGCTTTCAGGTCTTTGGGAATAATCACGAGATCATAGGCCGGCTGGTTGTAGACCACCAGTCGCCCCTCACGGTCGTAGATCAGTCCTCGATCCGGATAGATAGTGCGATTGAGATAAGCATTGGATGCCGCGGCGTCACCGTAGTTATTGTCACCAAGTTGCAAGTCATACAGTTTGGCGGCAAACAGCACGACAACCGCCACCACCAACGCCACTACGAGCCACTTGCGTTTCTCCAGGCTATAGTCCTTCTCCATGGCCGGTATTCACAAGGCTGTCGATTCCTAAAATCAAGACGAGAGAGAGAGCCGCGCTCGCGCCGATGCGTTCCAGTGTGAGAAGCCAGTCACGCAGGGTGAATGCCTGAATAAGGAAAAGCACCGCGACATAGAAGAGTGTCAATGTGAGGGCATACTTAAAATAAGACCACCCCCCCATCGACAACATGGACGGCAACAAACCATCTTCCTGTATATCGCGTGGAGCGTAAGCGCGGAACATCGGCCGACACAGGGCTGCCAACAGTGTGCACGAGAGCGCGTTCATACCCGGCGTGTCATTGAACACATCAACAATCAGCCCCAACAGGAAGGCTATGGTAAGCACCCAATTGACGTGGAGACTAACCGGCAGACGCATTATCACATAGATGAACACGATGGGCATCGCTATGCCCAACAGCATCACCTTGTTGCACACTACCTGGACCAGCAGCAATACCACAGCAAGCAGAATAAAGTGGATAATGGTCTTAGTCATGGCCGTGAAGAATTGGAGTAAGTGCCGACTGGCGTTTTGCTCTTGTCGCTTTCAGGCAAGTTGCCGTTCTCTAACTTGCGCAACTCGGCCGAGCGGCCGTTAACGATTACACGCACTTCGCTCAAACGGCTAAAGTCTGTACCCAACTTAATGCGCAACTGCACATCGCCGGCGCTCACCTCATGGGCTTTACCCACGACGGTACCCACGCGGATACCTTCTGGAAACATATCACTATAACCACTCGTGACAATCGTGTCCCCTACCTCATAAACGGTGTGCTTGGGCAACTGGTCAAGTGTGGCGTAACGGGGATCGCCGCCTTCCCAAATAAGACGACCGAAATAGTCGCTGTCTTTGAGTTTGCACGACACGCTGATATCCGGATTAAGAAGCGAAATCAACCTTGCGGCGTGTGAAGACGTAACCTCAACAACGCCAACCACGCCACCGCGATCCACGACACCCATTTGCGGCTCAAGGCCGTCAGCACTGCCACGGTCAATTGTCACATGGTTGTGAGTGAGTGCCACACTGTTGCTGATCACCAATGCCGGCAGCAATCGGTAATTGTTAAGCGATGGCTGGTCAAATGTACTATCCGGCAACTGCAGCCGCAGTTCGCGCAACTGCATTCGCAAGTCCACCAACTCCATCTCCAACGCCGCGTTGCGTTGCTCAAGGTCAGCATTGATTGAGTGCAGATTAAAATAGCCAGTCACGGCGCCCATGGCGCCATAAACGGTCGAACTCACAGCGTTGGCACTTGTCAGCCATACCCGTTGTTGATAAGGATTGCGGCTACCGACGAGCATAACAATGCTTAGGACCGCATACAAGAGGAATACGGCCCAGGCACTATGACGCAGGAAGAAGTCGATGAGATTCTTCATGACGGCAAGGCTGTGCGGCACGCGGTGGGCATGCAATTCGCATCACCCGAAGCGCGCGTCAACGCATTAAGAATGGGAAGTGATGGATATTCTTGAGCGCGACGCCGGTGCCGCGTGCAACGGCCAGCAGCGGTTCCTCGGCCACATGGAACTGGATGCCAATCTTGTTGGTCAAGCGGGTGTCAAGGCCACGCAACAATGCGCCGCCACCGGTGAGATAGACACCGTTCTTGACGATGTCGGCATAAAGTTCGGGGGGCGTTTGCTCGAGAGCGCTGAGCACGGCGGCCTCAATCTTGCTGATCGACTTCTCGATGCACTGCGAAATCTCCTGATAAGAGACGGGCACGGTCATCGGAAGGGCCGTCATCTGGTTCGGGCCATGGACGACGTAGTCTTCGGGCGGGTTCTCAAGTTCGGTGAGCGCACTGCCAACGTTGATTTTGATAAGTTCGGCTGTGCGCTCGCCCACCTTGACGTTGTGCACACGGCGCATATGCTCCTGAATATCCTCGGTGAGGTCGTCGCCGGCGATGCGGATGCTCTTGTTGCTGACGATGCCGCCGAGAGAAATAACTGCGATTTCGGTCGTACCGCCGCCTATGTCAACAATCATGTTGCCTTCCGGCGCGAGAACATCAATACCGATGCCAAGGGCTGCCGCCATGGGCTCGTAAATCATGTAGACCTCACGGCCGCCGGCATGCTCACTGCTGTCGCGCACCGCGCGGCGCTCGACCTCGGTCGAACCGCTGGGGATACAGACGACCATACGCAGCGAGGGAGAGAACCAGTGGTTCTTCTTGCTCACCTTCTTAATCATGCCGCGAATCATGAGTTCAGCGGCGTTAAAGTCGGCGATGACGCCATCACGCAACGGACGGACTGTCATGATGCCCTCCGGCACCTTGCCCTGCATGGCGCGAGCCTTGTCGCCCACCGCCTTGAGATTACCGGTTTTGGTCTCGAGAGCGACGACACTCGGCTCGTTGATAACGATTTTGTCGTCGTGGATAATGATGGTGTTGGCCGTTCCGAGGTCAACAGCTATGTTTTGAGTGATTGAGAAAAATCCCATAATATGCTAATTATCGGTTGAATAGTCTGTTTGCTTGTTTGCAGAGTGCAAAGGTAGCAATTATCCTTGTGATAGCAAAACTTTTTTGAAGTTTTTTTGTCCTCCCGCCACCCCCTCCAGACGGTCAACAAGTATATATCAACGGAGGCATTATCCGTGATGGACAATGCCTCCGTGT
The DNA here is from genome assembly GCA_946187345.1 of uncultured Porphyromonadaceae bacterium. Lineage (GTDB taxonomy): Bacteria > Bacteroidota > Bacteroidia > Bacteroidales > Muribaculaceae > Sodaliphilus. Next base: position 4,449 of record CAMHQD010000035.1, on the reverse strand, counting down.
GGCTTGCCGTAGCGTGACAACAATCACGCCGTGTGGCTTGATGTCACAACAACATTAGGCCTGCTTAGCCTTAGCGACAACGGCCTTGAACGCCTCGGGGTTGTTCATGGCCAGGTCGGCAAGCACCTTGCGGTTAATCTCGATGCCGGCCTTGTGGATGAGACCCATGAGCTTGCTGTAGGAGAGGTTCTCCAAGCGAGCGGCGGCGTTGATGCGCTGGATCCAAAGCGCACGGAAGTTGCGCTTTTTCTTCTTGCGGTCGATGTAGGCATAGGTGAGACCCTTCTCCCAAGTGTTCTTGGCGACGGTCCAAACGTTCTTGCGGGCACCGTAGTAGCCACGTGTAAGTTTCAGGATTTTCTTACGTTTTGCACGTGATGCAACGTGATTGACTGATCTTGGCATCTTAAAAAAAAGACTTTGTGAATGTCAGCGGTCAGAAGGCTTGCGCCAATCCGAACTCTTTCTTGCTGCACATCCGGTTAATAATGTTGGTTGGTTGAAAAGTGTAGATCTCGCGCGTTATACGCGGGGAAGTTGTCACTTCTTGCAAAGCAACAGACGCACGTTGGCGACGTTGTCGCGATCCAAGATAGCGCTGTGGCGCAGGTTGCGCTTCTGCTTCTTGGTCTTCTTGGTCAAGATGTGGCTCTTGAAAGCGTGACGACGCTTGATCTTACCTGTTCCGGTAAAGGTGAACCTTTTTTTGGCACCGGAATTAGTTTTAACTTTCGGCATTTTTTAGTTTGTTTTTAAAATGTTATTAATAAGTCGGGGCGCAGGCACTTACCAAGCCTGACGTCCACAGTTTTTCGTTACTACGTTACTCCTCGGCGGCGGGAGCGTCGTCTTTTTTCTTGGCGCTGCCGGGCTTCTTGGGCGAGAGGATGATAGTCATGCGCTTGCCCTCAAGCACGGGCATCTGGTCGAGACGTCCCAAGTCCTCAAGGTCGTTGGCAAAGCGCAGCAAGAGCACTTCACCCTGCTCCTTAAAGAGGATTGAGCGGCCCTTGAAAAAGACATAGGCCTTCACCTTGGCGCCCTCTTGAAGGAAGCCCTGGGCATGCTTGAGTTTGAAGTTATAGTCATGGTCGTCGGTTTGCGGTCCGAAACGGATTTCCTTCACCACAACCTTGGCGGCCTTGGCTTTTTGCTCCTTCAAGCGCTTGCGCTGCTGGAAGACGAACTTCTGGTAATCCATCACACGGCACACGGGCGGCTCGGCGGTGGGAGCGATCTCAATCAGGTCGAGTTCAAGTCCCTCGGCGATGCGGCGTGCCTGGGCGATGGAATACACGCCAGGCTCCACGTTATCTCCAACCAGACGCACCTGAGGCGCCTTAATCTGGTCGTTGATGGCATGTTGGTCCTTGTCTTGCTTGCCACCTTGACGACGACGGTCGGGGTGGGGACGAGGGCCGGCTGACGGGCGCTTGGGCCCGGTCCAATGAGGTTTGTTCGGCATCTTGTAAGACGTAAGATGTTAGATTTTAGATGTAAGATGTTAGATTTTAAATGTTAGATGCGCATCTGACATCTCAAATCTAACATCTAAAATCTATTAAAATGATGTCATCGCAGCAACTTCACTTTGAATTGCGGCTGCAAAGGTAGTAATTTTTTCCGAACCTTTATCACCTTCGCCCTGTTTTCTTACAGAAACTTCCTCATTTTGGGCTTCTTTTTCTCCCACAATGAGCATATAAGGTATCAATTTCAACTCACTCTCGCGGATTTTCTTGCCGATTTTCTCGTTGCGGTCATCCACGATAGCACGCACGTCCATCTCATTGAGAGTGTCGGCCACGTGCTTGGCGTAGTCGTTGAACTTCTCGCTGATGGGCAGCACAACCACCTGATCAGGCACGAGCCACAGCGGCAGTTTGCCGGCGGTGTGCTCGAGCAGCACGGCGATGAAACGCTCCAGAGAGCCAAACGGCGCGCGGTGAATCATCACGGGGCGGTGCTTCTGGTTGTCGGCACCGGTATACTCGAGGTCAAAACGCTCCGGCAGGTTGTAGTCCACTTGAATGGTGCCCAACTGCCAGCGGCGACCCAGAGCATCCTTTACCATGAAGTCGAGTTTCGGGCCGTAGAATGCGGCCTCGCCGGTGACCTGCTTGGCCACAAGACCCTTTTCCTCACACGCTTCGATGATGGCACGCTCGGCTTTCTCCCAGTTTTCCTCAGAGCCAACGTACTTGCTCGGGTTGTTGGGATCTCGCAGGGAGATTTGAGCCTCATACTCAAAACCGAACACCTTAAATATAAAGGAGATGATGTCCATCACGCCGAGGAACTCCTGTTTGAGTTGGTCGGGCGTACAGAACAGGTGGGCGTCGTCCTGGCAGAAGCAACGCACGCGCGTCAGGCCATGGAGTTCGCCACTCTGCTCATAGCGATAGACGGTGCCAAACTCGGCAAAGCGCAACGGCAGGTCGCGATAACTGCGCGGCGCCGTGCGGTAGATCTCGCAGTGGTGGGGGCAGTTCATCGGTTTGAGCAAATATTCCTCGTCCTCCTCCGGAGTGTGGATGGGTTGGAACGAGTCTTTGCCGTACTTGGCATAGTGGCCGCTGGTCACATAAAGCATCTTGTTGCCGATGTGCGGCGTGACAACCTGCTGGTAGCCGTACTTGCGCTGGATCTTGGCCAAGAAATCTTGAAGGCGGTTGCGCAGCGCGGCACCCTTGGGCAGCCACAGCGGCAGACCGGGACCCACATTGGGCGAGAATGCGAACAACTCCATCTCGCGGCCAATCTTGCGGTGGTCGCGCTTTTTGGCCTCCTCAAGCAGCGTCAGATACTCGTCGAGCATCTTCTTCTTGGGGAATGTGATACCGTAAACGCGCACCATCTGCTTGCGAGTCTCGTCACCACGCCAATAGGCTCCGGCCAACGACAATATCTTTATTGCCTTGATGGCGCCGGTGCTGGGAATGTGCGGACCGCGGCACAGGTCGGTGAACGCGCCCTGGGTGTAGGTGGTGATGTGGCCGTCCTCCAACTCGCTAATCAACTCACACTTGTAGGTCTGGCCGTCGCCGCCGAAGAAGTCGAGCGCGTCTTGCTTACTGATGGCACGGCGCTCCACCGGCTCATCCTTGGCGGCGAGTTCGGCCATCTTCTTCTCGATGGTCGCGAAGTCGGCACTGGTGAGTTGATGCTCACCCGGGTCGATGTCGTAGTAGAAACCGTTCTCGATGGCCGGACCGATACCAAACTGCACTCCCGGATACAACTCCTGCAGTGCCTCGGCCAGCAAGTGGGCACTCGTGTGCCAGAAGGCATGCTTACCCTCGGCATCCTCCCACTTGAAGAATTTAATTTCGCCGTCCTCGATAACGGGGCGGGTCAGATCCCACGCCTCGCCGTTGAACGACGCCGCGAGGATTACACGTGCCAGACCCTCGCTGATGCTGCGGGCAATCTCCAGCGGAGTAACGCCGCTCTCGAATTGCCTCACACTTCCGTCAGGAAATTTAATGTTAATCATTGTTTGTCAGTCGTCAGATACCAGATGTAAGATGTTAGATGATAGATGTTAGATGTGAGTCTAACGGCTAACGACTAACGGCTAACGGCTAATATCTGACATCAAAATATTAAATGTTCTACATTCACCGTACCCTACAACGGCACGGCGGTCATTAAAATCAACTTGCAAAATTACGAAAAAAGTACGAGGTACGAAACACACAGTACAAAGTTTTTTCATTAGACCTATTAGACATACCCGTTGGTGGAAATATATCAGCCTCAAAGTGTCGATTACCCCGAGGGGATTTTCTCATATTCTCCCCACCTTTAGGAGAGGCATATGGGAGGATTTACCAAGATGACAAAGGGGCATCAAAACCATTGTTTTGATGCCCCTTGACGATCGGGTGGGATTAGACCTACCTCACCACTCGCTTCTTGCCGTTCTCAATGACGATGCCGCGGTAGTCGCCGCTCACGCGCTGGCCATTGATGTTGTAGCGCACCGCGTTGTTGTCGCTGTCGGCGTCAATGCTATCGATTGAGGTGGGCACCTCTTTGGCAAACGTCGCGCTGACGGTCACGTCGCCGTCGGGCATCTCAAAGGTGTAGGTAGTGTCGTCGACTTTGGTGACGGCTATCTCCGCGCCTGCGCGTCGCATGGCGGGTGCTCCCTGGGCGTTGCCGTCTTGCTCGAGCGTGACACTGATTTTGTCGAGTTTATAATTCTCAACCGGCGTCACGGTGAGGGTTACCTGCCGGTTGCCGGCATAGAAGTTGCACACGTCTTTGTCGGCAACGATGGTGCCGTTCTCGATGTCGGCGTTGATGGAGATGAGGCCTGCTGGCCGAATCATCGCGCTGGCGATATTGTCGACCGTGGCGAGAGTAGAGGTGCTTTCGATTGCGAACGTCCTGTTCAGGCTCACGGTGCCGCTCGCATAATTGCCCACCGCGTTGATATAGTCG
>CAMHQD010000034.1 GCA_946187345.1 uncultured Porphyromonadaceae bacterium | reverse complement strand
ATTCGGGTCTTCGACCCGACTGACATCTTCGATGTCCCTCCATGGCCTAAGTATTGGCTTGACTGCATCCCCTGCATCAATATCCTACGATGCATTATCGATATTGATATCGTCTCAAGCCTATTTCAGACACAGGTTTTTGCGGGTGACCCTTATTTTTCTGATGTTTTCTTTCGGCAATTTGCCGATTACTTGAGAAAAAAGTGTTATCTTTGCCATATCAAAGGAGGTTGAAGTGATTTGGTCGTCACTACGAAAGTAGTATTTTTCTACTTTCTTTTCAACTTCCTTTGTCTTTTTCTGAAAAAAATTTATTTAGGACAATATTGCTGATATTATCATTTTTTGGTTGATTCGAATAAATGTTGTATATTTGCAGAATTAAGTGGTGCCCACAATTAATGTGGCACGGAGTTTGCAACCATTATAATAACCTGTAACAACTTTTGACCTTATATGGAGAACAACGATTTCTTTGAACAGCAGGCATACCAACAGAGCGAGCAGCCACAGCTTGAAGTGGCCGCGCAGTCACCTTGCGATGTTCTGCCCTCCCCCGGGGCTCATGATGAGACCGACAACCCCGAATGTCAACCGGAAACAGCCCCCGCGGCCGATACTGAAACCGCCGACAACACTCCTGAGGCGGAAGCCGAACCGAAAACCAAGACATGCCCCACATTGGAAGACTTGGAGGCACGCATGACCGAGTTGGACAGCAAGTTTGAGGAGAAAATCCTGCGTGACCGGCGCCAGGCCGAAATGTTCGACAAACTCTATAAGGAGTTGGAGACCTACCGCAAGGACGTCTATGCCAAGATGCTCAAGCCACTCGTCACCGGCCTGGTGATGCTGCTCGATGAGTTGGAGCGCGCCGTAGAGCGCATTGAGGGCGCCGACGACGCCGGCGAGCGGGCCCTTAAGAAGTTGCGCGACGAACTGCCGGAAGACCTGCGCGACCTGCTCGAAGAGAACGGCGTGGAAATCTACAACACCGAGGGTAACATCTTTGACCCGCGCAGCCAGAAGTCGATGAGCGTCGAGCCAACCGGCGACCCGGACCTCGACAAGCACATCGCCCGGCGCCTGCGCCACGGCTACCGCTGGAACGGCACCACATTGCGACCCGAGACGGTCGTCATCTACAAGTACGACCCCAACCTCGCCACCCCGGAAGAGCCCACACCGGACGTGCCGCACGAAAACCCCGCCCCCATCGTGTAATGCGAGACGAAGTCTCGTACACAGAGAGAAAAATGCAAAAACAACAATAACTTATCACTTTAGAAAACTTTAGATTATGGCAAAGATTTTCGGTATCGACCTGGGCACCACCTTTTCGTGTATCGCCTACGTCGACGAGTACGGCAAGCCCGTCGTTGTTCCCAACCGTGAGAACTCGCCCGTGACACCCTCGGTGGTGTTTTTTGAGACCGCCGACAACGTGAGTGTTGGCGAAATCGCCAAGCAGGCCCTGCAGAGCGACCCCGACCTGGTGTGCACCACCATCAAGCGCCAGATGGGCAACCAGGACTACACTTTCTACGCCAACGACAAGGAGTACAAACCCGAGACCGTCTCGGCGCTCATTCTTGGCAAACTCGCCAAGGACGCCGCCGAGAAGTTGGGCGAGCCTGTCGAGAACGTCGTCATCACTTGCCCTGCCTACTTTGGCCTTGACGAGCGCGAGGCCACACGCAAGGCCGGCGAGATTGCCGGGCTGAACGTGCTCAGCATCATCAACGAGCCCACGGCGGCCGCCATCAGTTACGGCTTAGACGTGACCACGCCCCAAACGGTGATGGTCTATGACTTGGGCGGCGGCACGTTTGATGTGACTATCATCAAGGTGAGCAACGGCGTGATTGAAGTGGTTGCCACCGGCGGCGACCACCACCTGGGCGGCAAGGACTGGGATCAGGCAATCCGCGACTACTTCGTGGAGCAGTATTGCGCCGAGAACGGCACCACGCGCGATGACGTCACGGCCAACTTTGAACTCATGGCCGATTTGGAGGTGAAGTGTGAGCAGGCCAAGGTGCAACTCAGCGAGCGCGAGAACACCAAACTAAAGGCCGAGGGCTTCCGCGTGGAACTGTCGCGGGAGCAGTTTGAGAGCCTGACGCGCAATCTGCTTGAGAACACCATCCAGAAGACCAATGAGACCATGGCCGAGGCTCAGCGCAAGGGCGTTAGCCAATATGACAAGATTCTGCTCGTTGGCGGCTCGACACGTATGCCGCAGGTGATGAAGATTCTGCAGGAAACCTATCCGCAGATTCCCATCGAGTTCTGCGACCCTGACGCCGCCGTGGCAAAGGGTGCCGCTATCTTCGGTGTGAACATGGCCGCCTATCCCGAGGCACGCGAGGCCTCCGGCGAGGCCGCTCCCGTGGTGGACGCCGCCACGCAGCAGGCCGCCGAGGAGATTACCAAGACGTGGGGTATCGGCAGTGGACAGCAAGGCCCGATGGTAATCCGCAATGTCATCAGCAAGAGCATCGCCCTCGAACTCGTCGACGATGACGGTCAGGAGAAAATCTTCAACCAGATTTTCAAGAACACCGCCATCCCCCACACCCACACCCTGCGTGCCGGCACCATTGTCGACAACCAGACCCAAGTGCATCTGGCCATCTTTGAGAACGACTATGCGGCCGGTGCCGTGCCCGGCGACATCGTGCCACGCGACGACGCCAAGTTGCTCACCGACGGCGATATGGGCCCGCTGCCTTCCGGTCTGCCAAAGGGCACTCTCATCGAGATTGACCTCAAGATTGACGACCAGGGCCTGCTCGCCATCGACGCGCGCCACCCCGAGAGCGGCGTGACCAAGCACCTCGAGGTGCTGCTGCAGAACGTCATGAGCGAGGAGCAACTCAACGAGGCCAAGGAGCAGGTCAAGGGAATCTCAATCCTTTAATAACGTTGAGGGTTGAGAGGTTGAGGGTTGAGCCATTTGCTGTCGCAAATGGGAATAAATGTAGGGCCTGGCCTTGGCCTGGCCGTCTATGACGACAAGACTATTATCCCCGAGCGCGCCAGCGCGAGGCTCAACCTCTCAACCCTCAACCTCTCAACCTCTCAACCTCTAAACATTTCACAACACATTATGGCATACATTGGAATAGACCTGGGCACAACATATAGCGCCGTGTCGGTCATCGACCAATACGGCAAGGCCACCATTCTGCCCACGCCATCGGGCGAACGCCTCACGCCAAGCGCCGTCTACATCGGTGGCGACGGCACGGTGCTTGTGGGCGCCGAGGCCAAGGATATGCTGCAGGACGAGCCGGACAACGTGGCGACTTTCTTCAAGCGCTACATGGGCGACAGCGACTACGCCTTCTACGCCGGCGAGCGCGAGTACAGCGCGGCCGACCTGCAGGCTATCCTGCTCGAGCATCTGCGCCGGCAGGCCGAGCAGGTGCTGGGCGAACCCGTGCGTGACGCCGTGATTACCGTGCCGGCCTATTTCAACGACCTACAGCGCAACCAGACGGTTGACGCCGGACGCCGCGCCGGCCTGAACGTGCTGCGCATCATCAACGAGCCCACCAGCGCCGCTATCTGCTACGGTCTGGGGCAAGGCACCACAGCCGACGCCACTCCACGGCGCATGATGGTCTACGACCTGGGCGGCGGCACGTTCGACGTCACCGTGCTCGAGGTGAGTCATGGCGGCATCAACGTGCTGGCCACCGGCGGCGACCACCACTTGGGCGGCAAGGACTGGGACGATATGCTCATCGACTACGTCGCCGGCGAGTTCCGCCAAGAGCACGGCAGCGACCCGCGCGAGGACTTTGAGTGTTACAGCGACTTGCTCTATAACATCGAGAAACTCAAGATCCAACTCTCGAGCCGCGAGAGCGCGTCCATTGTGGTTCGTAGCGGCGGCAACCGCTCGCGAGTGACCGTCACCCGCGACAAGTTTGAGGAAATAACCCGTCACCTGATGTCCAACACCCAAAGCAAGGCCGCCGAGGTACTTGCTGAGGCCGGCCTGCAATGGTCCGACTTAGAAGGAGTGCTGCTGGTTGGCGGCTCGACCAAGATGCCGATGGTCGAGAATTGGGTCCGACAGTTCAGCGGCAAGGAACCGCTGCGCGGCATCAATGTCGACGAGGCCGTGTGTCTGGGTGCCGTGCTGCAGGCCCGCATCGAGTTGGAGAGCCATCGCGTGCTCGGCATTGGCGGTGGCCGGACACAAGGCATCGGTGGCGGCGCGGCCGGTGGCATGATGCGCATCCGCGACGTGATGAGTCACAGCCTGGGAGCCATCGCCGTGAGCGACGACGGCAGCCATTACGTCAACTCAATCATCATCGGCCGCAACAAGCCAATCCCCGTTGAGGAGCGACGGCCTTTCCGCCACCACACGCGCCCCGACGGACCCAACGAGTTGGAAGTGTATCTCACCCAGGGCGAGACACGCGAGGTGCAGGACGTGGTGGTCATCGGCCGATATATGTTCCACGACTTCGCCCACGTGCCGTCCGGCGAGACAATCATCGACATCGGCTATAGTTACGACACCAACGGCATCGTGCAAGTTAGTGGATACCAGCGTGAGACGGGCATGACGCTTGTGCCGGAGAAATTGCCGCTGCCCGAAGATATGACGTGGCTATACGGACGCCCGCAAGGTGGTAGCGGACGCCTGAGTGTCGTTATCACCATCGACGTGAGTTACAGCATGATGGGCAAGCCGCTGAGCAAGGCCCAAGACGCGGCGCGCGAGTTTGTGCGCAACATCAACCTTAACAACGCCATGGTGGCTATCCACGCCTTTAGCGACACGGTGCAAGTGATGTGTGACCTCACCAACGATGAGCGAACTCTGACGCGCGCCATCGGCAACATGAGCCTCGAGGGTGCCAACCTCGCCAATCCGCTCAAGCAGGCAACCGAGGTACTCGAGCCGCAACTGGCTTGCAGCAAACCAGTCATGATTGTCCTCACCGACGGTATGTGGACCAGCAAGAAGAACGCCATCAAGACCAGCGACCACTGCCGCGCCGTGGGCATCGACATCATCGCGTTAGGCTTTGGCGGTGCCGATGAGGAGTTCCTCAAGCGCATCAGCACCATCTCGTCGATGACCGACCTCGACCACGTGGTCGAGCAGTTCGGCACCATCGCCCAAGAACTCAACAGCAAGTTAGTCGTAAGCCGTTAGTTAGATGGCAGAAAGAAACATTTTCCAAGTAATCAAGCGTGATCCGGCCACCGGCTACACCGTCGCCGACGTCCTTGCCGAACTCAAGAAGACACGCTCGCGCATGGCCAACAGCAATCCGGAACTGTCGAAGTGGGCCTCGCAGGTTATCAAAGAAGTGGAGGCCGACCCCAAGATGGTCGACCACCACGCGCGCGCTTACGCCGCGTTGGCACAACAAGAGCGACAAGAACGCGAACGTGCCCTGCGTGAGCACGGCAAAATGATTGTCACCGGCGGCATGATTGCGCAGGCGCAACTTGATATGCTGGCCGGTGCCTATAAGGGCGTGTTCACACCCGATGAAATTCTGCGGATTATCGGCGCGCGCGTTCAGGGCAAGCGCCAATTCCGCTGGAGCCCGCCTCCCGGATATGACGCCATCCCCGAACTATCGCCAAACGTCATGAGCAATATCGTTCGGGACTTGGAGAAAGCCAAGAAAGCGACACTATATGACGTGCTGTCGCTGCCGTCAACGGCCACCGCTGCATCTATCGGTGACGCCATCGACAGGGAATATAAGGTTTGGAGCCCGAGGAGCAACGACAACCCCATGAAGGTGCCCATGGTAAACCTGATTGGACACTGCCGCACGCTGCTGCTTGACGCGGCGCGGCGGCGCAGTTACGATAAAACGGTGGGCAACGCCGCCTTCGCCCCGGTGCGCGACGCCATCGCCGACATCGCCAAGGGAACGCGCGTGATTGACGGCCAGCAACTATCCACCATGCTGCACACTTGCACCACAGGTGGCATGAGCCGCGACGAGGCACTCTATAAAATCTATCACGAGGCCGACTCACACGGCATCACCGTCATCGAGAGCGCCACCGGCACGGGCTCCGGCGACATGAGCCGTGGTTGCCGCTACTGCGGTGCGCCGGCCGACCGGAAGGCCACCACCTGCGCATCGTGCGGAATGCCGCTATCGGTGACCTGCCCCAAGTGTGGACGCGTGTCCACTGACCCCACCGAGAACTACTGCCCGGGCCACGGATGCAACTTCCACTTGGGCGGCATGAGCGCCGCGCGCGACTATCTCAAGCAGGCAAGACAGGCACTGGCAGCCGGTGACCTGGCCGGTGCCAGCGGATTATTAGAACTCGCCACAGACGCTTGGCCGGGAATGTCCGGACTGAAAGATGTCAAGCGCGGCATTGACCGCCTCAAGGGTGATGCGAGCAAGGCGCGCGACGACATTGCCGGACTTGTCAAGTCAAAGAAATACTATGCCGCCCTGAACTTGCTGCCACGGCTCGGCGGCGCCGACGCGGGACTTGAGCGACAAGTGCGTGACAAGGTTGCCGCCGCCGACGCCCTCGTGACGCGAGCCGCCGCTGAGCGTGACACCAACCTACGCATTGATCTCTACATCCAAGCATTACAGATTGCCGGCGACTGCAGCGCCGCGACAGCCGGACTGGCCTCATCACCGCCGGAACCGCCACAAGGGTTATCGGCAACCGTGACCGGAGGCGTGATAAAGGTGTCGTGGACACCATTCTCGTCCGCCAACCTGCGCGTCACCGTTATCCGCAAGGCCGGCGGGCCGCCCACCACCGCCACTGACGGCACGGTTGTGGCGCGCGACGTAAACGCCGCCACCGTCACCGACACCACGGCCGAAAGCGGCGAGGCTTACTTCTACGGCGCCTATGTTGTTCTCCCCCAATCCGTCCTAAAGGAGGGAGGCCGGCAGTCGGCACTCGCCGTAACTAACGCGCCCATGCTGGTGGCCGCTGACATCGACCCCTCACAAAACGTACTGTCGGTGACGGCCACATCTGTCACCGTCACCTGCCGGCTGCCAAAAGGCGCTTCCGGCCTTCAGGTGACACCCGTCGGCGGCGGCACGCCGCTACGCACTCGCGGAGCATCGTTCACCATGAGTGGCCTCATCACTGACCGCGCTTACCAATACCACGTCGCCACCGTTTACCGCGACGCCACCGGCCGCGACCATCTGTCGCCTGGCGTGACGGTGAGCCTCACGCCCACCACACCGCCCAAGCCGGTCTCTCTCTCTGCCACCGATGACGCCACGAGTGCCAGACTACAATGGACTGAGCCGGCCGCCGGCCAGACGGTAGTCATCTTTTGGTCGCAGGGCACACCCTTTGCCCAGCACCGTGGTGACATTGTCGCAGTGACGGCTATGAGCCAAACTCGGCTCGCGGTGAGCGGCACAAGTTGCATAGTCAACAAGAACTTCAGCGGCGTCAGATACTATCTTCCCGTGACAGTCAAGGGCACCGTGGGTGTGGCCGGCGACCAAGTTTCCGTGCGCTCGCTCATTAAGCCACAGGGAGTGAACGTGAGTCGCAGCGGCAATATGCTGACCGTGATGTGGCATTGGGATAACCTGGACCATGTGCGCGTGACACTCATTACCGGCCGCAAGGAGGTGAAAGATGTGGTCAAGTGCGACGCTAATGTGCCGCCGGTCTGCACGTTCACACTCGACGACAACTTGCAGACGGCGCGTGTGGAGGTTTGCGGCGTTGTGGACAATGAGTGCAGCGAGCCGTTCGCAAGTGACATCACGATACGCCGTATGGAAGTCGACTTCCTCGGCCTCGAGCAGAAGAAGTTCCTGTTTGTCAAGCACTCCGAGTTCCGCATCACCCTGCAGGCGGACGCGCCGTTACCCTGTGACCTCAACGTGTATGCCGGTATCGACCGCGCGCCTCTCAACCCGCAGGCCCTCACCCGTGACGACGTTATCCGCGCCGCCGATGTCAAACCCGGCGCGCCGGTCACAGTCACTGTCGACCTGCCGCAATCACGCGGCGCCAAGCAGGTGTTCGTCCTGCTCCAACCCGCCAATCCCAACGCCGATATTGTCATCAACCCTGCCATCCGCAAAGCCTGAAAACCTTTTCTTGTTATGTTCGATAAAGTCATTTGTCCATATTGTTTCACCAAGTTTTGGCCGCAGGGCATCGCCTTCCGCTGCCAGCGGCGCTCGTGTCCCAACTTTAACGAGCAGGACGGGCCGTTGCTGCGCTTCTACGGGAAAGTGCCCGACGACAACATCAAGGGGCATATTATCGCGAGTTCAGGGCTCCGGCTGTTCATGCCTGAGAGTCACAAGTGTGATGTGTGCGGCGGCCATAGCCACACGATGGTGTGCCCGAAGTGCCACAACAGCCTGCCGCGCCAACTCGTGGAGGGCGGCGGCCGCATTATCGCGATTGTGGGTGCGCGAAACAGCGGCAAGAGCAACTTCATCACCGTGCTCATCGACCAGTTGCAACGTCAGGCCCACCTGTTAGGCGACATCGGAGTGCTTGCCATCGACTATCCCAATAGCGACAAACTGAGCACCACACGGCGCTACGCGGCCTACCGCTCGCAACTCTACGACAAGGGCGAGTGCATCGAGGGCACCGCCACCCTCGACGAGTTAACCCGCGTGCCGCTCATCTACAAGTTGTCACAAAAGGGGCGCAAACCCACATTCCTCGTCCTGTACGATACCGCGGGCGAGAATTTCGCCAACATCATCGGCAAGAGCCACATCGCCGACGGCACTGCCGAGAATGCCGACGTGAAGTTCCTGCAAGCCGCCGACGCTATCATTTACCTGCTCGACACGTTCACCATCGAGGCCGTCCACGACAAACTATCCCGCAAGATGCGGCTCGCGCCCATCGGCCCGGCCAACCCGCGCTACGACGACATCCTCGGCAAACTCATCCAATACTTTGACGAGGAGTTGCCCAAGCCGGACCGCAACCGCCTCAAACGCACGCCTGTCGCCTTTGCCTTCAGCAAGTTTGACGCCGTGCTCGACGATGACGAGTTGTGCCGCGCTCTGCCCAACATGAACAAGGAGAGCGACAGCGAGTACCTCGATGGTGACGGCGTCGACATCAGTACGCTCGACGCTCAGAGCGACATCATCGAGAGTGCCCTGTCGCAGATGTGGCACGAGAACAACTTTCTGCAGAACGTCAGCCAATTCTTCGAGAACCGCCACTTCTTCGGTTTCTCGGCCCTGGGTGGCGCGCCCGACAGCAACAACCGGGTGGCCGGCGGCCGGCCACGCCCCTACCGCGTGCTCGACCCATTAGTGTGGGTCCTCAGCCGCCTCAACTATCGCTTCAAACTAAAAAGTAGAAAGTAGAGAAACAACGGACAACGGCAAACCGCAAACGGTAAGCGGTCAACGGTAAACCTTTCATAAAAATGGAATTCAGTCAGATAATATATGGGTCGACCGAGAAGTCGATCGTCAGTGGACGCTCCGGCTTTGGAGTGCGTGCCACAACCGGCGACATGGACGGCGCCACTGCCGAGAGCATCAATCAGGCGATGCGCCTCAATATGAACGTGCCGCAGAGCCTGCGTCCCACGCTGGAGCAGTTGCGCGTCAATCCCGCGGTGCTGCGCCGTGTGCCGCACGCGTTCAGTTTCCGGCCGGTGGACGGCGGCCGCTATGCCGCCGGCCGGGCGGTGTACATCGCCGCGGACTATGGCTTCTACAGCGGCGATGAGGCCTTCCAGCGCGTGGGCAGCAACTATATCGCCCACACGCTCGTCACCACGGCTCCGGCACCACGAGAGGTATTCCGCCTCGCGGTGGCCAAAGACGCTTTCCTGCCGGATGGCGACGACCTCTCGCCGGCAAACGAGAACCTCGTGGCATTAGTGGCCGGCGAACCGGTCACGCTGCCAACGATGCGCGTGGACGTGGAGGCCCTGCGCAACCTCCCTGTGAGGCTCGACGCGCGCTTGGCGCATATCGCCATCGCGCTGGTCAAGTCGCGCGGACGAGACACCGCCGTCGGGCAGGGTGTGCTGGTGAAGGCCCGCAGTGAAGACACCGCCGCACTCGTGGCCGCGCTCTCGCTACTGCCGCCGCAACTCGCCGAGGGGCTGGCGGTGCTCACATCATACAACAAGGGAGGTATGCCCACCGATGTCGACCTTGTCATGGTTGACGAGACAGGCGAGGACATTCCCTCGACAGAATACAATATCACCGTCGACCTCATGCGGGCCGCCGACACCGACGGGCACTACCCCACCACCAACATCTCCTTTAACCTGCTCGACGACAAACTAATCGAGATTGCCGGGCAGGGCGACGCCACCACCTTTGAGCGCTTTGTGTCGCTAATGTTGTCTATGGTCTCTCCCTCCTCCGGAAAGTGGGTGGGGGATGACGCCATGACGATTAAACTATTCTACCTCACGCAGACCAACCAACGTCCCAACCTCACCGACCTCGCGCCGGAAAACATCGACGCGCTGACGGCCGGCATCCGCTCGCTGCCTCGCGATGAGCGCGCCGTTGCCGCCGCCAAGGTGAGTGAACTGCTCAACGACCTGCTTGCTGATGCCGCCTCCACACCGCGCTCACGCCTGATAGCGGCCCTGACAGCCATCGGCCACCTGCACCACAATGACCCCGAACTGCTCGACACCGGCGCCGACGCGCGAGAGGGGTTGCGCGACCTCGCTTTTGACGATGACGAGCCACAACTCGCCACGCTGGTCAAGGCCGCGGGGACCGACGTGCTCGTATGGCTCTTCAAACCTGTGGAACGCGTGCCGTTCCACAGGTTTGAAGCCGCCTTGCAGACGGTGGCCGACGAGGGCGTGTGGCGCACGATGCTGCACTACCACTTTGGCGACACATTGTGCGACGCGACGGACACAGTGGTGCCGCTGCTGCTGCGCTCGCCGCTCAAGGAGCCGCAATCGCTCATCAGAGAACTGTTCCACGACAGCGCCACCGTGGCAGAGGCCACCCTGAACGCCGCCGGCATCAACGATAACAACATGAGTAGCCGCGCCGCCACACTGATTGCGAGCCTCATCAACCACTGGTTTGACGACGACCCCACTGCCGCTCGTCAAGACCTGCTCGAGCGCGTCAACGCCGCCTCACTGCCGCTACCCGCCGCCGCAGCCTCGCGGTTATCGACACTGCTGGCCATCCGCCACGGCGACCAGCCCGACAAGGTGACGGCGCAATCCATCAAATTGGCCATAGACCTGGGGCGCAAAAACGGCTATATCGAGACGATGGTCGACACCTACACCGCCGCCAACCCGCTGCACGACGAGGTGGCAAACCTGGTCACGCACCTGATGAACCGTGGCGACAGCGCCACCGCCGCGTGCCTGCTGGGCGACGAGTGGCTGCACCGCAAGAAGGGCAGCCGCCGCGACGTGATGAGCGCCATCCTCGAGCACGTCAACTGGAGCGACCGGCAGCGGCGCGATGTGATTGCCGTCATCAAGACTCGCGCCGCCACGGACACTGACCTCGATGCCCTGATTGAGTGCATCAAAGACAGCGACAGCCTCATGAGCCGCATCAAACGCGGCCTGCGCTCCCTCTTCTCTAAGGCTGACCGTTGACCTTTTGCCGATGTTCGCAACAACGGTCAACCGTCAACGGTCAACGGTAAACCTTTCATTTAGAATCAATGTTGGAATATCTCAGGTCAATTGTCGAGAAGGCCAATCTCACTTTCATCCTCAACAGCGGCGGGCCGGGCACTACCCTCTCCGTGATTATGCTGCTCATCGGCATCGCGCTCGTGGTGTGGACGCTATTCATTCTCGAGCGTGAGCACCACATTTTCTCGCAATTCACCGGTGTCACCGGCCCGAACGGCCTCAAGCGAATGTGGATGTTCAGTCCCAAGCCCTACATGAGCATGATTGCTGTCACCGGCTCGATGGTGGGCGGTTTCATGGTATCATGTATCGCGGTGATTCTGTTTGGTCTTGCGGTGCTTGCACTCTTCTGGACAATAAAGATTTTATTCATCATTCTGGTATGGTTGGGCTATGCCGCCCTTATCATCGGCATATTAGCCGTCTATGGCCGCGAGACGGCGGGCTTTGCGGGCATCGCCATTGGCGGACCCATCGTGGCGTTTGAGGACACGTTCAACGAGTGGGGCGACAACTTTGTCAAGTGGGGCGAGGCCACATGGAAGAGCCTCAACTTCTTCGACTGGCTGTGGCGCATCGTCAGCGACTGCTGGGAACTGGTCACCGTCATCGCCCTCGCTCCGTTGGCCGCGTTTCTGCTCATCGCGCTGGCGGTCATCCTCACCGATGGCATCGCCATGGCGGTCGAATGGGCCGTGATGCGCTACTACCGCGTGCACCAGCGCTGCCCGCAGTGTGGCGGCAACGACTACGATTACATCGTGCAGGGCCGGACCTATCCGGTGGCGCTCCGTCCGGGCGTCTACGGCATCTTCCACCACAATTTTGAGGGCGTGGAGGTGCCCACGATGATGCTCAACGGCAAGGGAGCGTTGGCGCGGCAATGCCGCCACTGCAGCCACCGCGTGGGCATGACCGGCGACAAGCAAGTGTTCGGCACCGACCTGCACACGGGCTTCGTCGGGGCGCCGTCCACCGGCAAGAGTTGGCTCATCTACGGCGCGCTCTTCCGCCTGCTCGAGCGGGCCGGCAAACGAGGCCGCCAAGTGGACATCACAACCGACACCGACATCAAGCGCATGCACCGCCTGATGGAAAGCGGCGGCTCGTTCCAAACCGTCGCCACGCGGTACACCCGCGCCGTCCAGGTCATGCTCGACCGCCCGGACAGCCGCGTGCCGTGGCACCTATACTGGTGGGACGTGGCCGGTGAGAACTTCGACCGCGCCCTGCAGCCCACCGAGATGGATTTCTACCGCCACGTCACCAGCATCGTCCTGGTCATCGACCCGCTGCTGGTGGACTACGGCGTTGAGCAGCCCTCTGTCCAACTCGCCGCGTGGCTCAAGCAGCACGGTCACCGCGCCGTCACATCTCTCGACGACACCCTCACCCACCTGACAAACATCCTCGAGCGATACGGCAGGCGTTTGGCCGACATCCACATCACCGTCGTCCTGGTCAAGGCCGACAAGGGGTATATCGACCGGGTGACCGGCACGCCCTACACGCGCGCCACCGGCGACCAATTGCGCTCATTTGTCGTCAGCCACATGCGGCAGCGCAACCTCGTCACCAACCTCGACAACGAGTTCGCCTCAGTCTCGTTCCTGGCCGTCAGCGTTGCCGACGACACCACCGTCGACGACGACCGCCTCATTGACCACCTGCTCGCCCTGCAGGGGGCAGATAAAATGTAGGGCGAGGCCATACAATACTCCGCCGCCCACGGCCGGCGTGCCGCCCATGCGCGATGGAGATCTTTGAATAGGTTTATAGGCCGCAATTAATATTTTTTAAGGATATTGTTGTGCAATATTCTAATAATTTTAACTAATTTTGCGCCGTTTTTCTAACGAAACAGTTGTTTTACGGTGGTCACAGGACCACATTATATTTTTTTATGAAACTGAAATTCATCTTGTCTGCCATCTTTGTGGCCCTGACGGTAACCGCGGCAGCCGACTGGTGGGAGACCGACCGCATCGTGCGTGGGGGTCTCACGGGACTCAGCGCCATCCTCGAGTCGCAAGAGCGCCGGCAACAGGCCGAGATTTTCGCACGCGAGAAGGCCAGATATGAGGCCGACTTCAACGACGCTTATGCCCACGCCAAGGAACTCGAGGCCGCCGGACAGTGGGAGGACGCTCTTGAGGAGTACGAGCAGGCGGCGACACTCAACTGCCAGTATGGCTACACCGAGCAGAAGCCGCTCTCGATGAAGATCACCAGCCTCTACGCCAAGGCCGGCCGCGACGAGGACGGACCGAGCATCCTCAACAACGCCCAGATTACTCTTGACGACTATTCCGGCTACCGTTACATGCAACTCAACCCCATCTGCAAGGTCGATGACAAGGTGCGCAACGCCAAGATCCTGCGCGTGGCCTGCTCTGATAAGGAGACGCGTCTCGAGGTCGAGGGCATCGCCGATTCGCCGGGATACCGTTTCTACATCAAGCCCGATGCCTATATCAAGGGCAACAAGGGCGGCAAACTGCAACTCATCGGTGTGGACAACATCACCCTCTTCCCCGTGCGCACCATCATCCCCTTCCCGTACCAGACAATCAGATTCGCACTCATATTCGAACCGCTGCCTCCCGAGGCGACCGAGTTTGAGTTCATCGTGCCCAAGAGCGACTGGAAGTTCAAGAAAATCCGTTGCAAGTGATTTTTTATCAATCATAGTTTTTTTCACAACAACCTCAAATCATTATGAAGAAGTTTTTCTATTTACTGGCCGTGATTACTTGTGTGTTGACCGCGACATGCCTCACTGCTTGTGGAAGCAAGGATGACGAGCCCAAGGAGACCAAGCAGGCCGTCACCAAGTCACAACTCAGCAACCCGATGCTGTTCTACCGCGTTGGCAGCAGTTTCCAGGGCGGCATGATGTTCTGGACGTTCACCAACGGCAAGGCTGCCTTCGGCACCATTCAGCAGGTGGGAACTGTCGCGCGTGTCTCTTGCTCGAGCATGTACACCTCTTGGACCATCGACAACGGCAATCTCGTCTTGGGCGGTGACAAAAAGTATGAGATCTACAGCCACAAGATCAAGGGCGTGACCTTCGTCAATATTGACGGTGGCGACAACCTCGCTTCGAACGAGTCCGTCGATGGCATGACCTACGATGCGATTTTCGCCGAGATGAAGATCGACAAGGCTCTCCTCTGGAAGGCTCTTGAGAATGCCTACGAGTCGCATCTCTGGTACGACATCAAGATCGCACAGTAATCCCAACCGGCCATCAACCGTATTGCCGCCGCGACGATTAAGATCGTCGCGGCGGTAATTGTTAAATAATGATTAATGGAGGAGTGGTATCGATTTATTTGTTACCTTTGCAGCGACATTAAACAATGTGACGATGAACAGACTACTCACGACAACAGCATGCGCCCTGGCGGTGGCTCTCGCGGGATGTGGCGGCGGTGGTGACGATGGCCTGCACACTCCGCTACGGCCCGTCGACTTCCGGCTGCCGCCGTCCACCGTCGAGGCCACCGTCGCCGGCAGCCGCACCGGCCTCACGACGACCTACCGCTTCAACGGCGACACGCTGCTCGAGCGACTCACCGTCACCAATATCGCCGACAAGGTCGTGCGCGACGAGCGATACGACTACCGTGGCCGGCGACTGCTTGCGGTCACCATCGGCGACACGCTCCAGATGGAGGCGCACTACGATGACCTCGGGCGCCTCGCCGCCCTCGAGGGTGACACGCGCGTGATACGTTACTGCTATAATACCGAGCGACCATTGCGACTCGACACCATCAAGCAATACTCCGCCGCCCACGGCCGGCGCGCCGCCGAGCCGTTCCAACGCACCGATTTCTCCTACAATAACGAGGGCAACCGCTTGAGTGGCGTCTGGCAGCGTGATTTCCTCACCAACACCGTCCATGCCACCATCCTCAAGAGTGACGGCCACACCGACAGCCTGCGCCGCCATTACTTCGCCGGACGCGTCAACACCAAACTCCAGAGCGGCAAGGCAGGCAACACCGTGCTCCATTCCAAGCCAGTCACCGACCCGGCCTCCGGCGAGCGGTATTATACCGTCCTCACCGAGCGACGCGGCAAGAAAACCATCGACAAAACAACAATAACGGCCTCCACTACGGCCTCCCAGACGGCCTCCCCCCTGCCCCCTCCTGAAGGAGGGGGAGAAGGTGCCTCAACAGCAAGCACCCCTCCTATAGGAGGGGTGGGGGGAGGCATCCTGCTCTTCGGCATCCTGCTCTTCGTGCTGCTCACATGGTGGCTCATCCGCTTTGCCGACCGCCGATGGGGGCTGATGGCTAATTTCTGGGGGCCGCGTGTGCCCTACGGCAAAATGCCGCGTCTGTGGATGTTCAACGTACAGCCTTACGTCAAGATGGCCGGCATCACCGCCCTGATTATCCTCGCTTTCCTGATTACGCTGGGACTCTTTCAACTCGTGGGCTACGGCATGGCGGCACTCATCTGGGTGATGAAAGCCGCCAGCATGGTCATTCTCGCTCCGGCGGCACTGCTCGCCTCGGGATGGGTGGTGGCGCTGCTGCTCTACCTGTTCTCATCGACTGTGCGTGTGATTATAAACAAGTATATCATCTGGCTGCTCAAACTCAGCCCGATTATCCTGCTGGGTGGCATCTGCGCCGCCTATGAGGACGAGGTGACGAAGTACGGCGACCGCGTCGCCTCATGGTGCGTCGATATGCTCGGCGGCTGGACTCTGCAGGAGTTTGCCCGCCACTGGCACGTGGCGCTCGCCGCGGTTCTCGCCCCGGCCGCGTTATTCCTCGCCATTGCCCTGCTCACCGTCGTCCTCACCTTGCTGCTGATGGGTGCCGAGTGGGTGATGATGAAGGCCTACCGCGTGCACCTGCGATGCCCGCACTGCGGCGGCGACGACCATGAGTGGCTGCACGCCGACGGCACAGCCCACCCCGTGCCGTTGCATCCTGGCGTCTACGGCGTGTTCCGGCACCGGCTGCGCGGCGAGAGCCTCCCCACGATGCTCATGGGCGGCAAGGCGCGCCTGCCGAGGCGGTGCCGCGCGTGCGGCAGCGTGACACGCGCCGGACAAACGGCCGTCAACGCCTTTGGCACCGACGTGCACATCGGCTTTGTGGGCGGGCCGATGACCGGCAAGAGTTGGCTGATGTATGAGGGACTCTACCGCTTGATAGCGGCCAATCCGTCCACGATGAGGCAGCACGACGCCACACACTCCACCTCCATCGCCGCCCACCATAACATGATTGTCGCACGACGCGATTTCCAGACCGACGCCACCCGCCTCACCCATGCCGTGCAGGTGATGGTGGACCGACGCGGACAGCCCGTGCCGTGGCACACCCACTGGTGGGACGTGGCCGGCGAGAACTTTGACAGCGCGCGCCAGGCCACCGACATGGACTTCTACCGCAACGTGCGCGTCGTCGCGCTTGTCATCGACCCGTTGCTCACCGTCGTGCCCGCCGGCGCCGGCGACGACTTCCGCCGCTGGATTGCCGCCCAGGGCCGCCGCTACAGCGCGCGATACGATGCCGAGCGTGCCGTCACCGCACTTGAGGGCATACTCTCGCAGGCCGGCAACAACCCGCGGCGCGTCAGCGTCATCGTCGTGCTCGCCAAAGCCGATGTCGGATACCTGCGCGATGTGGCCGGCATCGACTACAACACCGCCACAAGCCAGCAATTACACGACTTCGCCCTCAGGCACATGGGACTGCACAACCTCGACGCGGTGTTGCGCACCTCGTTTGCCGGTGTTGAGTATGCCGCCGTCAGCGCCACCGACGCCTCCTCACCGGCCCTGACGCGCCTCTTTGAGCGCCTGCTGCGCCTTGCCGGCATATAAAAGCAACGTTTGTTAATATTTTGTGAATAATTATAAATTGCTATGAATTTCGGGTGAAAAAGTGAAATTTTTAAACTAAATCGCTTGAAATTGCAAAAAAAATTTATACTTTTGCAGCCGAGATTGGACGCGGGAAGCGAAACCGTGTCTTTAGGTTTATTTATTCACATTATTATTAATTAGTCTTATGAACCGAAAATTACTATTCAGTTTCCTGTTGTGGACACTGGCGGCGTTCATACCCGCGGTGGCCAAGGAACAGTTGACGGTCTATGAGGATGGTGCTGTAACCAACCAGTACGTTCCCGTCTATGGCTACTATGCCGACGCTTTCCTTAAGAGCGAGTACGTGGTAGACGCGAGTTTGCTGGCCGATATGGACGGCAAGTACATCACCAACCTGACGTGGTACCTCTCGACACCGGCCTCTGCGGCATGGGGCGTCACGTTCCAGGTGTTCCTCAAGGAAGTGGAGTCGACGACGCTCGCCGACTGGCAATGCTCCGCCGACGACCTCGTGTGGGAAGGCGTGCTTGACGGCACCGGCTCGACGATGTCCATCGAACTTGACACGCCGTACAAATACGGCGGCGGCAACCTGCTCGTGGGCGTATACGGTATCACAAAGGGCACTTATTCCAAAGCATTCTTCTACGGCGAGACAGTGGAAGGTGCCTCGCTGCAGGGTCACAACGCCTCGTCGCTCGACGCCGTCAACACCAACCAGCGCAACTTTGTGCCAAAGACGACGTTCGACTACGCCAGCGCGGTTGTCAGCAAGCCCACCAACCTCAGTGTGAGTGACATCACGCCCACGAGCGCCAACGTGAGTTGGACAGCGGCCGGCGACGAGCAGTCGTGGCTGCTGGGCTACAAGAGCAGCAATGACGAGGAGTGGACCGAGATGCCCGTGTCGGCAACGAGCGCCGCGCTTGAGGGCCTCAACGTGGGTTCCATCTACGAGGTGCGTGTCGCGTCGGTCTACGCCGATGCCACCAGTTCGTTCATCACCACGTCGTTCTCCACACCGGTGTGTGCCGACGATGCCGCCAAGGCCACGATTAACTACACATTGTCATTCCCCGTGACCGGTGGTAACGGCAGTTGGTATGGAGCCGAGATTCTGGTGCGCCACGCCAATGGCGTCGAGGTGGCCACCCTCGCCGTGACTGCCAACAACCAGGCTACCGGCACCCTCGACCTTTGCTACGACGAGCCTTACGAGATCGTGTGGTCCAAGCCGGGCTTATATCCGCAGTACTGCGCCTTCCAGTTCACCGACGAGGAGGGCACGGTGATTTACAGCCACCAGGCCGGCACCGCTCCCACGGCGGGAGTGCTATTCGAGTACACGCCGAAGGTGATCACTGTGCACAAGCCGTCGAACTTCGCCGCGAGCCAGGTCACGTATAACAGCGCGACGCTGACGTGGACACCCGGCCAGGACGAGGTGCCGCAGAGCCAATGGGAGGTCCAGTATATGGCCGAGACCGACGCCGCTTTGACGAACGTTATGGTCAATGACGAGCCCTCGCTGACGCTCAGCGACTTGGTCGAGAACACGACCTATGTGGCCCGCGTGCGCGCCATCAGCGGTGAGCAGACCAGCGCCTTCTCCAGCGTCATCCAATTCAAGACGCCGGAGCAGTTCCCGCGCGTGACCGACTTGGCCGCGAGCGATGTGACCTTCAACAGCGCCGTCATCTCGTGGCAGGGCGAGGCCGAGAGTTACAACCTGCGCTACCGCGAGGCCGCCACTGCCGAGACAATTCTCTTCGAGAGTTTCGAGAGCGGTATCCCGAGCGACTGGCTGAACATCGACAGCGATGCCGATGGCAACAATTGGTCTCAGTTCAATCCCGCCAACTTCACCAATGTGGAAGTTGCCGCTAAGGATGGCAATTACGTCGCGATGTCGCGCAGTTGGAGCGGCAATGCCCTCACGCCCGACAACTGGCTGATTACTCCGAAAGTTCAGTTGGGCGGCACACTCAAGTTCTGGATTTTAGATGACGGCGCCTATCAGGAGACCTATGGTATCTACGTTTCGACGCGCGGCACCGAACTTGGAGACTTTGAGCAGATTGGTGAGGACATGCTGTCGCCTGCGAGCACCGAGTGGAACGAGGTGAGTATTGACCTGAGCAAGTATGCCGGTGAGGAGGGCTATATCGCTATCCGCAACTACAACTGCACCGACATGGACTATATGCTCATCGACGCGTTCGGTGTCTATGGTGCCACGGCCGAAGCCAGCGAATGGAATTTGGTTAAAGATGCCGCCAGCCCTTACACCATCACCGGTCTGGAGCCCGCCACGGCCTATGACGTGGAGGTGCAGGCCAACTACGGCGACGGTCAGTCGGTGTGGGTGGCCACGAGCCTCACCACCAATAAGCCCGACGCTGTGCCCACCGCTTTGGCTCAGGACGACGCCTCTCCCAACAGCGTCACCGTCTCGTGGGAGGGCCCGCAGAGCAGTTATAACCTGCGCTACCGCAAGCCGGCCCAGAAGAACGGCTTCTATGAGGACTTCGAGAACGGCCTCCCCAGCGACTGGATTCTCTACGACCAGGATGGCGACGGCAACAACTGGTATGCCGCCTCACCCAGCACCGACAGCGCCGGTAACCCCACCGGCTTCGGCTCCGGCATGGTCACTTCGGCCAGTTACATTAGCAGTGGTGCTCTGACGCCCGACAACTGGCTGGTGTCGCCCGAGATTGACCTGGGTGGCGAACTCAGCGTGTGGCTGCGCGGCCAGGATCCGAATTATGCCGAAGAGAACTTCGCGATCTACATCTCCACCACAGGTTACACGCCCGATGACTTTGTCGACGAGATTGTGCCCGAAACGACCGCTACCGACGTGCTCACCGAGTACAAGGCCGACCTGAGCGCCTATGCGGGCCAGCGCGGCTGGATCGCCATCCGCCACTTCGATGTCACCGATATGTTCCGCCTGAACCTCGACAACTTCTACGTCAAGTTGGGCGAGGAGACCGAGTACGAGTGGACCACCGTCGAGAATATCGAGGCCAAGGAGTACACCATCGAGGGGCTTGAGACCAACACCGACTATGAGGTGCAGGTGCAGGGCATCTACGACGGCGGCGTGAGCGAGTGGACCGAGAGCCTCACCGTCAGCACGCTCAAGTATGAGGTGAAGTCGCTCGAGGAACTGGTTGAGGCCGGCGAGGAAGGCTCGTTCTTCCTGAGCGACTACCTGTCGCTTGTGGCTCTGTCTCCCGACAACCAGTACATCTACGTGACCAACGGCGAGGGCCTCTGGGCCCGCCTGGCCGGCATTTCGGACTACTTCAACAACACTTGGGTGATTTTTGCTGACCCGGGTATTGAACTTGACTTCAGCATGGCCGACGGTATTCCGACGCTCACAATCAATACGCTTGGCAACCTCAGTTATATGGCCATCGGCCAAGTCGAACTCGAGGAACTCGACCTGACCAAGAGCCTGAGCGAGCCGCTGCAGCCCTGCCAGGTGATGACCGTCAAGGGTTACTACGACGGCCAGAAGTTGCGCGCCTATAGCGGCGAGAACGGCACGATGGGTCAGGGTCTGAATCTGGCCGGCGACTTCCAGATGGAGGTTGGCCAGCAGTACAGCGCGACCTTCGTGGTGAGCCTCAAGGAGCCGTGGGATGCCAACGCTCCCGCCGGTGCTCCACGTCGCGCCCCGCTGGGCAACACGAGCGCCATCGACAACATCATCGCCACCGTGCTCTCGAGCGAGGTGCTTGACCCGGCGGTGACCGGCATCGGCGATGTGAAGGTCGACGATAGCGCCACCCGTGGCGAGGTGCAGTACTTCGACATCATGGGCCGTTACATGGGCAAGAGCCTCGACAACGCTCCGGCCGGCCTGTATATCGGCACCGATGGCAAGAAGGTCCGCAAGTAAGTACTTTCTTGAACACGAATTACCGTGAATTGACCGTTAATTAACTGTCAATCCGGTAATGGATAGCGCGAGGCGCGGTCCCCCCAAGCAGGCGGGCCGCGCCTCTTTGTTGTAGCCTCGCCCCAATGCTTTGTTTTATATAAAGCAGCATTATTATAAAGTAGAATTATATTATGAGTCCACTGCAAAAAATATTACATTTTACATAGCATGATTATACAACATAAATTTCCGCAAATTTTCCATAAATTAATCAATACGATAATATTCAGAATAAAATTTATGAATAATTGATGGTAATTCGTGTTTAAAAAGTAGTGCTATTGCTTGAGTGTCGTGAATTTTTTGTAATTTTGTCGCGAATTTGGCCTGCTATGGCATTTTCTGAAGATGAGCACAGTGGGTGATGTCATACGCCGGTGGCTGCCGGCGATACTCACGGCGGTGGCGATGACGGCCTACGTTGTTGCCGCAATTGTTGTGGCCAAAGCGGTGCTTCGCACTATGCCACAACAGGTTGTGCCGCGTGAGATGGCCGGCGCGACGTTGGTGGTCGACTTCCGGCCGGGCACCACCGCGATGCAGCGTGCCACAGCGTTGCAAAGTACGAAGTACGGTTCGTCAGCGGATGTAGGGCCTGGCCTTGGCCTGGCCGCGAGCGGCGACGGCTCTCGCGTCTATGTCCATTGCGGCGAACCGGTGCCTGCCGACACAGCAGCGGCTATGCGTCAACGGTTGCTGCGCTACTATGTGGTGGAGGCGGTGACCCTGCTCGACGCGGATGGAGCGGACGTTTACGCAGGGCGGTCGGGCCAAGGCCGGTCCCTACATTGGCAGGTTGCGGCTGGGCTGGCGTTCGCGGCTATCGTCGCCGTGTGGGGAGCGCGCCGGATGGTGCGCGGAGCCGTGCCGACCGCGCTTGTGCCGGCGCTTGCCACCGTCACCGGACTGACGGCCGCCGTCGCGGTTGCCCTCACGGCGCCGCCTGCCCTGCCCGAGGCAACGCTCGCCATCGCGTGCGCCCTCGCCGCCGCACTGCCGGCGGCACTCCTGCTCTTGTGGCCCTCTCCGAGGACCATGAACTGTGGTGCATGACGCGTGCACCCCACGTCACCAACCTCTTCGAGGATTGGCAACGTGGGGCTCCGTCCAAGTCGCTCTCTCCGAGAGCGTGCCGGTCTCCGACCGACCTGTGTCTCGCCTGACCCTCCAGAAGGAGGTCTGGACGTTGAGGCACCGGACGGGTCCCCGACCCTCCAGAAGGAGGGCCGGACGTTGAGGCGCCGGACGGGTCCCCCGACCCTCCTAAAGGAGGGCTGGCCGTTGAGGAGCGAGGGAGGTCAGATGGTGGTCGGAGACCACACCGTCATCGGAGATGACGACCTGTAAGGAACCCCTGGTAGAGAGCCTCGAAGAGGCCGAGACCTGGGGTATGAGAGCAAAGAAATAACAAACATGGTCCTCGGAGAGGACCACAAAACAAAAGATATGGCAAAAAAAGAGACAACGCCGGCCGAGGCCGGCAACAAACGAGATGTGGACAACCGCTTGCCGCTCGGCAAAGTGAACTACATCCTCATGGCGGTGTGCCTGGCGCTCATCGTGTTGGGCTTCTTCCTGATGGCCGGCAGCCCCAACGAGGGCACAACGTTTAACGAGGCCGTGTTTGAGACGCGACGCGTGGTGGTGGGACCGCTGGTGAGCCTGGCGGGCTTCGTCCTGATGGCTTTCGCGATCATCTTTAAACGTTGAACGTTTAGAGGTTTAGATGTTTAGAGGTTTAGAGGTTTAGCCATTTGCTGTCGCAAATGGAAAGAAATGTATTATCCCCGAGCGCGATAGCGCGAGGCTAAACCCCTCAACCCGTCAACCCCTCAACCTTTCACACAGAACTTATGGATTGGATACAAGCATTAATCCTGGGCATTATCCAGGGACTGACGGAGTATCTGCCCGTCAGCAGTAGCGGACACCTGACCATCGGTGCCCATCTGTTTGGCATCAACGGTGCCGACAACTTGACGTTTACCGTGTTGGTTCACGTTGCCACGGTGTGCAGCACGATTGTGATTTTGTGGCGAGAAATCGCGTGGATCTTCAAGGGCATGGCGCGCTGTGAGATGAACGAAGAGACACGCTATGCGTTGAACATCGTCGTGTCGATGATCCCCGTGGGCATCGTGGGCGTGTTCTTCAAGGACGCCGTCGAGGCAGTGTTCGGTTCGGGTTTGGCCATCGTTGGCGCGATGCTGCTGGTGACGGCCTCGCTGCTGGCGTTCACCTACGTTGCCAAGCCTCGCCAAAAGGAGAAGATTTCGCTCCGCGACGCGTTTATCATCGGTCTGGCGCAAGCCGCCGCCGTGATGCCTGGCTTGTCGCGCAGCGGCAGCACCATCGCCACCGGCTTGCTCTTGGGCAACAAAAAGGAGACGTTGGCACAGTTCTCGTTCCTGATGGTCATCCCGCCCATTTTGGGTGAGGCGTTGCTCGACGTGGTGAAGGGTCTGACGGGCAAGGAGGCCTTTGGCGGCATCGACACGTTGCCGCTCGTGGTGGGTTTCCTCGCCGCCTTTATCAGCGGCTGCCTGGCTTGCAAGTGGATGATCAACATCGTGCGCAAGGGCAAACTCATCTATTTCGCCATCTATTGCGCCATCGTGGGTCTGATCGCCCTCGCCCTGTCTGCCCTGTAAAGCCTCATCCCACCCCGAGGCCTCCCCCCACCCCGAGGCCTCCCCCCACCCCTCCTAAAGGAGGGGGGCTGGCAGTAGCGATAGGCCTCCCCCCACCCCTCCTGAAGGAGGGGGGCTGGCAGTAGCGGCGGTGCGGTGGTAGCGGAGGTGGTCGAAGACCACACCGCTCTCGGAGAGAGCGACATGGACGGAACCCCTGGTCGAAAGCCTCGGAGAGGCCGAGACCTGGGGTGTGAGCAACGAAATAACAAACATGGTCCTCGGAGAGGGCCACAAACCCCGACAATGCAAAACAAACATCAAAATAACGTCCCGGTCACCCCTCCTTCAGGAGGGGGCGGGGGAGGCCTCCTCAACCCGATGGCGGGCGAGGTGTTCCACGTCGACAAACCGCTCGGCAAGACGTCGTTTGCCGTGGTGAAGCGCGTGCGCGGTGTGCTGCGGCAGCGTCTGGGCGTGCCTAATGTCAAAGTGGGCCATGCCGGCACGCTCGACCCGCTGGCCACCGGCGTGCTCACCATCGTCACCGGCCACAAGACCAAACTCATCGAGCAACTGCAGGCCGGTGTGAAGGAGTACGTGGCCACGCTGCGCTTGGGGGCCACCACGCCGAGTTATGACCTCGAGACAGAGGTGGACGCCGAGTTCCCGTGGGAGCATATCACGCGCGAGCAGATTGAGGCGACGCTGCGTGAGCGTTTCACCGGAGCCATCGAACAGGTGCCGCCGGCGTTCTCGGCGTGCAAGGTTGACGGCAAACCGGCCTATAAACTCGCGCGCAAGGGCCGTGACGTGGAGTTGCGCGCCAAGACGCTTGTTATCGACGAGATCGAAGTGCTCGAGTGTGACCTCCCGCGGCTGGTGCTGCGCGTGGTGTGCAGCAAGGGCACGTATATCCGCGCGTTGGCGCGCGACATCGGCGAGGCGTTGGGCAGCGGCGCCCACCTGACGGCGCTGCGCCGCACCCGCATCGGCGAGGTGACGGTGAATGACTGCGAGAGCCTCGACGGCCTCTGCGCCCGCCTCGAGGCCGCCCCGATGGTCGACCCGGCCACCGCCGAGGCCCTGCGCCTCGAGCAGGAACGCCGCGACAACCGCGCCCGCGCCCGCAAGTCCTCCCCCCACTCCGTGGCCCCCCCCCGCCCCGAGGCCTCCCCCCGCCCCTCCTAAAGGAGGGGAGCCGGCAGTA
>CAMHQD010000033.1 GCA_946187345.1 uncultured Porphyromonadaceae bacterium | reverse complement strand
ATGAGCGCACGCTATGGACAGGGTCTCAGGGAGCACAACGCGATTGGAGGAGCCATACAGTATTACGGCTACGGGTCGCTCACCGAGACCGACGCCACCGGCGCCGTGCTGGGGCAATTCGGCGCACGCGACTTGGCCATCAGCGCTACCTATAGCCACGACATCAGCGGCTACTGGCGCGGCGGTGCAACGTTGAAGTTTATCTCCTCAAAGTACGCCGAATACTCGTCGGCATCCCTTGCCGTCGACCTCGGCGTGAGTTACTACAATCCCGAAATCGAGTTCTCGGCAGGCCTGGTAATCAAGAATTTGGGCGGACAGGTGAAGAAGTTCTCTGACCGCAGCGACAAGTTGCCATGGGACGTGCAAGTGGGCTTTACAAAAATGCTCAAGTCGTTTCCGTTGCGCTTTGGCATCACCGCCTATGGCCTGCGCTATTGGCACCTGCCCTACTACTCACCCGCCGACAAGAACAACACGTCAAGCGAACTTAAAGAGCACGACAGTTTTGGCAGCAACCTGCTACGCCACTTAGTGTTCGCGGTCGAAGTGCTGCCCACCCAGAACACCTATATCGGCATCGGATACAACTACCGCACCCGCACCGATATGAGCACCTACAAGCGCTCCATCCTATCAGGCTTCAGCATCGGCGGCGGTATCAAGGTGAAGGCATTCGGCATCGGCATAGCCTTTGCCCAGCCACACACAGGCGCCAACACGTTCATGTTCAATCTCACGACCAACATCGGCGAATTGATGCACTGACGTTTCGCCATCACGTCGCCACCAAATGTTTTACTATACAAGTTTTCCCGTCTGAAAACTTTTTACTACCTTTGCGGAGAAATTGAAACATCAAGTCAACAAATTATAGATTTACAATGGCAAAAAAGAGTGTTCTGCAGCAGCAACGCGCTGCCTATCAGCCCAAGTTGCCCGCCGTGCTTTGGGGCAATGTGAAACCCGTGCTCGGCAACCCCACACAGAGTGTCGCCGACCAAGAGGCCATAAAGAAGTTGTTCCCGGCCACCTACGGCCTTCCCGAACTGACTTTCGTTAAGAGCGATGAGCCCGCCGAGCAGCCCGCGGCCATCAGTGTGGGCGTTATCCTCAGCGGCGGTCAGGCCCCCGGCGGTCACAACGTGATCAGCGGCCTCTTTGACGGCCTCAAGGCCATCAATCCCGCCAACCGCCTTTATGGTTTCTTGATGGGCCCCGGTGGCCTTGTGGACCACAACTACATTGAACTCACCAAGGAGATCATTGATGATTACCGCAACACAGGCGGCTTTGACATCATCGGCAGCGGCCGCACTAAGTTGGAGAAGGTCGAGCAGTTTGACAAGGGGCTTGTCATCCTCAAGCAACTCGGCATCACCGCTTTGGTGATTATCGGCGGTGATGACAGCAACACCAACGCCGCACTATTGGCCGACTACTACAAGCGCAATAATTGCGGTGTGCAGGTGATTGGCTGCCCCAAGACAATCGATGGAGACCTGAAGAACGAGCAGATTGAGACCAGTTTCGGTTTCGACACCGCCACCAAGGTTTACAGTGAGGTGATTGGCAACATTGAGCGAGATTGCAACTCTGCCAAGAAATACTGGCACTTCATCAAGTTGATGGGCCGCTCGGCGAGCCACATCGCATTGGAGTGCGCATTACAGACCCAACCCAACTACTGCATCATCAGCGAGGAGGTGGAGGCGCGCCAGATGAGTTTAGAGCAAGTCGTTGACGGCATTGCCGATGTGGTGGCCGAACGCGGCAACCGCGGCTTGAATTATGGCGTGGTGCTCATCCCGGAGGGCCTCATCGAGTTTGTGCCCGAAATCAAGAGCCTCATCAGCGAACTCAACGAGTTGCTGGGCATTGAGCAGAACAAGGTGCTGCTGGAGGCGATGACTCCCGACAGCCAGCGCACGTGGATTCTTGAGCACCTGAGTGAGGATGCAGTCAAGACACTTCATAAACTTCCCGATGACGTGTCGAACCAGTTGCTGCTTGACCGTGACCCACACGGCAACGTGCAGGTGTCGCTCATCGAGACCGAAAAACTGCTCAGCGAGAAAGTCGCGCAACGCCTCGAGGAATTGCGCCAAAGCAAGAAGTACAACGGCAAGTTCTCGACCCTGCACCACTTCTTTGGCTACGAAGGCCGCTGCGCCGACCCGTCCAACTTCGACGCAGACTACTGCTACGCTCTCGGCTACAACGCCGCACAACTCATCAAGTGTGGCGTGACCGGCTATATGTCGAGTGTGCGCCACTTGACGCGCCCGTCGAGCGAGTGGCAGGCCGGTGGCATTCCCATCACGATGATGATGAACATCGAGCGCCGCAACGCTCAGGATAAGCCGGTGATTCGCAAGGCGCTGGTTGACCTGGAGGGTAAGCCGTTCAAGGCGTTTGCCGCGATGCGCGACCAGTGGGCTCGCGAGACGGCCTACACCTATCCCGGCCCGATCCAATACTTCGGCCCGGCAGAGGTCTGTGACCAACCGTCACGCACTCTGCAATATGAGCAAAACTGATTTTAGATTTTAGATGTTTATCTAACGACTAAATAATCTCACGGCTTGCAACGTGAACAACGGCGGGGGCGGACCGCGACCATATTGGTCACCGGTGCCCCCGCCATTTTTCCCACTGAATGCTCGAGCGGACCATTGCCGTGAAACGTGGGGACGGTTCTTATGTTTAACGGAGGTTGTTAAACATAAGAACCGTCCCCACATAGAGTCACGCATGATTGATTAGTCAGTGCAGCAAGGTGATGCCCAGAGTCCAGCGGTTCTTGTAGTAGGGGCCGTACCCTGTCTTGAAAATCGACTGCGGGGCGTAGCGGAAGTAGACACCAAGGCTCCGATAAGAAATCATTGCCATGGCGTCGAATGTGATTTTGCGCTGGTAGAGACCCTCGGTGGTGGTCTGGCTGAAAGTCTTGTCGAGACGATAGCGGTTCTTAACCTCGGCAAAATAGTTCCAGTTCATGATGGCCGCGATCGAGAAGTTCCATTTCTTTCCAAGTTTCTGATTTAACATCAGCGGCACCTGCATCGACCATAACTGCATCATCGCCTTGTGACGGTTGTGGGGCTCGGCCATTTCGATGTGGCCCACAACGCCGGCATCACTGCGGCTGTAGAAGTAGGGCGGCTTGAGGCCGTAGCGCGACCAGGCGAAACCCACGCCAAGCGATAAGCGGGTGCGATTGGCGTTGAACATATATCCGGCGCCAATGAGGTTGAGGATGCCAATCTCGGACATTGACGTTTTCTGCACATCGCTATTGGCAACCTTGCAGCCACCCCAACCGAAATAGAAATCGCTGAGGAAAAACTGGAAGTGGGACTTTGTGGAGATTGTGTCTTCAGCCTTGAAAGGATGGTTGAACTCCCACTTGCGTCCCTCACGGTGCGAGGTCGCGAGGCTGCCTCTGTCATCTGGCTTGATATTGTATTGATACTCATATCGTTTGCCCAAGCCATAGCCTTCCACGTTGAGTTGCACCTCATTGCCATATCTGGTAATGGTGACCTGCTCGGGGTTCTTGATAACCTTAATGGTATCTGTCGCGCTCAATTGAGCCATGCAGACGGTACCGGTCATGACGGCGGCCGCGAGTAAGGTAAAATAACGTTTCATTTCAACAAAAAAGCACTGCCACATTATTAAATATAGGACTCTGTCAACTGACCGGCACGCGCAGTGCTAAATCGCGCCGGAAGCGACAATAATTTGAAATGCAAAATTAATAATAAAATTGTTAACGCCACCTTAGAACGTTAAAAAAATTAGCAGTCAATATCAATATTGACACCGAAAGAAATATACGGGATGACACTGAGCCGCACCCCATAGAGAGCGACCAGTTCGAGTATCGCAATACGCTGCTCTTGCCATAAAAAAACGCGTTGACATTAATTAACAAATCTACCGATTACCGTAGTGGTTTGTAGCCAACGTGTTGAAACAATGCGTTTTGCTAAATCATGCGCAATCGATTACGTAACAAACAAAGCACAAAAATGCTATTTTTCGGCAAAAAAATATTTGCACAGGTCAAAAAAAGGCTGTAATTTTGTGCCGTAAACCTAAAAACAATCTTTTTCACCTTAAAAATTCTACCTATTTAAACCTAAAAAGGAATTTCGACGAGAAGTTCCTTTTTATTTTTGTGGAAAAATGACTAAATTTGTACTCTCAAACGACCAAGTTTATGAAAACGATTGCAATAATAGTAGCAGGCGGCAGCGGCACACGCTTTGGCGGTGATGTGCCCAAGCAGTTCGCGTTACTTGCGGGCAGGCCGGTGCTCATGCGCACCATCGAAGCCTTTAAGCGTGCGCTGGAAAATGAGGACCACATCATTATGGTGGCCCTATCGGAGGCACTGTGGCCACAATGGATTGCGCTGCGACACAAATACGACTTTGATATTCCGCACGACTTGATTGATGGTGGAGACACACGCTTCGGCAGCGTATATAACGTGCTAAGAAGCATTCACGATGTGGGCGACGATGACGTGGTGCTTGTGCATGATGCCGCGCGACCGTTGGTACCGGCGGCAGTCATACGCGACGTGGCCGCCGCCGCGCGGCACTCAAAGTCATGTGGTGTGGTGCCCGTGGTACCTCTCACCGACAGTGTGCGCCGCATGGAGGAGGATGGTACGAGCATCGCTATTGACCGCACCACACTTCGGGCCGTGCAGACTCCTCAAGGCTTTAACGCACAAACGTTGACGACCGCCTACCACCTGGCGGTAAAAGCCGGTGACACGGCAGGCTTTACCGACGACGCTTCGGTGTTTGAGGCAGCCGGAGGCCGCATACGCATGGTGAACGGCCATCCCGCCAATATCAAGATCACCTATCCGGCCGACATCTTGATTGCCGAACAGATAATAAAAGCGTATAGATAAATATTACGTTCCGCGTGCAGTCACATCGTGGCTGCCCTCTAACGACTGACAAATGCCTAACCCGCGAAAAATCGACCTGCAATACCTCAAAGGCGTGGGACCCAAGCGCGCCGAACTCCTGCGCAAGGAGCTCGGCGTGGCCACGTTCCACGACCTGATGACATACTACCCTTTCCGCTACATCGACCGCTCGACCATCCATCATGTGACCGACATCAACGACGACATGCCGTATATACAACTACGCGGACGCTTCGTGTCGTTTGGCACCAACGGCGAGGGAGCCAAACTGCGCCTGAATGCCCTGTTTGCCGATGAGACCGGCACAATAGAGATGGTGTGGTTCAACCGTGCCCGTCAAGTTGCCCGCCAACTGCACACGGGGCGTGAATACATAGTGTTTGGCAAACCGACAGAGTACCGCGGCCATTACAACATTGTCCACCCCGAGGTGGAGGAGTATTCTCCACAAAGCCAAGCGCCAAGCCAAGGTCATGGTCTTGTCGGGGTCTATAGCCTAACCGAGCGCCTCATTACCGCTCATGTGACTCAACGCGTGATACAGCGCATGATAGCCACGCTCATGGACACCGAGGCCGCGCGGTCACTGCCCAACATCATGCCGGCCTCGCTCATGGCAAGTCGCCGGCTGCTACCACGCGCCCAGGCCGTGCGTGCCATGCACATGCCGCGAGACGTGGCCGAATTGCAACAGGCACAGTTCACGATGAAATATGAGGAACTATTCCTGCTTGAGTTGAACATTCTGCGATACATGTCCAATCGAGGACGAAAGGTGGGCGGACACATTTTCTCGCGTGTGGGTGAACATTTCAACACATTCTACCGCGAGGTGTTGCCATATGATTTGACCGGTGCCCAAAAGCGTGTGCTGCGCGAGATGCGCGCCGACATGGGCAGCGGGCGCCAAATGAATAGACTGCTGCAGGGCGACGTGGGCAGCGGCAAGACGGTGGTCGCATTCATGACGGCATTGCTCGCCGTGGACAACGGATACCAGGCTTGCGTGATGGCACCGACCGAAATTTTGGCCAACCAGCACCTCGAGACGATGATTCCGTGGGCCGAACGCTTAGGGCTAAGCGTAGCGCTGCTAACCGGCAGTACGCGCCAGAGCGAACGAACCGCAATCCATGGGCGACTGATGGATGGAACTCTCAACATCCTCGTGGGTACCCACGCATTGATTGAGGATAACGTGCAGTGGGCGCGCCTGGGGCTTGCCGTAATTGACGAGCAACACCGCTTTGGCGTGGCGCAGCGCGCCAAGTTATGGGAAAAGGCGGCCGTACCGCCACATGTGCTTGTGATGACCGCCACGCCCATTCCTCGCACCCTCGCCATGACCGTGTACGGCGACCTGGATG
Source organism: uncultured Porphyromonadaceae bacterium (assembly GCA_946187345.1). GTDB lineage: Bacteria > Bacteroidota > Bacteroidia > Bacteroidales > Muribaculaceae > Sodaliphilus. The sequence continues at coordinate 19,639 of CAMHQD010000033.1, read as the reverse complement.
TGAGCGTGATTGACGAACTGCCGCCAGGCCGCAAACCGGTCACAACCGTGACGCGCACCGACGACCAGCGCGAACGCGTCAACCGCTTTATCGGCAGCCAACTGCGCGAGGGGCACCAGGTCTATATCGTCTATCCCTTAATTGAGGAGAACGAGAAACTTGACCTGTTGGCCGTCGAAAAAGGCTATGAGATGGTGTGCGACACCTTTCCCAGTTATCGTGTGGCAATGGTTCACGGCCGCATGAAGCCCGCCGAAAAGGACCACCAGATGGAACTCTTCGCCTCCGGCAAAGCCCACATCCTGGTGGCTACCACTGTGATTGAGGTTGGCGTGAACGTGCCAAACGCCTCGGTAATGGTGATTGAGAATGCCGAGCGCTTCGGGCTCTCGCAGTTGCATCAGTTGCGCGGACGCGTGGGACGTGGAGCCGACCGTAGTTACTGCGTGCTCATGACGCGCCACGATTTGAAAGGATCCACCCGCCATCGACTGGACGTGATGACACAGACAACAGATGGATTTCTCATCGCAGAGGAAGACTTGAAACTGCGTGGCCCGGGCGACCTCGAGGGCACCATGCAAAGCGGCATGGCACTGAACTTGAAAGTCGCCAAACTGGCTCAAGACGGCCAGATTGTACAACTGGCACGCGACGACGCTGAGCGTTGGCTAAACAACGATCCGAACCTTACCTCTACCGAGGGACGCCGCCTCGACCACGAACTTCAACTCATCTTCAACAAGACCCACGATTGGAGCCAAATCAGTTAAAATAATTCATAATTCATAATTCATAATTTGTGTTGACGCACTTATTATCCTGACAATTCTGCATTATGAATTTTGAATTACGCATTAATCAAATGGAATATCCTAAATTTATCCTTACAGCCACCGGCCACATCCGCTTGGGAATGGTCACGCTGCACCGCCACCTGATTGAGCCGGGCGACGTGTGCATTGGCGGCGGCTACTACGACATCGACTACTTGACGATGACGCTCGTGCTTAGCGGTAGTTCGGCCGACTATGGCGCGCCACGATGGGACGAGGTCGAGAAAATCATTCTCCCCGAGGGATTCGAGAGCATGACGCTAAAGATTGAGTAAAAACAAAGAGAGAGCGTGTGGAGTGGAAAGTGAGGAAAATACTTCGCACTTCGTACTTCATACCTCATACTTTTTTACTACCTTTGTGCCAAAGAAACCACTATTGTTATGGAACGTAAATTTTTTTTGGTCTTATTGACAATGTTGATGGGCAGCGTTGTGGCTTGCGCCAAGCAGCCTGCCGCCGAAGTTGAGGACAAAGCAGAAGAAGTCGCCATGCAACTGCCGCCGCAAGGCGACACCGTGGCAGTGATGAGCGACGCGATGGGGCGCGAAATCAAGAACACGGTGATTGTGCCAATGGCCTATCACACCGACACCACGCGCCATTGGCCGGTAGTTTATCTGCTGCACGGAGCCGACGGCTGCTACAGCGACTGGCCCCGAAAGGCCAACCTCGACTCGCTCGCCAATCGATATGAGGTGATTATCGTTTGTCCCGACGGGCAGGACAGTTGGTACTTCGACTCTCCCATAGACCCAAAGATGCAGTTTGAGACATACGTCGGCATGGAACTCGTCAACTGGATTGACGAGCATTACCGCACCATTGACTCGCCCAAGGGCCGAGCCATCACCGGACTGAGCATGGGTGGCCACGGTGCGCTGTGGATCGGGTGGCGACACCCTGACACGTTCGGCCAGACCGGCAGCATGAGCGGCGGCGTGAACATCACCAAATTCCCTGACCGCTGGCTCATACAGAAGATGCTGGGCAAGTATAGCGCCAACCCCAAGCGGTGGGCAGCCCATGCCGTGGTCAACCTCGTGCCCACGCTCAAGGCCGGCCGCCAGCGCATCACCATCGACGATGGCGAGAGTGACTTCTTCCTCGAAGTGAACAACGAGTTGCACGCGGCCTTGCTCAAAGCCAAGATCCCCCACGACTACACTATCCGTCCCGGCGGACACTCGTGGACCTATTGGGTGAACTCGCTCGACTATCACCTGCTCTTTTTCCAGAAAGGGTTTAAGTAATGCACAATTCATAATTAATTATGGAAGAGAATCGTTTGCAAGAGCAACCGCCGGTGTTTAACGGGGCGCGCCGTCCGCAGCCGACAATGAACGCGGTGACTGCAGTCAAGAAGGTGCTCACCACGCCAGGCGACTACGCCGGCCGTAGCCGCCGCTCGGAGTTCTGGTGGTTCACCGGTTTCTATTATATAGTGACGCAACTCGTCGCGCGGCTGTGCTCCGAGGCCTTTGGCCTGCAGGTCGCCACCGGTGCGCAAATGGCCGTGATGGCCGCGTTGACGGTGCCGATGATGGCCGTGCAGGTTCGCCGCCTCCACGACACCGGCCGCGGCTCGATGCTGGCCTGGCTATTCCTGGCCGCCAACATCGGTATGTTTGGCTCAATCATCGCCATGGGTGATGTGATATGGCAACTTGCCGCCGACCCGTTCAACCAGAGCCTCGCGCAAAGCGTCACCACCGGTTTGCTCAAGACCCACGGCACAGCGATGTCTGTCCTCATAACCTCCTCGCTGGGGTATATGGTCATCGGACTGATATTGCTCATCTTTAACCTCATCGACAGCCAGCCGGGCAGCAACGAATACGGTCCTTCTCCCAAGTATCAATAATGAAAAAAATATCAATCGCGCTGGACGGATATTCCAGCACCGGCAAGAGCACGATGGCCAAGTGGCTTGCCAAAGAATTGGGCTACGGCTATGTGGACACGGGCGCTATGTATCGTGCCGTCACCCTTTATGGCCTGCGCAATGGCATGATTAGCGATGGATGTGTCGACCAAGAGGCTCTCATCGCCGCGTTGCCGCAGGTATCAATAACTTTTGCCCAAAGTGATGACGGCCGCAACGAGACCTACCTCAACGGCGAGAATGTCGAGGGAGAGATCCGCGGCATGGAGGTCAGTTCCCACGTGAGCGCGGTGGCCGCCATCGGCGCTGTGCGTCGCCATCTGGTGGCCTTGCAGCAGGCTATGGGCCGTGACGGCGGCATCGTGATGGACGGCCGCGACATCGGCACCGTGGTGCTGCCCGAGGCCGAACTCAAGGTATTTGTCACCGCGAGTGCCGAAGTGCGCGCGCGGCGGCGATACGACGAGTTGCGCGCCAAGGGTGACACGACGACAACCTTCTCCGAGGTGCTGGCCAACGTCACCGAGCGCGACCGCATCGACACCACACGCGAGGAGAGCCCCTTGCGGCAAGCATCCGATGCCCTTGTGCTCGACAACAGCCACCTGACCATCGATGAGCAGAACGCGTGGCTGCTGGCACGCGCCCGCCAAGCAATCAACTCAATCCCTAATAACTAATTACCCAAGATGACGATCGAGATTGATAGCGGGTCGGGCTTCTGCTTTGGTGTGACGCGCGCCATCAGCAAGGCCGAGGAGCAACTCAACGCGAGCGGCAGCCTCTATTGCCTGGGCGACATTGTCCACAACGCCGACGAGGTGCGCCGCCTTGAGCAACGCGGCCTGCAGACCATCAGCCATGAGCAGATGGCCACACTGCACGGCGTGAAGGTGTTGCTGCGCGCCCACGGTGAGCCGCCGACAACCTATGAACTCGCCCGTCGCAACGGAATCGAGGTGATTGACGCAACTTGCCCCGTTGTGCTCAAACTCCAGCAGCGTATTCGTGCCACACGGGAGGCCGCCACGGCCGACGGCGGACGCGAGCCGCAAATCGTCATCTACGGCAAGCGCGGCCATGCCGAGGTGCTCGGCCTTGAGGGACAAACCGACGGCCACGCCATCGTCATCGAGAGTGCCGACGAACTTGACAAGATTGACTACAATCGGGACATCTACCTCTACTCCCAGACGACCAAATCCCTACAAGGCTTCAAGCACATCGTGGAAGAAATCGGTCGCCGCGTTGCGCCCGGGGTGCGCTTCACCAGTTACGACACCATTTGCCGCTCGGTGGCCAACCGCATTCCGCAGATTCGCGAGTTTGCGCGTCGACATGATATGATTCTCTTCGTCAGCGGCAGCAAGAGCAGCAACGGCCGGATCCTCTACGGCGAATGTCTCGCCGCTAACCCGCAGACTCATCTCATCAGCAACGAGACCGAGATTGACCCCGCATGGTTTGAGGGCAAGAAGAGTATCGGCATCTGCGGTGCCACCAGCACACCGCGTTGGCTGATGAATCAAGTGGCCGAGCGCGTGACACAACTAACGACTAATAACTAAAAACGTTCGGTGTGCAGCCTCCTCGTGGCTGCTTTCCGGAGACTAACAACTATAACTAACGACTAAGATGGAGAATAATCAAAAAATCAGCATTGGCAAGTACGTCGAGATCGCTTACGAGATTTTTGTTGTCACCGATCGCGGTGACGCCAGTGTGTTCAAGTTCACCGACAAAGAGCCTGACCGCTTTGTGTTCGGCATGGACGAGGGCATGATACAGGGCTTTATCAATGGGCTCAACGGCAAGGCGCAAGGTGATGAGTTTGAGTTCACCCTTGAGCCAAAAGAAGCCTTTGGCGACTACGATGACGAGATGGTCATTGAGTTGCCGCGCGAGGCATTTGAGGTGGACGGCGAGTTTGATACAGAGCACGTCAAGCCGGGTGCCCACGTGCCGATGCGCACCCAGGAAGGATACATCATGGAGGGCATCGTGCTTGAAATTGGCGACAAACTGGTGAAGTTAGACTTCAACCACGAGTTGGCCGGCGAGACGGTGAAGTATGTGGGAAAGGTGCTGCTCGTGCGCGACGCTACTCCGGATGAGTTGGCTCCCAAGCATCACCAATGCGGTTGCGGCTGTGACCACGACCACGGCCATGACCACTGTGACCATCACCATGAGCATGGTGACCACTGCGGATGCGGTCACTGCCACGAGTGAGTGTTTACACAAATCACTCTCCACAAATTCTCTCTACTCAACCAGAGACTGACGGGCCGGCAATCACTGTGCGGAGTGCTTCCGGCCTGAAGTAGCGGGCTGCGACATCTCGCAGTTCGCTTGCTGTCACACGTTTCACAAGATCCACCTGCGCGTTGAAGTACTCCGGATAGATGCCATAGAGCCACTCGGCGGCCACCTGTCCGGCAACGTAAAACGGTGTGTCGAGCGTGCGCGCCAGTTCGCTCAGGATATGCTGCCTCACAGTGTCAAGTTCGGCACGGGGCATCGGCTTGGTCGCGAGCCGCTCCAGTTCACGATGGATTTCGGCAACTACGACATCGGTCGCGTCGCTGTTGCACTCCGTCACAATCGTCACGTGACCATCATCGACGCGTCCGCTCAGGTAGGCCTGAATATCATAGCACAAGCCCTTGTCCTCACGGATGTTGCTCATCAATCGCGACCCGAAGTATCCTCCCAACGCCATTGCCGCCACACGCAGCGGCAGATAATCGGGATGCGAGCGCGGCACGCCATCGAGTGCCATCGTCACGGCCGCTTGTCGGCTGCTTTGCATCAGGATTGTGTCGCTCATCTGCGGTGATGGTTGCCGTGGCACAACCGGCCGTTGGGTAGCGACTCGCGCATCAGGCGGCAGTGTCTCGTCTATCACCCGATCCACCAAGTCCACCATCGCGTCAGTCACGCGTCCCGCGATCACAACACGCACATTGGCACGGCGATAATACTCACGATGGAAATCAACCACCATGTCGCGGTCGATAGCCATCACCTGCTCAGGCGTAGGGTTGGCGGCAAGCGGGTGCTTCCCCCAATAAAGTTGTGCCAAGCGCGCCATAGCGCGCTTGCGCACCTTCTGCTGCCGCACAGCCACATTAGCCGCGGTGCGAGCCCTCACCCGCTCAAAATCGTCGTTTCCAATAGCGGCGTTGGCGACACAATCAACCATCACAGGCAGAGTGTGCTCGAGATGGCCTCCCAGCGAGTATAGCGAGTGCTCAATATAAAAATCGGTCACTTGCTCGCTTTTCCACGAGCCATGATAGTCGAGAGTCTCAGCAACCCGCTCGGCATTGAGTGTCGCGCTGCCGCAAGGCACCAACGTGGCCGTGAGTGCCGCCACAGGAGACACGCGCTGGCACAGTCGGCCTCCCGCGACGTAGATTGACACCATGTTCAGGTCATCACCGCCGCCACCCACCACATTGGCCGGCACACCACTGCGAGGCAGCACGACTGTCTCTACCGGCTCTAATCGCACCTGTCCGAAGCCATGAGTGCGGGGTGCCTTTGATCTATCCATTGTCAATGAGAATGTGTTTAATCAAATTCCAAAGCAATCGGGAGCGCCATTTTGCGAACGCTTTTGGGCGAGCAGCAAATCCTCTGGAGTGTCGATGCCGATTGTCTCGATGGTTGTCACGGCGGTAGTGATTGTCAGGCCGTTCTCCAACCAGCGCAACTGCTCTAAACTCTCCGCCAGTTCCAACGGCGACTGCGGCATCGAGACGATGCGCTCGAGCACAACGGCTTTGTAGGCGTAAAGGCCGACATGAGTGTAATATTGAAACGCCGAGGGCCACTCTGATTGCTCCTTGCCGCGCAAGTGGGGAATGACTTGACGCGAAAAATATAGAGCGCGACCATCATTGCCGACAACAACCTTGGGCCGGTTGGGATTGCTCAACTGCTCAAAACTGCCGTTGCGGTCAAACGGTTTGACGAGCGTCGCGATATCGGTCGACGGATTATTGAAGCACCCCATCACGGCCGTTATTTGTGACGGGTCGATAAACGGTTCATCGCCCTGGATATTAATGACTATTTGCTCACCGGCGCCAACTTTGCGGTAAGCCTCAAGGCAACGGCTCGTGCCGTTACTATGGTTGGACGATGTCATCACCGCCTCACCACCAAATGCCTCAACAGCATCAAAGATGCGCTCATCATCGGTAGCGACAACCACTCGCGGCAATACACTCGACGCGCGCCGCCACACGTGTTCAATCACCGGACGTCCATGCAGCGGTGCCAATGGTTTGCCGGGAAAGCGCGAGGAAGACCATCGCGCGGGAATAATTCCGATAAAATCGTTTTTCATTTTGGGTCTGTCAATATTTATAAATCTTGCGGCCATCGTTGATGACGATGCCGCGATAGTCATCAGACACACGTTGCCCTTGCAGATTGTAGCGTTCTTCAGAGCGGGCACAAGCATCGAGCCCCACATCGTCAATGCCGGTGATGGGACCGGCAGTGAACGTGGCAGTCACGCGCACGTGGCTGGGCGGCATCACAAACGAGTAAGTGCACCAGTCGTGGCAGGTCACCGCGACCACACTCTGCGCCCTGGCCGGCACGCGCGCCGGTTCCCAAGCGTCGTCATCATCGTCCAGTTCGCCATCCACGACCTTCACCCGTTCCACTGTCACTTCGTTCACCACAAAGCCTTCGTTGGGCACAACGGTCAGCACGACCGTCTCACCCGTCGGCATCATCGCGGCCTCCGCCGTCACTACGCCACGGCTGCTCACCTGTGCCAACACATGGTAACTGCGCGGAACATAGACGGCCTCGACGGTCACCGGACCTTCGGGCATAACAAACCGGCCATCCTCAACCGCAATCTCGGTATCGCCAAACAGCGCAACGTAGTGGCTGAACGTGTATCCCTCCACCTCCGGCGCGGTGAGCGTCACCGTCTCGCCAGGGCGCGCCTGCGACGGCGTGGCGACCGCCTCGCCCTGCTCGCCGTAGACACATTCAACCTCAAAAGGCACATGGAGGAAGATTGCGCTCACCTTCACACCCACAGCGGGCATGACAAAGGTGAACACTCCCCCACCGGCATCACTCGTCGCCACGGCCGCGCGCCGCGGCGCGCGCGCCGGCTCCCACGCGTCGTCATCGTCAAGGATGCCGGTGGTCACCCGCTCCTCGACAAGCAACGCTCCCAACTCATAGTCGGCATCGGGCGTCACCGTGATTGTCACCACAGTGCCCGCTTCGGCTTGAGTCAGATCGCTCGCGACGGAGCCGTGCTCGCCAGGCACCACTGTGATGCTGTAGCGAGCCGCCGCTTGAGCCATCGCCACGGCGACGGCAAGCAACAGGATTGCCGTGAATATTCGTCTCATGGCCTCATCTGAAATCTAACATCCAACATCCAAAATCTAACATCTAACATCTAAAATCTAAAATCTAAAATCTACTTAGCGATATGCTTCACGCCACGGTGGATATAGATGCCATTCTCGGGCTTACCGGGCAGTTGGCGCCCGTTAAGGTCGAAGTAGCGGTCATCGCCGTCGTTATCAACGGTGCGGATCACCGTCACGCCGGTGGTCGAGGCGCCTGCCGTGCGCATCGCCAGGGTGCGGGCCGGGGCATTGTTGGAGGCCGAGGCGGCAAAGAAGGCGCGGTAGGCCGGCACGTAAGCCGCCTCGACGCCTGCAGGCACCTTGTGCCACGCGTTGTCGCTCTGCAGGATATAAGCGCCACGCGCGGCTGCCTCGGCATTGTCGAGGCGCTCAACCGTGCCCGTGAACTCATATCCACCCACCTCGGTGGGGAAGGCTAGGAACGAGGTGAAAATGGTCAAGGGACCATCAGCATCAAGTTTCACCGAGCCCTCGTCCACCACAACATAGTAGGGCGTGTAACAATCCAGCAGTTTATCCTCCTTCTCGACAAAGGTGACTATAGTCACACCGCCCTCGGCAGACACCTCGCGCGGCTCATAGACGGTCACGTTGTCCTTGTCGCTCAGGTCAACATCATACGGCTGATAGACCGTGTAGCCGATGGCCATCTCCTCAAGTTCCTTGGCATCGTCGCCACTGTCGCCGCCTTCGATGCCCACATAGCGCACCTCGCTGGCGAGCGACCTCGTGAACTGCACGCTGTTCATCACCGTGATGTCGACCGGCGAATAGAAGTCCCAAGCGTCATTGAGCACCATCTCGCCGGCAAAGCCGTCGATGACGACGTTAGGCTCGGCATCGGCATCGTCAAGTTGCGCCGGCAGGAAGACGAGCGACAGCGGATTCATGCCATAGAACGCGTTCTCCGGGTCGTTGCGACGCACCACCATGCCCTCGGGCAACCCGGAGGCGGAGGTGGCGTCAAGATAGTGCAGTTCGTCGGCTCCCTCAAACGCTCCCGCGCCGACTGCCGTCACGCTACGGCCGAGCGTGACGCTCTCGAGGCGGCTATGGGCAAAAGCACCGGCGGCAATACTTGCAGTTGTCGCGGGCACCGCGAAGTGACGCGAGCCGTCGTAGTCGTCAACATAGGCCGGCGGACAGTGGATGAGCGTTCCGTCCTTGTAGAGAGCCTTATCAATAACCGTGTAGTTGCCCGGGTTCGCCCCGGCCACATAACTCTCCAGATTGGGGCAGTTATAGAAGTTCATCTCTCCCAACGCGGTGATGCCGGCAATGGTGACCGTCGTCAGATTGGGGCAGTTGGCGGCGAAGTAGTCGCCCGTAGCGACGCCAGAGGTCTGGCCGGTGGTCGCTGTGAAGAGAATCGACGTCACATCCTCGTTGCCGTCAAGCAAGTGGTCGGCCATAGCGGTGACGGGCGTTCCCATGCTCAACGTGGGGACACGCACCTGGCCACCGTCTCCCACATATTTGACTATCTTCAACTCAGCGCCGCGATTGGTGGGAATACCCATAAAGCCCGAGAAGAGGATATAGCCCTCATATATCTTCACGTAAACGTAGTTGTCCATATACCAATCGCTCAACGTGCGAGGCAACGGGTAGAACTCAAATCCGTCCGTAAAGTAATACCAGTCGGTGGTGCCCAACTGAGGTTGTAGCCGGGTATCCTCCATGTTGACCAGGTCATAGACTGCCGTGCAGTCGGTGACATTGTGGTAGTAGGACATCGCGTTGCATGTCTCAAGGTCATCGTCCGGAGCGTAGAAGTAGCAACTTGACAGTGATGCCCAATGGTCGCTCGCGCCAATGATGCCGCCATCATAGACGTTGGAGTAGAAAACGTAGGACGAGGAGGAAGACGTCAGCGTGCACCAACTGTAGCAGCGGTCGATATAGAGCGTTGACGATGCCTCGTCACTGGTCTTCTGCGAGCCGCCGACGATGCCGCCCTGGCGGCCGGTGCTGCCGTTGAGGACCACCGTGCCGCCGGCACCGCTGTTGCTCACGCTGCCGTAGTGCACATTGCCGGCCACACCGCCGGCGTAGGTCGTGCTGCTCACACTGCCGATAAAGTAGCAACGGTTCACGGTCGCTTGCTTGGCCTGACCGATGAGGCCGCCGGCCGGACCGCTCACGGCCATCACGGTGTTGTCGCTGCCGTCGGTCACGCTGCCCACGGCAATCACGTCACTCACGTTTACCGTCGTGGGACAGTAGCCCAGCAGCACGCCGGCGTTGGTGGTGCCCACAACCAGCGGCGAGGTAAAGCCCAAGTTGCAGATTGTCGCACCGCTCGCGCAGCCAAAGAAACCCGCGTTGCCGTCGGCGGCGAAACTGGTGTCGACGTTCAGCCCGCTGATCGTGTGGCCCCCGCCGTCAAACGTTCCCTCAAACGGATGCTCTGCCGTGCCGATGGGCGTCCAGCGGCCACTCAACGTGATGTCGGCCGTCAGGCGGAAATTAGTCGCGCCGCCATACACGCCCATGTCGCCAATCAAACCCTGGTTGACGTAGTCGCGCAACTGCTGCAACTCGGCAAACGTGCCAATCTCCTGGAACGCGCCATCGCCCGGCATCTCATAGATGCGCGGGAACGCGTCACCCCAGCCAATCACGCCACCGTAACTCTTGCCCTGATAACTCGCCGAGGCACCACCGCTCACGTACAGGGTGCGGTTCAACGCGATGCCTCGAGAGCGGTTGGTCGACACTTGACCGTCGTACTCAAACACGTCGTTCCACGCCCACGCCGGAGCCGTCGCAGCCTTGCTGCGCACCGTCACCAACTTGTCCAAGCCGACAAACGCGCCGCCGCCTACTGTGGTCAGCGTCGACGGCAGACTCACTTCCTGCAGGCCGCTGCAGCCCACAAAGGCAAAGTCGCCGATTGTCGTCACCCCCTCGCTGATGTCAACGCGAGTGAGCGACGAGCATAACCGGAACGCCAACTCGTTGATGGCCGTCACATTATAATTGACGCCTCCAATAGTTATTGTGGCCGGAATGACAATGCGGCCCGCCGTGTACTGCGACAGGCATGCGTTGTGGCCGTTGCCCAGCGTAGCGGTGCGGGTCTGCGTGTCATATTGCACTTCCACCGGCACCGTCTTGGTCGTCAGGTTGACGTTCACCGTGGTGAGTTTCACCTCAGCCACTGACGTTATCGGCAAAACCGCGACCAACAGCAACAAGCATATATACTTAATGGTCTTCATCTATTAAGGTTTTGTATTGCAAGACGAAGTCTTGTAAAAAAATGTGACTCATATTCTTTCCCCTCCTTTTGCAGGGGGGCGGGGTGAGGACTATCACTGACCCAAAATCCACGCCTCGAGTTGGTTCTCAATCGACGTGCCAAAAGCCGAGAAGTAGAACTTGGTGCCGGCATCAACATGGTCGTCCGTACACTGGTTGTCAATGATATACACATCTGCCGCGCTCGGGTCGCTCGTGCGCGACACCCCGCTGATGCCCGAACGGGTGTCGCCGTAATAAACCAAATCCTTGTGATTGCTGATAAACGAACGCAAATTCTCGTAGGGCACCACGGTGTCGTAGGTCGAATGGAAGAATGCCACCTTGTGGCGCGGCGTCCAGCCGTGCACCATCGAGTTGCTCGCCAGCGCGCGGTGCAAGTCCTGCATCGTGCCGCGGGTGGTGGGCACGCTCGTGAAGTTTGACGCGGTGTTGAAGTAGTTATAGCACGCCGTGGTGAACATATAGCGCGTGTCGCCCACCACGTTGCCGTCAATCTTGTCGACCAGCATCCGCTGCACGTCCGATGAACTGTAACTGCGGCCGTTATTGGAGAAGCCGTTCTTGCGCATCTTCTCCAACGCGTCGTTCACGTCGCTCGTGGTGTACTGCTCGCTCGCCTCCTTGCTCTTGGCGTTTAGCCAGTCGATGATGCCCGTGTCGAGAAACATCGTCGAGAGGTAGTTGCCGATGGTGTGCTGCTTCATATAGGGGTTGCGGTCACACATTCCCTTGAGAATCAACGGCAGCACCACGGGCATCGCAATCTTGCCGCGCGTGTGGGACGTCGTGTTGGAGCCGTCGTAAGACGTCCCGTTGTCATTCATATAATACTGCAGGTGGGCCACAGGGTCGTAAGGCCCGTCGCCACACACCGAGCCGGCGAAACGCAACTCGCCGTCCAAATTGTTCTCCTCGATAAAGCGGTGGGTGGCAAGCGACACCGAGCCACCCTGACTGTAGCCAATCGACACGCTATGCCAGTCGCCCGTGAAGCGCATCCACTCGTCGTCGTCAGCCATCGCGTCATACAGCGCCTTGCCGTAACGCACAGCATCCACCACTTGACGCGCGGTCAACTCTTGATATAAATAAGGATGAGCGCGGTCGGCCGTCACGCCGTAGCCCTCATAGTCGGGCAAAATCACCACCTCGTCGCCATACTTGGCATGGTAGTAGAGCATACCCACGTCGCTCTTGAACGCCAGTATCGACGCCGACTTGTTATACTCCGTCGGACATTCCTTGTTGCTCGTGATTGTCACATGGCAGCCGATAATGAGTTTGCTCTTGGCAGTGCTGCCGCCACGCTGGGCGCACAACGCCGACGAGAGTATCACCGTGTTACCGTCAGCGTCAACACTCGGGTAATTGTAGGTCAACACGCGTGATGAACTCGAGAACGCCCAGCCGGTGTCCTCAAAGCCGGTCGACTGGGCGCGGCGGCGTTGACGCGCCGGCTCCCATGTGTCAAACCGGTCACTCGGAATACTCATCACCGAGTCCGGGAATTGGATAGACTCCATGCGGCCCGTCGCCGGATTGGGTACCCGCTCGTGACGCATATGATACACGAGGTCGTACTCGCCGGTTACTGTCACATCGGCCAGCGAAATGCTGTCAGGCACGCCGCCAAAAGCGCCCTGTGCCGCCGCGACAAGCGTCACAACGGCCATTGTCAGCAATAGTCGTAGTCTTATTCTCATAGGTCGGAAAGGTTGCAGGTTATTCGGTACAACTGTTCAATTACTTATCATTGCTCGCAAAATTAACCTTTTTTATTGGAATATGCAACTTTCTCGACACATTTTTCATCTTGTTTTTTTCTGCGGCATATTGAGCACTACATTCAGCCGCCGATTTTCTTCCATCACTTATGATTATCATTAATCATTAAAATTATATAAAAACCGCTATTGCTTCAAATAGTGAAACGTGACACATTGGTTAAACTATATTTAAGTAATATTATTGTAACAAATTCTCCCATATATATAAATATATATATACGTAACTTTGCGCCACTTTTTCAAGAACAAATATTACAACATTATTACAATCTACTTATCAAAAAACAATGACCGACAAAATTCATTCGTTTGCCCGTGCGTTGTTGCTCGTAACCGCGATGATGGCGGTGGGCGCAACAAACGTATGGGCTCAGAAGACAGTGTGGCAAGACACTGATGCCACACAGACCGACACCTATCTGAACGACAGGCGCGCCCTGGTGGGACGCCATTGCGTTGCCAACAAACTCATCAACGTCGTGGGCGTCGGGTCGTGGAACCAAGACATGAACAACATCACCGACGAGGATTTGAGCAACTTTGCGGAGTTCCCCAAGGTGATTGATGCAACAGTGGCGGTGAACCCCGTGGTTAGCGTGCGGGACATGAACAACCACTATGCATCGGGCATGCAAGCAGGCTTTGTGCTCCAGAGCAACAGCGGCAATCTGCTCAACCTGGACATCATCAAGACTTTTGCCATCTCGTTTTATCTTGAAGGCGAACTGGTGGGCACAAGCGCCGTGAGCACCGGACAGGACGTGACTGTGCTCGGCTTGTCGCTCCTCACAATCCCCGGCAGCGACGAGAACACCCTCGAGGTGTCAGCCAACGCGCCGGGTGAGTTTGACGAAATCGCGCTAATGCCGGCCGGAGGAGTGGATGCCGCCGTGGCGACAAGCATCAAAATACGTTACGCCTTCGTTGGCGCTCAACGCAAAAACACGGTGACCCAGACCGCGATGGCGGAGTACGCACAGCGCCACGGACGGCGGCCGTTCACCCTCGACCAGAGTCCTTCCACAATTGGCAGCCGCCTCGTGGACGATGACCTCACCAATATTGGCGCCTATTCTGGCGTGTTGGGCATCGGAGCGAGTTTCACAGCCAAGGCTACGGCACAGTTTGACCGCAACGACCCCGACAATTCACAAGTATTCAAGAAAGGCTCGATTGTGGGCTTCAACTATAGCCAGGCTTCACTGCTCGACCTAAAAACCGCACCTGTGGTCACGATTACATTATATAAAGGTGAGTGGGTCGAGAAGACTTCCTTGTTTGGCACCACCTCATATGAGTGGGAAGAGACCGAGGTGCAGACCGCGACTGTCAACGGCACCGTGCTGGGCCTGAACCTGATTAAGGGTGGCACACAGAACGCCACCATCATCGCCACCGAGGACTTCTCGGCAATGCGCATCACTATGTATTGTGCGGTGGAACTCGACCTGGGCGGCACTGCGGCCTACTACGCGTTTGTGTGTGACAATCCGGAGGCTGCACATGAGTGTGACATCAAACTCAGTGCCGATGTGAACATCTGCGACAGCGAGTCGAGTTACCAAGTGGTCAACGACGGCACGGTGGACGTCACGTGGTCTATCGAGGGGCAGCCCTCAGGAGCCGCGGCGACGGTGAGCGAGACCGGTTTGGTGACGGGCATGACGGTTAATGGCGACTATGTGGTGCGCGGCACAAGCGTTGACGATGGCCAATGCCTCCAGGAAGTGGTTATCACCCGCGGACTGGCGGGAGCGGAGGCAATGTGCGACAGCCCGATCTACAACAGCGGCATCCAAGGCGACGACACTTTCCAACTATCGGAGGGTCTCACCGACAATGATGGCGGAGTGCTCATCAGCGTTGGACACGAGATTATTAATGCCGAGAATATTCTCAACCCGCAGACGGCCGACTTTGCCACCTACCGCCCCGGCGGCGCTCTGGCCGAGAACCTGGGCATCATCGGAGTGCGCAAGACCAACGGCACAATCTCTGACGGCGTCAACGACCACACCGTGGGCTTTGTTATTGAGTCACGCTCTACCGGACTGGATCTGACGGCAATTAACGCCTTCTCTATCCGGGCTTACCGCAATGGTGTTGAGGTCTATAGTGAGGCCGTGGACGAGTTTAACGTGATTGGACTTGGACTGATTGGCAACATGAAGAACCAGAAGATGCGACTTGCCGTCACTATCCCGGCCACAGTGGAGTTCGATGAGTTCGCCCTCTGGAAAGCCGGCGTGCTCGAGGTGGAGATTTCAACTATGAAAATCTACTACGCCTTCAACGAGACGGTGACCGACGACCCCGCCACAACCACTTGCCTCGACCCGCTGGGATGCGACAGCCAACTGGTGTCTCCTCAAACCACCGGAGCGACGCTCAACGGCAACCAAACGCGCAACATCGGCGTGATTAATGTGGCCAACGTAATCGACAACTTGAGTTTCTTGATTGACAATGATATCACCTCAGCCGTCATGATCGCCAAGACCGTCAGCCTCGGCAACGGGCTTGTGATTGCCGTCGACCTGGGCCGCACCTACACCGCCAGCCAGCAAATCGGCATTATCATTGACAAGGACTCTTATCTGGCAAGCGTTAACGTGGCAAACTGGCTCACATTCGAGACGTTCAAAGACGGCGTCGCCACAGGCGACAAGCAGACCGACTGGAAGACGGCCGGAGTGAACGTGATTGGCTTTGGCGACAAAACCTACCTGAAGATGCACCCCACCGCCGACTATGATGAGGTGCGCATCACTATCGCAGGAGTGCTTGGTGCACTCGACTTCACCAAACTCTACGGCCTCTTTGTCACCAACGACCGTGACGCCGACGGCATCGCCGACTGCCGCGACACTGACTCTTGCGCCGACGAACTGGTGCTTAACGAAGACGCCACAGTGCTCAACAAGAGCAAGGAGACCTACACCGGAGCAAACCTCGTGCTGCACCGCACGCTCTACAACGAAGTGTGGAACCCCATTGTGCTGCCCGTCAATGTCACCGGACTGCAACTGCGCAACGCCTTTGGCAACAACATGAAAGTTGCCGCGCCCAAGGCACTCACCGTCGTCTCACAAGACCGCCAATACGGCGGCACGACTTACGGCACCGTCACCAACTGCATTGAGTTTGAGGAAGTCACCGACGACATGGACAACGAGTACGTTATCCGCAAGGGACAGTTCTACCTGATTATGCCAGATGCCGACATCCTGCCAGATCTGGACCAAACGCAAACCTACACCGCGCTTGACCAAAACGAGGGTGTAATCAACGGCCCAATCTATTTCATCCCGGGCATCGACTACGTCAACAGCGACCTCGACATCAACGAGTTGTCGCTCACCACAAGTGGAGCGGCACAGGCGGCGCCGGGCCGACGGACAGCACCATCCGACGAGCAGGAAGTCGTGCTCAACGGAACTTACGTCAACATGGATGGTGACGTGAACGGGCTTGTGCCGCAAGACTCCTACGCCTACCGCAACGACGGCTCGCTATGGGAAGTTGGCGATAGCGACAGTGAGCGAGAAATGAAAGGCTTCCGCTTCTATATCGAGAACAACACCAACAACGGCAACGTCATCACCTACGGCTTTGACGAAGGCAGCGGCGTTGTTATCACCGGCATCATCGGAGTGAGAGACGATGTTCTCAAGCCCACGGCCGACCCCAACGTCTACACCATCGATGGACGCACCCTGGGACGCCTGGCTAATCTCAACGAACTCCCGGCCGGCATCTACATCGTCAACGGCAAGAAAGTTCTCGTCAGATAACACGGTTTGCGATAAACCGGCATTAAACAATCAGAGCCCGCTCTTTTCCGGCAGGCTCTGATTGTTTTATCTCAGCGGATGGACGCCACCGCAGCGGCCAACCGCCGCATCGCCTCAACAATCACCGCGCGAGGGCTGCCGGCGTTCAGGCGCATGTGACAATGGCCCGGCGCGCCATAGATGGCGCCGTCATTGAGCGCCATCCGCGCTTTGTTCACGACGAGATCCACCACTGCCTCATGGCTCAGCCCAAGGCCGCGGAAGTCAAGCCACACCAGGAACGACGCCTGAGGCCTGACGGCCCGCACTCCGGGGATATTTCGCCCGCAATAGTCCACGATATAGTCGATGTTCCCCTCAATGTAACGCAAACACTCGTCAAGCCACTGGCCGCCGTGGCGATAAGCCGCCTCGGTCGCCGTCATAGCCGCGATGTTGGACGTGTTCACCTCATTCACCTCAATCCAATGGAACAGCATGCGACGCAGTTCGGGATCCTTCACCACCACCCACGCGCTCTTGAAACCGGCGATGTTAAACGTCTTGCCCGGCGAACCGATAGTCACCGTTACCGCCGCAGCCTCGTCGCTCACCGTGGCAAGCGGCGTGTGACGATTGCCATAGAGCATGATGTCGCCAAACACCTCGTCGCTGAACAGCACCACTCCGTGCTCGCGAGCCAAGCGAGCCACCTGGCGCAACACGTCCGGAGACCACACGATGCCCACCGGGTTCTGGGGATTGCACAGCACCATCATCCGCGGACGGTGAAGTTTGAAAAGCCACTCCAACTCGTCCAAGTCCATCGTGTAGAAGCCGTCGGGCGTCTCCACCAGGTTGTTGCACACCGTCTGCCGGCCCATGCCGGCAAGCACCTCATGAAAGTCATAGTAGACCGGCGGCTGTATCAACACCTTATCGCCGGGACGCGTAAAAACATCAACAGCAGCGGTGAAAGCGGTCACTCCACCCGGCGAAAACGTCACCTCGTCGCGAGTGAAAACAAACCCGTTACGCTCACGCTGCCAGTCGATAATCGACTGCCAAAAGGCATCATACGTGCGCGTGTAACCATACACCGGATGACCGGCGAAACGCTCAACAAGAGCCTCGGTAATCGCCGGACACACAGCAAAGTCCATATCGGCAATCCATAGCGGTAACAAATCTTCACGGCCATAGTTGGCGGTGAGGTTCTCAAGCCGCTTGCAGTGTGTGCCACGGCGGTCAATAATCTGATCAAAATTATATTTGGACATTAGACATTATTATTTTCTAATCACTAAAATTGAAGACAAAGGTACTAATTGTTTTTGAATAATTATTGAATATCACCTATAAAATTGCCTATGTGAAACCAAATATGTAATTTTGTGGCAGCATATCTTCTCTTTTCACATGAAAAAACCGATTCACTTCGTCAAAATGCACGGCGCGGGCAACGACTACATCTTTGTCGACACCGCCCGCCACACAATACCCGACCCGGCAGCCGCCGCTATAGCCTGGAGCAATCGGCACACAGGCATCGGCAGCGACGGCCTCGTGCTCATAGGACGCCCCGCCGACCCGTCGGCCGCCGACTTCACAATGCGCATCTTCAACGCCGACGGCTCCGAAGGCCTCATGTGCGGCAACGCCGCCCGCTGCATCGGCAAACTGGTTTACGAGCGCGGTATGACACGCTCCACACACGTGCGCCTACTCACCGCCTCCGGCATCAAGACCCTCGACCTCGATGTCGACGGCGGCGGCACCGTCAGGACCGTCACCGTCGACATGGGAACACCGACATTCAACGACTCGAGCCTCTACTCCCCCACTGCCGCCACCGTCCCGCCCGCCCCCGGCCAGCCCCACGCCCTCCCCGACGGCGTCTTCGTCTCTATGGGCAATCCCCACTACGTCATCTTTGTCGACGACCTCAGCGCCATCGACGTCGCCACCCGCGGGCCCATCCTCGAACGCCACCCGAACTTCCCGCAACGCTGCAACATCGAGTTTGCGCAAATCATCTCGCGCGACACACTGCGAATGCGAGTGTGGGAACGCGGCAGCGGCATCACCATGGCCTGCGGCACCGGAGCCTGCGCGGCCACAGTCGCCGCAGCACTCACCGGCCACACCCACCGCCGCGCCATAGTAATCATGGACGGCGGCACACTCACCGCCAACTGGCGCGAGGCCGACGGCCACGTCCACCTCAGCGGCCCCGCCACCATCGCCTTCGAAGGCGCCATCACCCCCTAAACACCCCCTCCAAAAACCATCCGTGACAGCATGGCCCACCCCCAGCCAGCCGTCAGCATGGCGCACCCCCAGGCGCCGCCCTCCACACCCCGCCCCACCCGTCATTTTTCCTGATTTTTTCATGATTAAAGAAAAAAATTCCACATTTTTTTGGTCAGTTCAAAAAATTGATGTAATTTTGCACTCGCAATTGCGAAACAAGCAGTGCAACCAACGCGATAGTAGCTCAGTTGGTAGAGCGCGACCTTGCCAAGGTCGAGGTCGCGGGTCCGAGTCCCGTCTGTCGCTCAAGTTCTTTGAAAACAATCGTGCCTCGGCAGGCATGACAATTAATTAAAAAGTTGCGATAGTAGCTCAGTTGGTAGAGCGCGACCTTGCCAAGGTCGAGGTCGCGGGTCCGAGT
>CAMHQD010000032.1 GCA_946187345.1 uncultured Porphyromonadaceae bacterium | reverse complement strand
CAAAAAAAACCTGCAACTCGCCGAAATCTATCACGTATTTTCAGGGAAGTTATGGTTAATAGGCCATGCCGTCATACTTGTGGGTGACAATCTCAAACTGGTCGGCTCCGGTCAGTTCGGTGATATAGTCGGCAACAATTGTGGTGTTGCCCACCGGGATATTTCCCACGGCATAGTTGTCGCCCGCGTGGGAGAAGAAGACCACGAGTGCCTTCTTGGAAGTGTTGCCCTGTGTCGAGGCCGCCTCGGTGGCTGCCTGCTGTTGTTGGCCACCGCATGAGGCCGAGGTGAATAGTGCTGCCATTGCGATAAATAATTTTTTGAGTTTCATTGTCAACAGATGTTTAAGAAGTTCTCTTGGGGACGGTTCTTGTGTTTCACTTGCTGAAACACAAGAACCGTCTCCGTGTTTCACGTCGCAAAATTACGACAATTCCCCGCAATCGCTTTTACACAAATTGCGGGGAATTTTATCAATATCCTCGAAAAGGACTCTTCTCTTCTTGGTGACGTTTCACTCGCGGAAGTCTACAGGGCGAGCACCCAGATTCTTGACCACATAGCGCGTGAAATGGCCCGGCGAGGAGAAGTTGAACATATCGGCGATGGCGGTGAGAGTGAGCGAGCGGTCACGCAGTTGCCGACTGATGTCGAGGGCGGTATAGCGTGTGATCCAATAGGCCGCGGGCAGCCCACTTACCTTCTTGGACACCTCGCTGAGGTACTTGGCGGTGACACAGAGTTTGTCGGCATAGTAGCCTATCTCGCGGTCGGTGCGGTAGTCGCCACGCTCGAGCAACTCGAGGAACTGTCCCATCAGTTGGTGGTATTGCGTCGACAGTTTGTCGAAGCCGTAGAGTTCGGCATGGAAGTCAAAAAAGTCCAGAATCATCGTCTGCACGGCGGCGATGAGCACTTCACGATGGAAGTGGTGCCCGGCCTGCGCGAGGCGGCCACGGATGGCGGCGAAGTTTGCGGCGCAACGCGCTGTCATTTCCGGTGTCAGGCGCATCACGGGGTTATCAAACAGCGCTAAATGTCCCCTCATGCCATAGTTGCTCTGTGGTGTGGCGACCTCAATGAACTCTTGTGTGATATAAATCACATCGACACTGAAGTCGTTGCTCGCGTGCAGGTCAGTTATCAAATCGCCACGCCGCGCCACAATCATGCAGTCACCGGCAGCGAGAGTAAAGGCACGTCCGGTATGGCTGAATGTGCAATGTCCCTGATGGCACAACGCGTGACATATATAGCCGGCAAACCGCTCATCGCCAACTTTCTCCAACGTGTCGTCAATAATTATTTCGCGCTTTGCCATAAATCAGTCTCTTGGAAATCTTGGCGGCCTTGGGGACGGTTCTTGTGTTTCAGCAAGTGAAACACAAGAACCGTCCCCGTGTCTTCACTTGCGGCCACGGCGAGCCTTGGGACGGCTGGCGTTGGCCTCGTCGGCGACTATGGCACGACAGTCATCAAGGGTAAGGGTAGCGGCATCGGTCTTGCGAGGGATTTTGTAGTTCGTTCCCTTATAGACGATGTATGGGCCAAAGCGGCCGTTCAGCACTTGCAGGTCAGGCTCCTCGTCCCAAGTTGCGATTACCTTCTTGGCGTCGCCCTCACGCTTGGAGTTGATCAGTTCGATAGCCTGCTCGAGAGTGAGTTCGGTCGGAGCGATGGTGGCGGGCACGCTGACGTACTTGCCGTCGTGCTTGATGTATGGTCCAAATCGCCCCACAGCCACACTCACCTCCTTGTCCTCATAGTCGCCCAGAATGCGCGGCAACTCGAATAGTTTGAGAGCCTCCTTTAGCGTGATGGTGCCCACACTCTGTCCCTTCTGTAACGATGCGAAACGCGGTTTCTCGTCACCATCGCTGCTGCCCAACTGCACAAGCGGACCGAAACGCCCGATCTTGACGCTCACCGGCTTGCCAGTGGCGGGATCGTTGCCAAGTTGACGCTCGCCAACTTTGTGCTCGAGGCGCATGGTCGACACACTCTGCACCGTAGGGTGGAAGTCGTTATAGAAAGCGGCGATGTCATCGCTCCAAGTGTCGTGGCCGGCGGCGATTTCGTCAAACGACTGCTCGACTTGTGCCGTGAAGTTATAGTCCATGATTTTGGGGAAATACCGCATCAGGAAGTCGTTGACCACGAGTCCTGTGTCGGTGGGCACAAGGCGACCCTTATCCATGCCGACCGTCTCGGTCTTGGTGCTGGTGGTGATGCGCGTGCCGCTGAGGGTAATCACCTCATAAGGGCGTTTCTCTCCCTTGTTCTCTCCTTTAGCCACATACTCGCGCTGTTGGATGGTGGAGATGGTGGGAGCATAGGTGCTCGGACGGCCGATGCCCAACTCCTCGAGGCGGCGCACGAGAGACGCCTCGCTATAGCGTGGCTGATGTTGTGTGAATCGCTGTGTGGCGGTGACAACGGTGGCACCAAGTGAATCTCCTTTAGATAGCGACGGCAGTATGTTCATCTCGCCGTCTTTGCCCGCCATCGGCGCGTCCTGGGCCACATCGTCGTTCGACTCTATATACATTCTCAAGAAGCCGTCAAACTTGATTGTTTCGCCCTCGGCCACAAAGTGCTCGTCGCGGCCCTCAATGGCGATGTCTATGGTGGTGCGCTCCACTTCGGCGTCGGCCATCTGGCTGGCGAGGGTGCGCTTGTAGATTAAATCATATAAACGTTTCTCTTGCACCGTGCCTTCGATGGCACGCGTGGCGATATAGGTGGGGCGGATCGCTTCATGGGCCTCCTGGGCACCTTTGCTGGTGGTGTGGAACTTCCTCACCCGCAGGTATGTCTTGCCTAATGATTGCTCAATCTCCTTGCTGATGGCACCGATTGCGAGCGAACTGAGATTGACCGAGTCGGTACGCATATAGGTGATGTGACCGGCCTCATATAGAGCCTGAGCCACACGCATCGTCTGTGACACCGAGAACCCGAGTTTGCGCGCCGCCTCTTGCTGCAGCGTGCTCGTGGTGAACGGCGGTGCGGGGCTCTTGCGCATGGGTTTGACCGTAACATCGGTCACTGTGTACCGGCAGCCGGCCTTGCAATGCTCGAGCAGGGCGCGGGCGGTGGCGGCATCGGGCAGGTTGCGGTTCAGGTGGGCGGCAAAGGTGAGTGTGTCGAGCAGCGATTCCGGCCCCATAGTGGCCGTCACACGGTAGTAACTCTCGCTCTTGAAGGCCTGGATCTCGCGCTCGCGCTCAGCGATGAGGCGCACGGCCACACTCTGCACGCGTCCGGCGCTCAAGGCCGGCTTAATCTTTTTCCACAACACCGGCGACAACTCGAAGCCCACAATGCGGTCGAGCACACGGCGAGCCTGCTGCGCGTCAACCAGATTGACGTCAATATCGCGTGGATGCTTAATGGCCTCAAGGATGGCCGGCTTGGTAATCTCGTGGAAAACGATGCGGCGCGTGCGTTCCGGCTTGAGTTGCAGCACTTCGCGCAGGTGCCACGCGATGGCTTCTCCCTCACGGTCCTCATCGCTGGCGAGCCACACCACGTCGGCCTTGTCAGCCGCCGCGCGCAACTTGCGCACCACCTCGCGTTTGTCCTCCGGAATTTCATAGATTGGTTCAAAGCCGTGGTCGACGTCGATGCTGAAATCTTTCTTATGCAGGTCACGGATGTGGCCATAACTCGACATCACGGTGTAGTCGTCGCCCAGGAAGCGTTGAATGGTCTTCGCCTTGGCGGGAGACTCGACTATAACTAAGTTTTTTGCCATTCTTCAGGTCTCTTTTTTACAAATTCGGCTGCAAAGGTAATAATAATGTGTGACCTGCACAAATCTTCGTCTCGCTCCACCCTCGTTTTTGATACAACCATAGAGTGCGTCGGAAAACGCGCGAAACGCAGTCCCCGCAACCACTGAATGTATTATATCACAGATTATCAAAAATTTAATAAGGGGGCTATTATTCTGACTGAGACGGCAAACAAAATATTACACACATTATTGCATATGTCCCTAAAAAACGCTAACTTTGCGTGCGAAAAGAATTCAAACCTTAAAGAAACAAGACAATGGCTTTTATTTCCTATTTGAGGCATATTTCTGTGTCGTTGCTATTGATGAGCGGTATTGCTACGGCCGCAGCCGATAGCATCCTCGATAAAGCCCGGGCAGCTTATAGCGACGGAGAGTATGACGCAGCTATAAATCTGGTTGAGGAAGGATTGCGCCAAACGCCAAATGACTTCAACCTTATGGAACTCTCTGTCTACTCGCATTTGTTGAAAGCAGACAGAACAGTTGATGACGAGGTTGCTCGCAGCGAGAGATATATAGCGAGAGATGCTGCACGCTTGATGACGCGACAGCACCCCGACTCGGCTCAGAGTTATATCGTACTTGGCGACTTAGACCTTGAATTCAATGATTACGAGAGTGCGATAGCCAATGCCGAAATCGCCCGTAGGCTGGGCAGCCCGCGAGCAGCGAGCCTGAAAGAGGAGGCTATCTGGCGGCGTGACAGCGGCATTCATCGTGGGATAGTTTCGTCTCTGAAAGTATCTGAGAAAACAGATGATAGTGTTATCCGCGAGATGCCGGTAACGGAAGATGTGGTCACCCAGTCAGAGACGAAGATAGAAGAGGTTGTGGTTGAGTATAAAGAAGAGAGGCACGCCGAGCCCGAGACGATTTTCAGAGCGGTCGAGCAGATGCCCGAATTCCCCGGTGGTCAGGAGGCCCTACTCAAGTACGTCAACAGCAGCATCCAGTATCCGCCTCAAGCGGCCGAGAATGGCATAGAGGGACGCGTTGTGGTACAATTTGTTGTTGAGAAAGACGGCAGTGTGGGCGAGGTGAGAATCGGCCGCAGCATCACCAAAGACCTTGACCGTGAGGCAGCGCGCGTGTGCAAGTCGCTGCCCAAGTTCATCCCGGGCCGCCAGAACGGCCAGCCGGTGAGAGTGTGGTTCACGCTGCCGGTGACATTCAGCCTGCAAAACGCTAAAGGCATTAAGTAACCGCCTGCCTATTAAACTTACTCAGCCGTCCTCCGGCAGCTGCCGTTGGGGGAGGGGTGTATCTATATGCCCCCCCGGGCGGCGATAATTCACCGTAAAGGCACTTTTTCTTGCGGGAAGCCTACCTATGGCAATCTCGCGCGACGGCTCAAAAAAAAATTGGTCGGCATCGGAATTTGTTGTACTTTTGCGGTTTGCAACCTAAACAATCATTTTCTTAATGAGAAAAAAACATCTGTCTTTCTTGTTTCTGCTGTTGCTGACTATCACCGGCGGCGCCTGTAGCCACGGTAGTGCCGGCAGTGGCGCGACAGACGTCGACAGTGTGCCGCAACCACTATTGCCGCTGCCCGACACGGCTCTGGCAAGCGTTGACGCGCTCGACTTTGCCATCGACACACTCGACACTCTGCACAATGGACGGCTCGACGGCCTGCGCGACACTTATCGTGACGCGCCGGGGTTCTTCACGTTCCGAGCCAACCTGCACCGCGATGCCGACTATAACGGCAAGGTCACCGGTCGGCCGACGCGCATCGTCCAGGACTGGCGCTTTGTGACCGAAGTTGACAACGGCAAGACCAACCACGGCTCATGGGGTGGCGGTATGGGCTGGACGGGTCAACCGCTATACGTTAATTGGCCCGATAGCGTCATCTCACGTTTCAAGCGTGAGAACGCGGCACTCACGCCAGACTTTGCCGCGGAGGAAATCATTGCCGCGTCGCTCTATGGTGATGTCTACTTCATCAACTTCAACACCGGCCGCGCCTCACGCGCTCCGCTGCCTGCCGGCAACCCCGTCAAAGGCACGCCGATGCTCGACCCGACATTGAACGGGAACCTGTATGTGGGGCAAGGCATAATGCGCGAGAGACCGTGGGGACAGACAATCTCCAACATCTTCTCCCGGCAACGGATCTTCACCGGCGACCTTAACCCGAAAGCATGGAGACACTGGGGCGGCAACGACTCCTCGCCGGTAAAAGTCGGCCAGTACGTCTTTTGGCCATCGGAAGACGGCACGCTATACAAATACTTTATCGCCGCCGATGGCACAGCCACACTCCACAGCACCCTCCGCTACCACGTCAAGGGAGCCGGAGCGCCGGGCATCGAGGCCAGCCTTGCCGTTCACCGCAACTACGGTTACCTGGGCGATAACCACGGGAACGTCATCTGCGTCGAACTCAACACCCTGCGCCCCGTGTGGCGTTACAGCAATGGAGATGACATTGACGCCTCGCCTGTTATCGAGATGGACGGCGACACGCCGATGGTGTACATCGCCGGCGAGGTTGACCGTCAGGGCATGAGCGGCATATGCCACATCACAAAGATAAACGGCCTCACCGGTGAACCAAAGTGGCAACACAGCATCAAATGCGCGCGGCAAATACTGAATGATAAGCACTTCGATGGCGGTGTCTATGGCACTCCCCTGCTCGGCCACGGCAACTGCGACGGACGCGTCTTCATGAACGTCTGCCAGATTGATGGCGGCGAACACGCCCATTTCATCGCACTCGACACGCGCACCGGCAAAGAGTTGTACCGCGTGCCTCTCAAATATTTCGCTTGGAACTCGCCGGTCGCCTTCTTTAACGAGCGCAATGAGATGTTTATCTTCACCGGCGACTCCTTAGGCAACGCCTACCTCATCGATGGCGCCACGGGCGAGGTGTTGTTTAGCAAACAACTCGCGGACAACTTCGAGTCATCGGCCGTTGTCGTGGGCAACAGCCTCGTCATCGGCTCGCGAGGCAACTCTATCTACCGATTCTCCATCATTTAACGACTAACGACAAAAAACGAATGAACTCCAAACGCCTTATCGCAGCCCTCCTCGCCGCGGCACTCATTCTGTTGCCGGCAATGGCATTCCCGGGCAATCTCCAGCGCAAACCGCCGGTCAAGTTGGACGGATACCGCTTTTGGCTCTACCTGCCCGATGATTACGGCGAGCCACAGCCGCTCGAGGACCCCGACAGCGACGACGCTCAACCTGACAACGACGATAAAACGGGACACGAAGCCATGGTTGAGCGGCACGAGACACCACAGTGGCCGTTGGTCATCTTCCTGCACGGCGCCAGCCTCTGCGGACACAACCTCGAGCGCGTGCTCAGTTACGGCACCCTCGACGCCATCGGTATGGGACGCGACGTGCCGGCTGTGGTCATCGCACCTCAAAACCCGGGTGGAGCGTGGAGCCCTCGCAAACTCAACAACATACTCGATTGGGCCTTCAGACACTGCGACATCGACACCACGCGCGTCTATGTGCTCGGCATGAGCCTCGGCGGATACGGCACACTCGACTTTGCCGGCACATATCCTGACCGCATCGCTGCCGCAATGGCCCTGTGCGGCGGATGCACGCTCAAGGACCAGTCCGGCCTGCTCAAACTCCCGCTATGGATTATGCACGGCACGGCCGACCGGGCTGTCCCGCTCTCACAGTCGACTTCGGTCGTCAACAAGATGAGCGAGGCGGGACCAATTGACCGCCTGCGCTCCGACTGGCTCCCGGGCGCCTCACACTCCGCACTCGCACGCATCTTCTATCTCGCCGAGACCTATGAGTGGCTGTTCGCCCACCGGCTCACGGACCGGGGACGACCCGTCAACCGCGACATCGTCATCAACCAGGCCAAGATGGGAGCGGCCTATAAGGACTTGCCATCACGCGGACGCAAGTTGAACCGTCAGGCAAAGGCCGGGCCTTCACGCCACAAAGCGCGCCACGTGTCCAAGCACAATGGGGCCAAGAGCGCCAAGAAAAACAAAAAGCAGTCTAAACGCAGACGGCGCCGCTAACCATGTCGCGCAACAACAACATGAGAACATTTGTATCACATACCATCGCCGCGGCCGTCATCCTCACGGCTTGCCACCACTCCCCCGCCACAATCGCCGGCAGCGAGGCCTCCGCCGCCGACACCCTCGCCACCGACACGCCACGCGTGGTGACAGTCGCCATGACCGGCGATATCATGATGGGGACGCTGTTCCCGCGCGAACGGCTACCCATCGACAGCGGCCGGCACATCTTTGACGACCCGGCCCCAGTACTGCGCGGCGCCGATGTCACCTGCGGCAACCTTGAGGGAACAATGGCCTATAGCGGACGGCCACGCAAAAACATGGCCAGCCCGCTCGCGTTCGCCTTCATGATGCCGCCACACTTCGCGCCGCGCCTCGTTGAGGCCGGCTACGACTTCGTCGGACTGGCCAACAACCACATCTGCGACTTCTGGCAAGAGTGTATGACCTCCACCGAGCGCGCTCTCGATGCCGTCGGCATCGGCTATGCCGGAGCCAACGACCCGGCCGGCAAACTGACATACCGCGAGAGTTGCGTCAGTGAGATTGGCGGCATCAAGTACGGCTTCTGCGCCTTCTCCCACGAGGACTACACCGTCCGCCTGCAAGACACGGCGCGCGTCAGACGCATCATCACCGACCTGCGTCAACGCTGCGACTACGTCATCGTCTGCTTCCACGGCGGCTGTGAGGGCACTGTTGCACGCCACCTGCCCGACGGCGTCGAGTGGTTCCACGGCGACAACCGCGGCCACTTGAGGCAATTCGCCCACTTCTGCGTCGACCTCGGCGCGGACATCGTCTACGGTCACGGGCCGCACGTTTGCCGCGCCATTGAACTATATAACGGCCACCTGATCGCCTATAGCCTCGGCAACTTCTGCACCACCGGCATGGGAGTGGCTGGAGCCACCGGTTACGCACCCGTGCTCACCGCGCGACTCGACCGGCAAGGCCGCTTCATCGACGGCAAAATACACTCCTTCCTCCAGCAACCCATGCAAGGGCCCAAGACCGACCCACGCAACCTCGCCGCACACGATATCGCCACCCTCACCGACGACGACATACGCCCCAACCTCCTCAACATCGCCCCCGACGGCACCATCACCCCCCGAAACAACTGAAACAAAATCATGAGACTCGCAATCTTAATATTGGGCACGGCTTTGTGCGTACAATGCTCAACATCAACGGCTATCACCCCGGCTACTGACGGTAGCGAACAAGTTTACCATAGCACAGGCGGACTGCCCGAATTCCCTGGCGGCATCACGGCTTTGACACACTTTCTTGCCGATAGCATACAATATCCGCGTGAGGCCGCAGCACGCGGCATTGAAGGCAAAGTCACAATACGCGTCCTCGTCGACAAAGACGGCAGCGTCACTCAAGTGGAGGTGGACGAAAGCGTAGACCCCGCGCTCGATGCCGAGGCCTTGCGCGTGTGCCGGTTGCTGCCGCGTTTCAAGCCCGGCATGGACAACGGCCACCCCATCAGCGTATGGCTCACCATCCCCATCCACTTCATCATGCCACCCGCCCCGCAACACAAACACAATTGACATTCCGCATAATCCCCACCTCTACAACAGTCTCTTCTAAACATCTGGCATGAAGTTTGCGCAAAAAGAGTATGAGACAAAAAGCATAGACAAATGAAGAAGTTCACATTGAAAGACATCGTGGCGTGTGTCATTGCCGTGTTGTGCGGAAGCGCCGTGATAGGAATACTATTCCTATTGCTAAGTCTCCTATAAACTGATATTCTGTTAACTGACCACATTTATGTCACTAAAAGATTGGTTCAATAAACTGATGGGCCGTAACGAGGTCAAGCAACTGCCCGTGGACGCCAGCGGACTGCTGATTAACCGCGAGACGCTGCCATTCACGCCGGTCACCAACGAAGTGATCTACGTCAACGGCAGCGGCGACACCACGGCCGACCGCTTTGTCGAGGACAACCTCGACGCGCTCACGGCCGCCTTCGATGCCCACGGCTACCGCTTCACCTACCTGCCGCGCCTGGGTCGGCGGCTCGCGGCGAACGAGGCGCTGTGGCGCTACCTCTACCCCGCCGGCGACGCACCGGCCGAACGGGACCTGCCCTCACTGCCCAACGACTATATGTTGCGCTTCATGCTTCACCCCGAGAACCGCGACAAGGTAGCCGCGCCGGCCTTCCTGCGGCTCAATCCGCATCCGACAACACACCACATCTTCAACCGCTACCAGTTCGAGCAAACGCTGCTCACCCCGGACTATATCGGCTCCATCGCCCACACCGTCGCCACAGTGGCGGTGCCCGTCGGACGATTATACTCCCGCAAAAAATTCGAGAATGCGGAGTGGGACTACGACCTTGAGGTAGAGCGGCAGATGCGCGAGGTACGCGACCGCATCAACCGCCTGCGGCAGGCCGGAGTGAGTGAGGTGGTACTCGCCTCGCTGCTCGAACCGCAACCCGAGGCGAAACTCAGCCGCCTGCGCGTCACCGCCGACCATCGCATCTTCCTCACCGACTATGACAACACCGAGATTGAGATGACACCGCTGGTCAAGACCGTCTTTTTCCTCTACCTGCGGCATCCCGAGGGCATACGCATCAAGGATCTCATTGACTATCGTGACGAGTTGTGGATAATCTACAACATCCTCAAGGGTCACTACCACTTCCCCATCAACGACATCCCGGCCGAAATCGGAATGGATGTCGACGAATTCGTGGCCGGGCCGCCCGAGAGCATTGCCGCCCTGTGCGACCCCACCAACAACTCCATCAACGAGAAGTGTGCCCGCATCAAAGAGGCGTTCCTGCTGCGCTTCCACGAGAGCCTCGCCAGCCGCTACTATCTCACCGGCGCACGCGGCGAGCCCAAACGCATCACCCTCCCCCGCGACCTCGTCACCTGGGAAACTTAGCTCTCGTCTATTTACGTCTATTTATGTCTATTTTAATCTTTTGGTATATTTCTCGTAAATTTTCGTAAATTCACGTAAATCTCTCACGTAAAATCCGTAAAACTTACCGTAAAATAACGTAAACTCAAGTTTCTAAAGTAAAAATTTATTGATATCAGATTTTGAGCTAGCACAACCCGCTTCAGCGGGTTGCACAAACCTCGCCAGAGGTTTTACAAAAACCCCAGGTTGGAGCGAAGCGACTACCTGGGGCATGAAGCGAGATAATAGATGGCACTACCTCGAAGAGGTTGCATACACACACTGCATCGAGAACATTTCCGCCAATTCTGCAACCTTGCAAAACCGAAAATCCTTTGCCATTAAATAAAATGAGGCTACCTTTGCACCCGTGAAACACGGGGACGGTCATTCTGCCGTTTGGGGACGGTTCTTGTGTTTCCTTGCTGAAACACAAGAACCGTCCCCGTGTTTCACATCGCGCTGAAGTTGTAGGGCCTGGCCACCACCCGCAGCAACCAATTATGAATTGTGCATTATGAATTATGAATTTTAATTAAGGCGTGGCGGGTCGTGTAGAGCCCGGCCGTGGCCCTGCTCACCACCCTTGACCCACGCGCGGCCGCAAACCGGTAGGAATTTTTCCGGGCGCAAAGCTTTGCCGTTCCAGAAAAAATACCTACATTTGCGGAGTGGAACTTGTTCCACACTCAAGACATAGATAACAAGAGACGTTATTGCAGGTCCGTCACTGACGAAATCTGGACAATTTCATCAACGATTCACGCGGACCACTCAATCGCCTCTCTACGTCCCCGGCGTGTAACCGTCGCCCCGTACAGCACGGGGTCTCGACTATACGTTCGAGACGTGAGACAGTCATTTGAGCCGCGCGTGAATCAAGGCAGTCCAGAGCCTCGTCACCGGCGCCCGCTCAACCGACCCTCACGCCTCTTTTTTTGTATAACCCCATCGCCCAGAGGGTAGCGATTAGAATGCTAATTTTTATAATGAAGTTTACTGGCAAACAATTAACAGCCATCCTAAAACTTGGTATCGCAATGGTCAGAGCTGATGGCAAGGTTGAAACGAACGAACTACTCTTCGTTTATGGTGAACTTAAACGTTTCGGCGCAGACGAGTATGACATTAAATTACTTACAAGCGCGTGCGAAGAGATGCAAACAGGAGAGATGTTTGCAACAGTTATTGCGATGTCAGACGAGCAAAAGAAGTACGTGGCCGCTTACTTAGGAGTAATACTTGCTTCTGATGGTAAAGCAGACAAGGATGAGATAAAGCTTTGGAACCTAACAACGGCTTTCTGCAATCTGCCTGCAATGACTGTGGGAGAAGCATTTGAATATATGGAGAAACTTTAATTACAAGTAAGCAAGCATCAGCCATCGGATATATTTATTTTCCGATGGCTGAAATAAAGTAATCATTCACCATTGTATTCTTTAAAATTTAATAATATTTATGTGGGTTTGGTTTATTGTTATCGCAGTCGTAATCGGAGCCGCAATCGCCTATTTTGGAGGTGAGGGGAAGAAAGAAGATGCTTTAGAAGGAGCGATGGCTGGCGGCTGTATGGCCGGCAACTGCCTATTTCAACTATTATTGGCAGGTCTAAGCCTTCTTTTTATTATTTGGCTATTTAATCTAATGTTTGGCTGATTATGTCCACGTTTGTTACTCTGATAATTGTTTTTATAGTATTTGTCTTGATTAAATTTGCCTTCGCAAATAATGAGCAGGGCAACAAAGTTCAATCAGAGGGAGGAATGAGAGTCAAATATGCGACTTTGATTCATCACATTTTGGTTGGAGACAAAAATGCACGCATCATTGATGAAGGCAGAACGCATATTACCATTGGCCAAAAGAGCATGACAGGTACAGTGATTATAGATATTGTCCAAACATTTGGCTCAGTAACCATAGTTTGGGAACTTGACAATGCTATTTTCGGAAAACATAGAAAAGAGTTTGAGTTTAGCGAAAATATGAGTCAAGACATTATGTTCAAAAGAATTGAGGCTGAATTGAGTGCCTATCAACAGACTATTTTAAGCAAACATATTTCATAAATATGGACAATAAAAATAAATATACTTTAGCCGCCATTATTGGTATTTTAGCATTAGCCTTTTTCATCTTGTCGGTTGGCATTCGCAGTAATGCCGGCTTGACTGGACCAGGAGCATTAACAACATTCGTTGTCATTGGCTCTTACTTTGCAATCAAATCACTATTTAAGTCGGATAATAATAGTGATGAGGATTCTAATAAACAAGATTAATAATCAACGTTAAAGCGCATATTATGTGGTTTTTTGTCATACTTCTAATTGCAATTGCCGTTTGGCTTATAGTTCGCAACAGTTCGGGAACTACCGATAGCCCCGAATCTACAAATCTGATTCAAGATATGTTTAAGGATTTGACCTTAAACCAACGTTATGCTGCCTACAATTTTTTTGACTCTCTTGCTGAGTGTGTAACTTCATTTCCTGCGAAACAGAAGGTTCAAGAAAGAGTTAGAATGGCTGCTATAGAGTTTAATATCAAGTCGTCAAATGCAGATGATAGATTACAAACATACGGTCTTGAAGATATGTTTCGTAATCTTGGTTCCATCCCAAAAGGTGCGGCTTTAGATAGCATTATCGCGACCGCATACGGGATATCATTGATGGCAAGTGGCATAGTACAAGGCAGAGATGCTAAATCTTTCGCCCACACTGTATTTATTGGCACACTGACGAGTGCTGGTTTTTCCCAAGAGTTCATCAAGAATTCACTTGAGAAGACAGCCGCTCTTATGGGCATAATGAAAAACTAATCTTTGCAGTCTTATCGACAATTATGAAAGTTACAGGTATCATTTTTTTAATCTTTGCCGCACTGAATTTCATTGTTGCGCTCATTGCCGCCAGTTATGGTAACGCCGAAGCCGTAGGGCAAAAAATCAGTGCCGCTATGCTCTTAGGCATTCTTGGAGGAGTCCTATATTATTTTGGTGATAAAAAAGATAAAGCCGAAAAAGATAATATTCAACCAAACAACAGCAATAATGACAATGCTACAAAGCGTCCTAGTTCAATGGTATCGTCCAAACCATCATCACACGACAACACTCCTTCAAGAGAAGCAACACAACAATCTAATACGGCAAATAGTAATCAGATTCAAGATGAAGATGAAGGCTTGCCAAAGCCTCTGCCTTATCCTATCACACAAGCAGAAATGAACCGCCTCGTGACTGAATTTCAAGATCAGATGCTTTCGATAATGGCAGATGAAGGTACGCAAGAACAAACAAAAATAAAGTTGGAGACATGCTTGCCATTGAAAAGCAAATAAGAGACTTCTACAGACAATATTATGAGTTTTCATGTCAGGAGATTCTAAAAGACGCAGGAAATAGTCCTCTTTTAAAGAAACTTGCCATTACAAGTGGACTAATCCAAGCGAAACAAGAATTAGAGGACGAGTCTCCTGAAAGAAAACAGATGCGAGAAATTGCAAATGAATATGGCATCAGCGTTAACTTGATTGACGATGAAGAATACCAACGCGCACTCTCATTTTACCAATAAAACTATGAAATCAGTTATAAATTCTTATAGGTCAATAATTCTTGCGCTATCTATTGTACTGATTGGTTGCGTCAACAATTCGTCACGGCTTGAGTTGTTGAACGGCATCAAGGCGATAAATGAGCGATGCCCTATCTATAACGAGACCGGCACACTCACTCACGTTGATGTGCAAGATAATCTTATCACATTTAACTACACCATAAACAAGCAGACTGGTTACGATATTGGTAAGATGAAGGGCAATGAGGGATTATTCTCTGAGTTATTTGTCCAGAACCTTGTCAGCAATAGACTTCTCCATCAAGACGAGTTCACAAATCTGGTAATAACTTCAGGCTACGGGCTGCAGGTCAATTATCGAGATGCAGATAGCCGCGAAGAAGTTCAATTTACTGTTAGCAATGATGAAATAAAACTTGCCAAACAATCGCCTGCCGACACGGAACGGATATTGGAACTCGGCATTAAGGCGACACGCCTACAGTTACCTACCGTTGTTGATGAAGCCACCACATTCGCCGATATTGAGTTGACAAGCGAGCGATTGACATACTTCTATGACATTGATGAGGAGCAAGTCGATATTAATTTGCTCAAGGCCGCAGTTGACGAGATCCGGAAGGTGACTGAGCAAGATTTGAGAAGCAATGAGAATACCGTTATAGGACTTTATATCAAGATGAGTCGACAAACGGGGCGTGGTCTCTCTCTTGTATATCGCGACACGCAGTCTGGCGAAGAGGTTATCATTGACTTCAGTAACGATGAACTGCGATCTATTGCCGGTGACTACATCATTAACGAGTAAGTAGATTTTTAATTTAAGAAAGATTTTTGAAAGATTTCCCGCGCGATAGCGTGGCCCTACAAAAAATAACTATGGAGACGGAGAGAGGGTATAGTCGCATTGAGGAGTGTGAAGTGTGCGGCAGGGAGTTTGAGGGGTGCCCGTACTATGAGAGGGGAAAGGAGGCGCCGTGTCAGTATTATGAGAGGCCGGTGGATAACAGCCGGATGTTCAGCCACTTCTTCTCGACCAAGGGGCGCATCGGCCGCAGAGAGTATCTGCTGACAGCAGCAATATGTGTTGTTGTCGCTATCGTCCTTGCGATAGTTTTGAGTTTCTGGTACTTTGCTATTACGGGAAACGAAGGAGCATTAGGGACTGAGCAATTAACGTCACAAGTTATCGGTTTCGTTGCCACGCTGCCGGCAGCGGCACTGTTGGTGCTGGCCGGCTACAAGCGTTGCCATGACGCGCACTCGCCGGTGTGGTACGCATGGGTTCCGGCGGTGAGCCTGTTCATCTTCTTGGGATGGATTTCGGCAATGATTTGCGCGGCGGCAATCTTTTTCCTTGTCTTCCAGAGAGGCGACGAGGGCATCAACGCCTACGGCACGGCTCCCGGCCGACCCTACGACAAGCAACTGCGCGAGGCCGGAGTGGATTTTTAACATAAATATCCTTTAATCAATTCATAATCCATAATGCACAATTCATAATTGAGTCCATAGTTTTTCATTTATTATTCGTTAATTCTTATCAAAAGATAAAATCGCAAGTTCTCTTAACAACTCATGTTCTCTTGTTTAAAAATTAACGGATAATTTATGGATATTCATGTAAAATAACAAATGGCATAGAATTTGCTACGTGTGAGTATAATCTACATTTTGTTGGATAAATTATCGGGACGGGGTTTTGTACTTTTGTCCCTTTTGCCTAAAATAACTTTCAGAAACGATGATGAGACGATGGATTGTGACCACGACAAAGAAATTTATGGATCATTCGTGGAATTTCGGGTTTAGCATTTGGCGGGGGGCGGTGGTGGCCGCGCTCGCGGTGATGATGGCGGCGACGGCGACCAGTCACGACATGAGTGATGACGATGAGATTAAGACCGAAGACGAGTTGAAAGGCCTAACAGCTTTCGGCAGCAATGATAATGTAAGGACAGCCTTTGGCACCTCGGACATCCCAAGCGGCCAGCGTCACGACCCGGAGCGGATCTTCACCAGTGTGGAGCAGATGCCGGAGTTCCCGGGCGGTCAGGCCGCGCTAATGGGGTTCTTGAGCGAAAACATCATTTATCCCGCAGAGGCGGCCGAGAGCGGCAAAGAGGGCCTCGTGGTGGTGCAGTTTGTCGTCGAGAAGGACGGCAGCGTGGGCGTGGTGAAAGTGGTGCGCGGCGTTGATCCGCTGCTCGACGCCGAGGCCGTCCGCGTGTGCAAGTCGCTGCCTCTCTTCAAGCCGGGCCGGCAAAACGGCCAGCCCATCCGCGTGTGGTTCACCCTGCCGATAACGTTCAAACTGTCGGCCCCCGAGCCCGCAGAAAACAACAGGCAAAGCCGTGGCCTTGACTAGTACCGGCAGCGTTACCAACGCCAGTTCTGAACAGTCACACCAATATGCAATAAAGTTTATCCGATATGTTTCACGAGATTCCACTTGAGCAAATATATAACACAATGAGAACAAGAATTTGGCGAGGGCCTTGAGTTTAGTTGCGAGGAACTTGACTACGCGCTGCGCCATCCGGTGCCTCTTGAGGAAATGCTCGCTTCCAGAACAAAGGTCAGCAAAACACTGCTCCCAATGAAAATTGACAATGGCATAACGCTTGTAGACATTCTCGTAAAATATTGCATCCCGTGAATTTCAGTGAACTTTCGTGAAATATTTTTATGATGAAAATCAGTGAATAATCTCAATTTTGAAACATAAAAGTATTCACGGGAATTCACGTTAATTCACGGGAGATATAAAGATAAAAATAGACGTAAATAGACGTAAATAGACGAGAGGTTGGAGAGTTGCGGAATTAAGGCTGAGGGAAATCACGCAAGACTACGCCACCGGCCTGGATTAAGGCGCTGACCTCCATAGTCCGTTTGCCGCGCATCGAAATTAACAACAAGAGCCACATGATTCGATACAAAACTTTTGCGCTGAGTCAACATTCCACGGTAATTTGCGGGAATGTTGCGTAATTCAGCATTTTATATTAACTTTGTGACGCGGATTTTTCTTGAATAATAAACCATATCTAATTTGCTGATATGAAAACAGGAGACTCTGTTCGTAAAATTTCCCTCGCGATAGAGCGGCACATTGTAAAATTTATTTGAAAAATTTCCCACGCGATAGCGTGGCCATAACTCAATTCAATGAATTAAGAGATGAAAAGTTTGATTTTTATTATTGTGGTGGCGGCGTTGCTCGCCGGAGCGTGGGCGTGCGCCAAGTCGCCGTCCAAGCCGATAGAAAATCCCGTGGAGATTGGTGAGCCGCGGGAGAATGCCGAGGTTACCGATAGCGACAGCGTTGTGTCGTTCCGCTACGAGAGCCGCGAGGTCGTGGACGGGAAGATGCTCTTTGAGGCGTGCGAGTGGCAGAAGAGCAACGGACGCATCACGTTCTACTACAGCAAGTTGGGTACGCGCGAAGGCACCCATATCTACAACGTTGATGGCCGGGCCGCGCTGGACAGCATCACCGCGGCCTTGCGCGGCAAGCGGTGGTCGCTGGAAACGTTCGCCGAGTTTGATAAGTGGAAAGACGACCAGAACTGCTGGATGTTTCACGCCACATTGCAGTCAGGCGCCGAGATATGCATCGCTTGCGAACACGAGAGTCCGCGCGGCGACATTGACGTCAGGCTCAACGAACTGACGCGTCGCCTTGTCGATCGCCAGATAGAGATTAACAAAACGAGTGGCATCGAGAGCGAATACAGCATCTCGACTTTAAAGCCGGACGGCAGCCTGTCGCAGCGCATCGACTACCTGAGTGACGGCACCGTCAAGGGTGGCTATGACCCCGACGCGCCACTGAATAGTTTCTGAATTCCGTGTTTCGCGTCTATTTTCGTCTATAACGACGTCTATTTTTATCTATTGGTGTATTTCTCGTAAATTTTCGTAAATTCACGTAAATTAATTATAAACAACAGAAAATAAAATATTTACGAAAATTTACGAGAAAGATTTTACGGATTTTTCATGAGAATAATAGACGAAAATAGACGGAAATAGACGAGAAAGATTTTTAATTTTGGACAGGCAAACAACGAGTTGCGGATTTTAGGTTAATCCAATTTAATAGCACATCATTATGAAAGCAATTGTTAAGATTATCGTGGCCATGGTTATGGCGATTATGCCGACGTGGGTGCTTGCCCGGGAGACGCAAGCGTTTGATGAGACGGTGCCCTACGCCAGCGTGGACATCTACAGCGCCTTCCCTGGCGGAATGGACGGACTGATGACGTTCTTGAGCGAAAACCTGCTGTACCCTGAACGCTGCGAGAAGGAAGGCGTCCAGGGTCGCGTGTTACTCGAATTTATCGTCGAGAAAGACGGCAGCATCGGCGATGTGAAAGTGCTTCGGTCGGCCGACCCGGACCTCGACGCCGAGGCCGTGCGCGTGTGCCGGAGCATGCCGCGCTTCAAGCCGGCACGCGATGCCCAAACCGAGGAGCCCATCCGAGTGCGCTACACACTGCCGGTCAACTTCAAGTTGTAATAGTAGTTTCGCGTCTATTTCCGTCTATAACGGCGTCAATTATCGCTAACCCAAAATAAATCCATCAATCAGAGAATAAAAATAATTTGAAAGATTTCCCACGCGCCGGCGTGGCTTAAAAAATAAAGAATTAATGAATCAGAAACAGAAAGAGCGGTTTGTCGAACTGCTGCGCGCCACCGGGCGCGAGAACATCGACTATGTGATCGAGGACTTGGAGGCATTGGGCTTCTTTGAGGCGCCGGCATCGAAGAATAACCACCACAACTACGCCGGCGGACTGCTGGAGCACTCGCTCAACGTGTACGACATGGCCGTCAAGGTGCGTGACCTGATTGTTGCCGAGCGGCCGCAACTGGCGGCGAAGTTACCCGACGAGAGCCTGGCCATCGCCGCGCTGCTGCACGACGTGTGCAAGAGTAACATCTACCGCAAGGCCACGCGCAGCGAGCGCAATCCGGCCACCGGCCAATGGGAGAGCCACGAGACCTACAACATCGACTACAGCGCCTTCCCTGCCGGACACGGCGAGAAGAGCGCCATCATGCTGCTGCAAAGCGGCCTGGAGATGACAGACGACGAGGTGCTCGCCATCCGGTGGCACATGGGCGGCTGGGATATCCCATTCCAGAGTAGCGAGATGACGGCGAGCATCCGCGAGGCCGGCAACCGCTTCCCGCTGGTGACCGTTATACAGATCGCCGACACGCTCGCCGCCAAAATCCTCGAGAACGTAGTATAATCTCACGTAAAACTGTGAGAGAATAATTATGATAATTAGGGTCACCGGAAATGACGAGGCATGTGGTTATTTGTACTAAAAAAGTGCGATTTTATTGAATAAAATTGCAAAAACAGTAAATATGTAATATTTTTGCAATCGAAAGTATTAATCCTTAACTTTTTCAAACTATGACTACATCCAGATTAAAATACATACTCGTCGCCCTGGCAGCCATGCTCGGCATCCTCGCCGCGCATGGCGCTGCAGGCGACCCCGTCGACTGGTACCTCACCGTGACCTACGACAATTGGACGACGCAGTCGTCAACCCAGTTTGTTGAGAGCGGCACCGCCAACGTGTACACCATCAGCGGCTACAGCGTCACCGCCGTGGGCTTCAATTTTGGAGTGCGCGACGGCAGTTGGAGTTCAACACGGTACGGCTGGGTAGAGAATGTTACCGCCGCCGACCAGGCGTTCTCAATCGCCAACACCGGGCAATGCAACGGTTGGGCGTCGATACCCATCGGCACCTACGACGTGACGGTGAACCTCAGCGCGCTCACCATCCGCTTTGACACACCGTCGGGCAGCAGCAGCGACATCGACGACTCGAGTATCAACTACTGGTACCTCGCCGGCGGCTTCTCCTCTTGGTCTCTCTCGTCCACCTATCAGTTCACGCAGAGCCAGGCGGACAGTGACGTGTTCACCCTCGAGTTCACCGCCCCCACACTCGATGAGTGGAACGGTTTCTCGTTCGCCCTGGTGAGCGCCTCGTGGACCACCAAGTACAACTGCCCAAGCGGCAACCTCTCGGAGTTGGGCACCGCCTATCAAATGGCACAGTTTACCGACAACACCAACGCCTACTGCAACGCGATGACCGAGGGCGAGAGTTACACACTCACGTGGAACCGCGCCAACCGCACCCTCGAAATTACCGCCAACGGCGGCGGCGGGGGCAGTTCGGTGAGCAGTTCGTTTGTGCGCGGAGCGGACATCAGTTGGTGCACCGAGATGGAGGCCGACGGCAAGAAGTTCTATAACGCGCAGGGTGTGGAGACCGACATATTCGCGCTGATGAAGCAGATTGGCATGACGGCCATCCGCCTCAGGGTGTGGGTCAACCCGAGCAGTTACGGCTACGGCGCGTGGTGCGACAAGGCCGACGCGGTGGCAAAAGCCGTGCGCGCCGCCGCCCAGGGTCTTGACGTGATGATTGACTTCCACTACAGCGACATCTTCGCCGACCCCGTCACCCAAACCAAGCCCGTTGACTGGACAAGCGCCAACACCGCGGCAAAGGCCGCCCAAAAGGTTGCCGAGCACACCACCGACGTGCTCACCGCCCTGCAGACCGCCGGCGTCACGCCCAAGTGGGTGCAGGTGGGAAACGAGACGCGCTACGGCATGGTGTGGAACGTGGGAAAAGTGAGCAACAACGACTTCTCCAACTACGTCACCTTGAGCAACGCCGGATATGACGCCGTCAAAGCCGTCTTCCCCAACGCCATCGTCATCGTGCACATGCACAACGCATGGGACGCGTCGTCGAGCAACACGTTCTACAGCGGTTTCCAAAACGCCGGCGGCAAGTTTGACATGATTGGCCTCTCGCACTACCCCGACTATAGCGACTGGAACAGCACCTCCAGCGGCGTGGCCAGCAACCGCAACGCCGTGAGCAACATCTCGACGCTCGCAACAACGTTTGGCAAAGACGTGATGGTGGTCGAGACCGGCTTCGACTCCTCCGCGCCCTCGCTGGCCAAGCAGGTGATGGAAGACTTCTTCGACCGCGTGGCCAATGTGAGCGCCTGCAAGGGCATCTTCTACTGGGAGCCGGAAGTGTACGGCAACTGGAAACCGACCTACTATAACACTGTGGGGTGGAACGCCTACAACATGGGCGGCTTCACCAGCACCGGCAAGCCCTCGCAGGTGCTCGACCCGTTCAAGAGCAGCGCCTCGCAGTATCCCGACGCGCTCACCATCTATGACGAGGCCGGCGAGAACATTCTCGGCTACCTCACCGCCACCACCGACGGCGTGTACAGCGGCACGCTCACCTCGAGCGTCGACTGGTTCACGTTCCAGGTTGTCGACGAGTATGACGACGTGTGGTACCGCACCGACACCTCCGACTTCTGGAGCCTCACCACCACCGGCGAGCAGAAGTTCTGGCTCGGGGCCTACGGCACCTACACCATCAACGTCGACCTCACGCAAGGCACGTGGAGTTATACCCGCCAAGCGGAGGACACCGACAACTGGTATCTTTACTCCTACGGCAACTGGGAGTTTGACAAACCGTTCACCCAGTCGAGCCAGAACAGCGACGTGTTCACCCTCGAGAACTTCACCGTCACCAGTGAGAACCTCGACCAATACGGCGGCCTGTCGTTCCGCATCATCTGCGCCAACTGGACTGAGTCCTATAGTTACAACGCCAACGTGAGCGCCGAGGGCAGTTACACACTGCTTGCCTCCGGCGGCGAGGGCGTGTGGGGCAACATCTACGCCAACTTCCTGCAGCCGGGCATCCCTTACACGCTCACGTGGAACCGCATCACTCACGTGCTCACCATCGCCGGTCCGCCGGAACTCACGCTCAACGCCGCCGGCACAGTAGCCCCCTCCCACACGGCGGGCTACTATAACGTGCGCGCCACACTGCACCTCGAGGGCGGCAAGTGGAACATGGTGTGCCTGCCGTTCTTCCTCGACCAGGCGGCACTGGAATACTACTTCGGCAGCAACGTGAAGTTGGCCAAGTTCACCGATGCCACTCGCACCGTCCACAACAATGCCGGCTCGAGCGCGCCGCGCCGTGCCAACAGCGCCACCGGCGTTGCCGAGTTCACCACCTGCACCGCCGAGGGTCTCACGGCCAACACGCCCTATCTGCTCAACCCAAGCACCGATGTGGAGAGCCTGTCAATCGACAACAAATGGGTAGAGGCCAGCAATCCGGCCACTGTGACCAATGGCAACTACTCGCTCGTGGGCACCAACACGGCCTCCACGGCCACCGCCGGCAACTACTTTATCGACAGTAGCGGCAACTTCACCCAGGCCGCCGGCAGCGAGACAATCCCCGCCATGGGAGCCTACTTCGCCTCATCAAGCGGCACGTCCCTCGTCGGCGAAGGGCTGTCGATTAGCATCGACAACGTCGTCACCGGCATCCGCGATGTCACCGCAGCCGAGTCGCCTGCCGACGGCCGCGTGTTTGACACGATGGGCCGCTGCGTGGGCACCTCACTCGACGGTCTGCCGGCCGGCATCTACATCACCGGCGGCCGCAAAGTCATCATCCATTAACATTTTGTGTCATTCCCGTGTCGTCCCCTCATCCTCTCCCGCAAGAGTAGGAAGAGGGGATGACTATTTTCCGTATCAGTGAGTAAAAGGCCGATACGCGACGCGTCGGCTTTTCCGCACGGATACGTTGCTCTTATTGCGGCCTTTATATAGAATGTCGCGGCAACCTTACGGAAAAGGTTGTCGCGACATAGCACAAAATCAAATTTCGGATGTGAGCCCCACTGTCGTGAGCCTCACTTCACCGCAAAGGAATCACTCGGCGGCGGGCTGCTCGGCAACGGGAGCCTCGGCGGCGGGAGCGGCCTCGGCCTTCTTGCCCGAACGGCGGCTGCGACGCGTGGCGGCCTTCTTGGGAGCCTCGGCCTTAGCGGCCAACATAGTCTCGTTGAAGTCAACCAACTCGATAAAGCAGGTCTTGGCGGCGTCACCTAAGCGAGTACCGGTCTTGATAATGCGGGTGTAGCCACCGGGACGATCCATAATCTTCGGACCGACAACCTGGAACAACTCCTTGATGGCCTCCTTGTTCTGGAGGTCGCGGAAGACGACGCGCATCGAGTTGAAGTCAGCCTTCTTGGCGCGGTTGATAATCGGCTCGGCGTAGATGCGCAGGGCCTTGGCCTTGGCCAGCGTGGTGTAGATGCGCTTGTGCATAATCAGCGAGATGGTCATGTTGGCCAACATCGCCTGACGATGGGCGCTCTTGCGGCTAAGGTGATTGAATTTCTTATTGTGTCTCATCGTTGTGTTTAATCTTTGTCTAATTTATACTTGGTGATATCCATCCCAAAGGAGAGGCCAAGGCTATTGAGCAACTCCTCAAGTTCGCTGAGCGACTTCTTGCCGAAGTTACGGAACTTGAGCAGGTCGTTCTTGTTGAACACCACGAGTTCTCCCAAAGTCTCCACCTCGGCACTCTTGAGGCAGTTGAGGGCGCGAACGCTCAGGTCCATGTCCACCAGACGCGTTTTGAGCATCTGGCGCATCTTGAGGACCTCCTCGTCAAACTCCTCCTCCTCCTTGCCCTCGTCAACGTCAAAGGCGATTTTCTCGTCACTGAACAGCGCGAAGTGCTGGATGAGGATCATAGCGGCCTCCTTGAGGGCGTCTTTGGGGTGAATCGACCCGTCGGTCTTAATCTCGATAACCAACTTCTCATAGTCGGTCTTCTGCTCCACGCGGAAGTTGTCAACCGTGATTTTGACATTGAGAATCGGAGTGTAAATCGAATCAATGGCAATCACATCGATGGGGTCGTTGGCATTCTGGTTCTCCTCAGCGCTGAGGTAGCCGCGGCCCTTGTTGATTGACAACTCAATCTGGAAACCGGCCTTGGGGTCGACATGGCAAATCACAAGCTCCGGATTGAGCACTTCAAATCCGCTGAGCACTTTGCCGATGTCACCGGCCTTGAACACATCCTGGCCCGAAACCTTGACGACAGCCTTCTCCGAATCGGTATCGTCGACGATGCGTTTGAGGCGCACCCGCTTGAGGTTCAGGATGACGTTGGTCACGTCCTCCTTCACTCCCGGGATGGTGGCGAAC
Source organism: uncultured Porphyromonadaceae bacterium (assembly GCA_946187345.1). Classification (GTDB taxonomy): domain Bacteria; phylum Bacteroidota; class Bacteroidia; order Bacteroidales; family Muribaculaceae; genus Sodaliphilus. The sequence goes on along the minus strand of CAMHQD010000032.1, from coordinate 1,676 downwards.
TCATGCTGCACGCCGTCGATGCGGATGTTGCAGATGGCATAACCCTCAAGCCCTGACAGCAAAATGCGACGCAAGGCATTGCCGATGGTGATGCCATAACCGGGCTCCAAGGGACGGAACTCGAACTTGCCGTAAGTACTGTCGGCTTCCAGCATCAAAACCTTGTCCGGTTTCTGAAACGTTAAAATAGCCATGATGGTTAAAGGGGTTTACTGTTTTGAATACAACTCAACGATGAGTTGCTCCTTGATGTTCTCGGGGATATCCTCGCGCTGGGGCTCATGGATGAGTTTGCCGCCCATCACATTCTGGTCCCACTCAATCCACGGATACTTGGCGTGGTTGAAACCCGCCAGCGAATCCTGAATGACCTCGAGAGACTTGCTCTTCTCGCGCACGGCGACGAGTTCACCGGGAACAACGCTGTAAGACGGGATGTTCACCACACGGCCGTTCACCGTGATGTGGCGGTGCAGCACCAACTGGCGCGCGGCGGCGCGGCTGCGGGCGATGCCCAAACGATAGACAACATTGTCAAGGCGGGCCTCGAGCAGTTGCAGGAGCACCTCACCGGTAACGCCCTTGCTGGACGACGCTTTCTTGAACAGGTTGCGGAATTGACGCTCGAGCACACCATAGGTGTACTTGGCCTTCTGCTTCTCACGAAGCTGCGTGCCGTACTCCGACATCTTGCGGCGGCGGTTGGCACCATGTTGGCCCGGTGGATAGTTCTTCTTTGACAGAACCTTGTCTTCACCGTAAATAGGCTCACCCAACTTGCGGGCGATTTTTGACTTTGGACCGGTATATCTTGCCATGTCTTTGTTACTAAATGTTCTTGATTAAAGTGTAAATGGGTTGTTGTAGTGAACCACACATTATCTTAAAGCAACTCAGTGCAGCCGCGATTGCAAGAGAGGGGTTAAAATACTTCGTCGTTTGTCGGTTGATGGATGAAGCGTTGCAATCAATATTTCACTGGTTTCTCCAGTATGAGAGGGGTTCGCAATAAAGGGATAACAGAATCCTGATAATCTCGACGCACTCAGTACCTCGCACTTCACACATGGATACTTAGTACTTAGCACTTCGTACTTATCATTAGACTCTGCGGCGCTTGGGAGGACGACATCCGTTGTGGGGCAGCGGCGTCACGTCGATAATCTCGGTGACAGCGATACCGGCACCGTGAATGGTGCGGATAGCACTCTCACGACCGTTACCCGGGCCCTTGATGTAAGCCTTTACCTTGCGCAGGCCGAGATCATAGGCGACCTTGGCGCAGTCCTGTGCGGCCATCTGGGCGGCATAGGGCGTGTTCTTCTTCGAACCACGGAAGCCCATCTTGCCGGCCGAAGACCAGGAGATGACCTGACCCTGCCCGTTGGCAAGGCACACGATGATGTTGTTGAAAGAAGAGTGCACGTGCAACTGGCCAATACCATCAACCTTGACAACTCTCTTCTTTGCTGCGACTGTCTTTTTTGCCATACTTCAATTTTATTTAGTAGCTTTCTTCTTGTTAGCAACGGTCTTCTTGCGGCCCTTGCGGGTACGTGCGTTGTTCTTCGTGCTCTGGCCGCGAACGGGCAAACCGTTACGGTGACGGATACCACGATAACAACCGATGTCCATCAATCGCTTGATGTTCATCTGAACCTCAGTGCGAAGGTCAC
>CAMHQD010000031.1 GCA_946187345.1 uncultured Porphyromonadaceae bacterium | reverse complement strand
GAGAAACCCGACATCTGCAACGCCATCGGCGCCCACCACGACGAGGAGGAGGCCACCAGTCTCTACGCCCCCATCGTGCAAGTGTGTGACGCCATCAGCGGCGCCCGTCCAGGTGCGCGCCGCGAGATTGTCGAGGCATACATCAAGCGCCTCAATGACCTCGAGCGACTGGCGATGAGTTACCCGGGCGTGGTAAAGACCTATGCCATCCAGGCCGGACGCGAGTTGCGCGTTATTGTCGGGGCTGACAAGATCAGCGATGCCGACACCGAGCGCCTCAGCGCCGAGATCGCCAAGAAGATTCAGGACGAACTTACCTACCCCGGTCAGGTGCGCATCACCGTCATCCGCGAGACACGCGCCGTGAGTTACGCCAAGTAAAGTTTATTGGTTGAGAGGTTGAGGGTTGAGTGGTTGAGCCATTCGCTATCGCGAATTGGGACAAATGTTTTGTTCGCAACCGGCCAGGCTCTACATTCCTTACCAGAGCGCGCCAGCGCGAGGCTCAACCCCTCAACCTCTCAACCCCTCAACAAGAGAAAGAGATGAGAGAAGAAGAGGAAAACGTGGCTCTCGAGCCGATTGACGCCGTGACCGACGCCTGCGTCGAGTGCGGCACGCCTGCGGCGTGCCGCGCCGACGGTTGCGCTTGCGAGGTGCGTTGCAATCTGAGCAGTCTCAACTGGCTCGCCGACGTGCCCGATGACGGTTACAGCGGTGACGTGGTGGAGGTTCACTTCAAGAACACACGTCGCGGCTTCTACCGCAACACGTCGCGGCTGCAACTCGAGCAAGGCGACTGGGTGGCCGTCGAGGCATCGCCCGGCCACGACATCGGCCGCGTGGCGCTCACCGGCCGGTTGGTCGAGCAGCAGATGCGGCGTGTGGGCATCAAGAGCGATACTGAGTTGCTGAGAGTCTTCCGCAAGGCACGCGCCGGCGACCTCGAGAAATATGAGCAGGCCAAGGCGCGCGAGGCCGAAACGATGATTCGCTCGCGGCAGATCGCCGCCGATCTGGGACTGCAGATGAAAATCGGCGACGTGGAGTATCAAGGCGACGGCAACAAGGCCATTTTCTATTATATCGCCGACGAGCGTGTCGACTTCCGCCAACTCATCAAGGTGCTGGCCGACGTGTTCAAGATACGCGTGGAGATGAAGCAGATTGGCGCCCGTCAGGAGGCCGGCCGCATTGGCGGTATCGGTCCATGCGGGCGACCATTGTGCTGCGCCACGTGGATGACGCGCTTCGTGAGCGTGTCCACAGCCGCCGCGCGTTATCAGGATGTGTCGCTCAACCCGCAGAAACTCGCCGGCCAGTGCGCCAAACTCAAGTGCTGTATCAACTTTGAGGTTGACGCGTATATCGAGGCGTCCAAGCAGATGCCGCCGCGCGACGTGCCGTTGGAAACCGCCGACGCGACCTACTATCATTTCAAGACTGACTTGTTCAAGCGTGAGATGACTTACAGCACCGAGCGCCGCCAACCGGTCAACACTGTCACCGTCCCGGTGGAGCGTGTCTTGGAGGTGATGGCGATGAATGAAAACGGTGTCAAGCCCGAGCGTTTGGCCGCCGACGCGGCCGTGCGCGAGCAGGAGCATAAAGCCTTTGGTGACATTCTGGGTCAAGACAGCATCAGCCGTTTTGACAAGAAAAAGAAGAAAAAGAAGAAGTCAAAAGAAGGCCGGAACGCGAAGGAAGAGTCCGGCAGTAATGAGGCGCAAGACCGGCAGCCAGAGCGTCAACAGGAGCAGCCGACCGAGCGTCAGCAACAGCGACAGCAGCGCCGTCGCCCCGATAAGCCGGCCAAGCCGGCCGAAGGCGTCAACGCCCCGGTCGCTCCACAGCCCGAGCGTCCTCAAGGACAAGGGCAAGAACAAGGCCAAGGCCGCCGCAACCAGCGGCGCCGCGGCCACAGAACAGAGAGCAAAGAGTGAAACAGTTGACCGTTTACCGTTGACCGTTTACCGTATGCGTCTGTTTCGGTCAACAGTCAACGGTCAACAGTCAACGGTCAACAGTCAACAGTCAACGGTCAACTTTTCATAACAAACCAATGAGAACAATGATGCTGCTTGTCGTGGCGATAACTATCGCCGCGTGCACCCGTCCGGAGGCACAGTCGACGGCTATGACGGCCACGCCGCCCACCAATGGCTGGCACACCGGCACGGCACTGCGTTTCAAGCCGCATTACGGCGACAGCGCGCGTCGCTATGACCTGCGGCTTGATGTGCGTCACACCACCTCCTACGCCTATCGCGACCTGCACTTGCTGGTGGATATCATCAGTGACAGCGGCAATGTGTCGCGTCGCGTGGTAAATCTCAATGTCGCCGACGACTACGGCAACTGGACGGGGAGCGGTTTTGGCACGCTCTATCAGCATAGCGTTATTCTTGCTAATGACGTGCCACCCGAGCGGGCAAGCACCATCGCCATTTGGCAGACTATGGACAGCGTTAAGTCCCTTACCGGCATTGATGCCCTTGGTGTCGTTGCCGTTCCATCCAATGACTGAAAGCGATATGGAAATCGGAGCAACCTTACGTGAGACAATGGGCAATTTCGAGTACATGCTCGAGATTCTCGCAACGCTCTTCTACGCCATCAGCGGCATCCGGCTTGCGGCCGTCAAGAACTTCGACTGGTTCGGAGCGTTGAGCATCGGCTTTGTCACCGCCATTGGCGGCGGCACGTTGCGCGACGTGTTGTTGGGAGTGCCTCCATTTTGGATGCTCGACCAGTGGTACTGCGTGGCTATGCTTGTCGCGCTGCCCATCGTGATGAGTTTCAAGCGGTGGCTTGTCCGGCTTGAGGGCACTTTCTACATCTTCGATGCGGTGGGCCTTGCCCTTTTTGTTGACGTTGGCATAGCCAAGACGCTGATGATGGGCTACCCGATGTGGGTCGCCTTGATTATGGGCACCATCACCGGCGCTATGGGTGGCGTGCTTCGCGACGTTTTCATCAATGAGGTGCCTCTGGTGTTCCGCAAGGAGATTTACGCCACGGCGTGCATCGCCGGCGGTGTCGCTTATTGGCTGACGGGGCTTGCCGGCGGCTCGCCCATTGTGCAACAGTTGGTGTGTGCCGTTATCGTGATCGGGTTGCGCTTTTTTGCCGTCAAGCATGGCTGGACCTTCCCTCAAATGACAGATTGACATGAAGATAAACCGAGCAGAGGCCCGCAAGACGGGCATACAACTGATTAAGTACGGCGTGATTGGTGTGATGAACACCACCATCACGCTGGTGTCGTTTTGGTTACTCAACACGGTGGTGGGCTGGCCGTTTGTGCCCAGCAACGTGATTGCCTCGGTGCTCGGTTTGATTAACAGTTTCTGCTGGAACCGCAGTTGGGTGTTCAGCAAGGGTGAGAATTGGCGCAAGGATGCCGCCCTGTTTGGCGGCGGATGGCTCATGTGCTACACGCTGCAGATGCTCGTGTCATGGTTCCTGCTTGACGGCCTCGACTGGAAGCACATGGACATGATTCCCTGGCTGCCGATGAAAAAGACGGGCCAGAACATCGTCATGATCGTGGGCATGGTGGTTTTCACCCTGTCCAACTACGCCTACAACCGTTTTATCACTTTCCGCGAGAAGAAGGACAGCGATGCCAACGCCGGATAAAACCATTCAGGGAGTGCGGCGCAAAACGGCTTTGCCGATTTGCCTAATCGTCACGATGCTGCTTGCCGTGAGTGCCGTCGCCGCCGGTGCCGTGACGGTACTCGGCGCGGACACCGGCTGGCGGTTGGCGCTCGCGCTGACTGTGGCTTACGCGTTGCCCATGGCGGTTTATAACCGCCAGAGTTGGAGCACGGCCGGCGGCCACTATGTGCTGTTGGCGACGTGGTTGCTGATGTCGGCCATAAGCGTCGAGAATGTGATGGTGTGGACCGCGCCCGATGGCGCATCTGCCGAGTGGCCGCTCTTTGAATCGGACTCTCGCGGCTACTACGCCTGGGCGCTGCACTACTACGACGGACGCTGCGACGCGCCGCCGGTGGCCTTCCCGGGGCTCCCGTTCATGATGCTGGTGCTATGGAAACTCTTTGGCGTGAACGTCGTGTGGCCGGTGGCGATGAACGTGTGCTTCACCCTGCTGGCGATTGTCATCGCCGCGATGACAACGGTGCGGTTGCTCCGCGGACGCGAGTTGGCACGCCCTGACCGGTGGCTGGGCAACGCCGCGCTGGTGTGCGGTATGTTGCTGTTTTTCCTTCTCAGCGAGAGCACCTGCGTCCTCAAGGAGGCCGCCATAGCGCTATCGATGTCGGCCGTGGCTCTCGTGCTCGCGGTCTTTGTCACCGACCGCCACCTTCGGGTCAAGCACTACGTCGCCTTTGTGGCGGCGTGCCTGCTGCTCGCCTTCACCCGCACCACCTATATGTACTTCGTCTTGCTCGCTCTGGTCATCATTGCCATGGGCAACTACAAGACCCACTTGCCGCACACGTTGCTGCTTGTTGTGCTGGCACTCATCGCCTTTGTCGCCGGGGACAGCGTGGCCTATTACTCGTTTGAGCGACACGTGTCGATTATCAGCGGCGGCGAGCGTATGCAGCGATTGTTCATGGTGGGCCCAAACCAACAGCCCTATCTCGACATGGTGGGCAACTATTTCACCTATCCAATATGGCGTCGACTATTGTTGTTGCCGTTGTCGTGCTCGGTGCAGTTCATTATTCCTTTCCCGTGGATTTATGACGGGTGGACCTCGCTGCATGAGGTCGCCGCTCGCTGTGGCTTTGGATGGTATGCCGTGGGCGGCACCGCACTGTTCTACTACGGAGCCATGAGTTGGCGCCAACGATACAAACTCGGTGCGTGGGCTTGGGTGCCGGCGCTCATTTTCGCCACGATTGCCTATACCACCGCCGGCTCGGTCAGTCGCTATGCGTTGCCCGTCGAGGTGATGTTTATCCCCGTCGCCGTGTGGGTAATGAGTTGCGTTTGTCATGACCTGTCGCTGCGGCGATTATTCATTGTTTGGGCTATACTCTTTGTCATCGTGCTCACTATCACCCTCATCGTGTGCCACGACATCCAGGTGACTTACCTGAACAACTTGAATGAATATTACAAGCAACGCGCGGCCCACTACCGCGATTCGATACAATCCATTCCAGATTCCCTGCCATGAGCGATAAGAAGAACCTTCTGCTTCTCGTTGACGCCTACGCGATGATTTTCCGCGCCTACTACGCGATGATCCGTTCGCCGCGTGTCACCACCACCGGTATGAACACCAGTGCCGTGTTTGGCTTTGTCAATATCATGCACGAACTCTTGAAGAAGTTTGCGCCTACCCATGTGGCCGTGTGCTTCGACCCGGGCGGCAAGACCTTCCGCAGCGAGCAGTATGAGCCTTATAAGCAGAACCGCGACAAGACACCCGAGGATATTCTCAACGCCGTGCCTTACATCCGCCGTATCCTCGAGTCGTGGAATATCGCCGCGGTCACCGCGCCCGGCTTTGAGGCCGACGATGTGATGGGCACTCTCTCGCGCCGGGCTGTCGAGCAATGGGACATGGACGCGCTGCTCGTGAGCGGTGACAAGGATTTGGCGCAGTTGGTGCGCGACCGTGTCACCATCTACAATCCCGGCAAAGACGAACGCTTGGACGTGCATGGCGTTTGTGAAAAATACGACATCTCCACGCCAATCCAGATGATTGACCTGCTCGGATTGATGGGCGACACCGCCGACAATATCCCCGGTTGTCCGGGCGTGGGGCCGAAGAAGGCCGTTGAACTCATCAAGCGGTGGAAGAGTGTTGAGGGCGTTGTGGGTAACGCCAACGCCATCACAGGTGCCATGGGGCGCAACGTGCGCGACAACATCGACCAGATACGCCTCTCCAAGCAGTTGGCCACCATCCGCACCGACGTGCCTATAGAACTCGACATCGACGATATGCGCCGCCGCACCGCCAATCTCGATGCTCTGCGCGACGTGTTCGCCGAACTCGAGATGCGCCTCCACACACAGCGACTGGTCATTGATGGTGGTGCCAACGACGGACTGTTGTCCTCCCCACTGCCCCCTCCTGAAGGAGCGGGGGGTGGCGGCTCAACGCCAAAGCCTCAGCAGTCAAAGCGCGGCGACGCACCGTCGGCGCCGCAACCATCGGCCACGCAACCGACAATTCCCCTCCAAATGTCGCTCTTCGACGCCACCCCTGGCGATGTACAGAGTCATGACGAAGCAATTCCCGCGCAGCGGCCAGGCCAAGGCCAGGCCCTACATGCTACAGGCTATGTGCTATGTGCCATCTCCCCCGTCACCGTCACCGACCCCGAGCAAGCCGCCGCCATCATCGCGCGACTGGCCGGCGGCGCCGCGCCGGTGGCCGTCCACGTCGTTGCCGACGGCGACGAGGCTATGCGCGCCACCCTCATCGGCCTCGCCCTGGCCGTTGGCAATGGCGCCGATGCCGCCCAATATTATCTGCCGCTTGACGGATTGGGATTGATGCTGGGTGCTGTGGCACCACTGTTCAACGGCACGGCGACGGTCGTTTGCGAGGACGTCAAGTGGCTCATGGTGGCGCTGGCGGCCGCCGGACACTCGTTCACCGCACCCTACTATGACACCGCCGTGGCCCACTACCTGCTTCAGCCGGAGCGAGGCCATTCAACACAGGCTATGGCGGCCGAGATGCTCGGCATTGACCTGCTCGGTGAAGACACTATTCTCGGTCCCAAAGGCCGCACGCGCCTCAAGTGGCATCAGGTGCCCGAAGACAAGGCCGCAGACTATGCCTGCCGTCTCGCCGCCGCCACGGTGTTGTTGCCGGATGCCCTTGACAAAGCCATTGACGAGTTGCGGATGACACACCTGCTACGGGACATCGAGCAGCCTCTTGTGGCCGTGCTGGCACGCATGGAAGTTGCCGGCGCGCGCATCGACACGGCCGCCCTGCACGACTATGCCACGCGATTGACCCGCCGTGTGGAACAACTCGAACAGGAATGTTACGACCTGGCCGGCGGCGAACCGTTCAACACCGCATCACCGGCACAGGTGGGGGAGATACTTTTCGCGAAGTTAAAACTTGACGACAAGGCCAAACGCACCAAGGGCGGGCAATACAGCACCACCGAGGAAATCCTCAGCAAACTGCGCCACCGCCATTCCATCGTGGGCAAAATCCTCGAGTTGCGCGGAGTGCGCAAACTGCTGAACACCTACGTCACCGTACTGCCCACCCTTGTCAATCCCCGCACCGGTCGCATCCACACCACTTTCAACCAGACCGTCACCGCCACCGGCCGCCTGTCGAGCACCAACCCCAACCTGCAGAATATCCCCGTGCGCACTGATGACGGCCGTGAGATACGCCGCGCCTTTATTCCCGCCGAGGGTAACACGTTCTTCAGCGCCGACTATTCCCAGATCGAACTGCGCCTTGTGGCCGACATCAGCGGCGACGAGACGATGCTGGGCGCGTTTGCCGCCGGTCACGATATCCACGCCATCACCGCCGCGCGCATCTATCACAAGCCGCTGGAGCAGGTCACTCCCGATGAGCGCCGCAAGGCTAAAACGGCAAACTTTGGCATCCTCTACGGCATCTCGGCCTTTGGCTTGGCCGAACGGCTCGACATCTCGCGTGCCGAGGCCAAGCAACTCATTGACGGCTACTATGCCACCTTCCCCGGTGTGAGGGAATACATCGACCGCAGCATCGAGCAGGCACGCAGCCAGGGTTATGTCACCACGCTTGAAGGCCGGCGACGCATGCTGCCGGACATCAACTCGAGGAATGCCGTAGTGCGCGGCTTTGCCGAGCGCAACGCCATCAACGCCCCCATCCAGGGCACGGCGGCCGACGTGATCAAGCGCGCCATGATTGCCATCGACGGCCGGATGCGGCAGGAGCATATGCGTTCTCGCATGATTTTGCAAGTGCATGATGAACTCAACTTTGATGTCGTTCCTGAGGAACTCGACCGCCTCGCCGACATTGTCCTCACCGAGATGCAGAACGCCTATCACGGTCGCGTGACCCTCACGGCGAGCCACGCCGCCGCCGCAAACTGGCTCGACGCCCACTGATAACTAAGAACCCTAAGAAATCTAAGAATTCTAAGAATTCTAAGAACGAATAAATGAATCGACTCCAAGAATTGGATACAAAGCCCGTGGGGCGCTTGCTGTGGCAGTATAGCCTTCCGGCGGTGGTCGGCATCATGGTGATGTCGGTCTACAACCTAATCGGGCGCGCCTTCATCGGACAGGGTGTCGGCCCTGACGCCATCGCCGGCCTGGCCATCACCTTCCCGGTGATGAACGTCAGTTCGGCCTTCGGCGTGCTCATCGGTGCCGGCGCCAGCGCGCGCACGAGCATTGTGCTCGGCGCCGGCCAGCCGCGCCAGGCCGACCTCATCTTGGGCAACAGCATCGTGATGACGCTGCTGCTGGGCGTGTTCTACCTGAGCGTGATGGCAATCTTTATGGACCCCATCTTGAGGCTCTTCGGCGCCAGCGACACCTCGCTGCCCTACGCCCGCGAGTATATGCTCTACATCCTGCCCGGCCTGCTGATGAACAACATGTGCTACAGTTACAACAACGTGATGCGCGCCACCGGCTATCCCACCAAGGCGATGCTCACGATGATTTTGGGCGCCGTGCTGAGCGTGGTGCTCTGTCCGCTGTTTATCTTCGGCTTCCACATGGGCATCAAGGGCGCGGCCATCGCCACCGACATCGCCATGGGCATCAGCGCGGCCGTTGTGATGGCCCACTTCTTTGACCGCCGCAGCACGGTCCACTTCAAGTGGGGCACCTTCGGCCTGCGCCGCGACGTGTTGCTGCCCATTCTGGCCATCGGCGCCGCGCCGTGTGTGGTCAACACGGCCGGCTGTGTGGTCAACGCGGTGATTAACAACACCGTCTATGATTACGGCGGCGACAGCGCCGTGGCCGCCATCAGCATCTTCACGGCCGTCACCCAGTTGATTATATCGCTCGTGATTGGCGTGTGCCTGGGCATGCAGCCCATCGTGGGCTATAACTACGGCGCCAAGCGTTTTGACCGCCTGCTGCGCGCGTTCTGGCTCACGGCGGCCGTGTGTACCGTTGCGTGCACCGCCGGCGCCGCGCTGTGCCAGTTCGCGCCGTGGCTCGTGTCGCGCATCTTCACCAGCGATGCCGCTCTGCTTGCAGCCAGCGACAACGCCCTGCGCCTCGCCACGTGGATGTTCTGGACCGTCGGTTTCCAGATTGTGGTGACCAACTTCTTCCAGTCGGTTGGCGAGGCCGGCAAGGCAATCTTCATGAGTATGTCGCGCCAAGTGATTTTCCTCATCCCGCTATTGTTCACCCTGCCGCGGCTGTTGGGCCTCGAGGGCGTGTGGCTGTCGTTCCCGCTTGGCGACGCGGCGGCCTTTGTCACCGCCGTGGTGATGCTATACTACCAGATGAAAAAAATGAAAAATGTTAAAACTGTTGACTAAAATATTGCGGAGTGTTTCCGCCGGTTGGGGACGCTTCAAGCGATGGTATAAATCGCTGTATAGCGGCCGTCCGTGGTATGTCAAGACATTGTCGGCCGTGGGAACCGTCATTGTGTCGTTCCTGCTCTATCTGCTTGCTGTGGATATCAACTTCCTGTGGCTCTTTGGCTCATCACCCACCACTGACCAGGTCATGCATCCCGACACCGTTGAGGCCAGCATTATCTATAGCGCCGATGGCGTGGAGATTGGCAAATACTTTGACGAGAACCGCACGCCGGTGCCCTATGACTCAATCACACCCGTCTTCTTTGACGTGCTTATCGACACCGAGGACGAGCGCTTCTATTCCCACCACGGCATCGACTATCAGGGGCTGGGTGCCGCCATCAAGGATATGGTGCTGCGAGGGCGGCCACGCGGCGCGAGCACCATCACTCAGCAGTTGGTCAAGAATATGTTCCGGATGCGCAGCGGCAAGGAATACACTACCGGTCTGCTGGGTTACATACCCGGCATGAAAATCGTCATCGCCAAGAGCAAGGAGTGGATTTTGGCAACAAAAATCGAGTGGTTCTTTGACAAAAAGGCTATTCTTGAGATGTATGCCAACACGGTGGACTTCGGCAGCAACGCGTTTGGCATCAAGACCGCCGCCAAGACCTATTTCAACACATCACCGTCGCGGCTGAATGTGCAGCAGTGCGCCACGCTGGTCGGCCTGCTCAAGGCCACCACGGCCTATAACCCGCGCATAAACCCCAAGAACAGCCTTGCGCGCCGCAACGTTGTGCTTGACAACCTGTGCAACGCCGGTCACATCGCCCGCGAGGCGTGCGACTCGGTCAAGCGGCTGCCCATCGAACTGGACTTCTCGGTCGAAAGTCCACTGGACGGACAGGCTCTCTACTTCCGCCAGGCGGTGGCCGATGAGTTGCAGACGTGGTGCAAAGCGAATGGATATAACCTGTGGCGCGACGGCCTCAAGATTTACACCACGCTCGACACACGCATGCAACGGATGGCCGAGCAGGCCGTCATCAGCCACATGAAGACACTACAGCAACGCTTTGAGCAACATTGGGGGCACGAGGACTGCTGGGTGAACGAGCGAGGCGAGGTAATCGAGGGTTTTGTCGAGGACAAGGCACGCAACACCGACACCTACCGCCGACTGCTCGCGCGATACCCCACCAACCTCGACTCGGTGGACTACTACATGAACCAGCCGCACCGCGTCCACCTCTTTGACTACGACACCGACTCGTTGACGGCCGTGATGAGTTCGATGGACTCGATTCGGTATATGCTCCACTTCCTGCACGCCGGCTTCCTCGCCGTGGAACCCGCCACAGGCCACGTCAAGGCGTGGGTGGGCGACGTGGACTACAAGACGTGGAAATACGACAAAGTGCGTGCGATGCACCAGCCCGGCAGCACATTCAAACTCATGGTGTATGCCGCGGCGCTTGAGCGTGGGCTCACGCCGTGCACCCGCCGGCGCGACCAACTGCTCGACACGGTGCTGCCCGGTCCTGACGGGCAGCCGCAGCGTTGGCGCCCGATGAACGCTAACGGTCGCTTCAGCGACAGCGAGATGACGTTGCGACAGGCGTTTGCCCAAAGCGTGAACAGTGTCGCTGTCCGTGTCGGGCTCGATGTGGGCATCGACCAAGTGGCCCACACTGCCGTCGCGATGGGCATCCATAGCCCGATGGACAAAACGCCGGCATTGTCGCTCGGTGCGAGCGACGTCAATCTGGTGGACCTTGTGGCCGCTTACTGCACGGTGGCCGCCGACGGTATCCATCGTGAGCCGGTGCTTGTGAGCCGCATTGAAGACCGCGACGGCAACATCATCTACGACGCCAAGCGCGACAACCTTCCGGCTGAGCGCGCCATCAACTATCGAACCGCGTTCCTACTGCAGCAGATGCTCATGGCTACGCGCACCGACGCCGGTGGCACCGGCGCGGCTCTCAACGGCTATATCAACGGCACCATGCTTGACACCGACATCGGCGGCAAGACCGGCACGAGCAACCGCAACGCCGACGCGTGGTTTGTGGGCGTCACACCCAATCTGGTGTGTGGAGTGTGGGTCGGCGGCGAGTACCGCCAGATTCACTTCCGGACCGGTGCCCTCGGCCAGGGCAGCCGTGCCGCGTTGCCCATCGTGGGCACTTTCCTGCGCAGCCTCTTGTGTGACCCCGACTTCAAGCGTTATCATGCGCGATTCGGCGCTCCCAAGCAGTATATTGACCCTGCCATCTATCGTGACTGCGGCACTATCGATGTCGACACAGTTCCGCTCGACAGTGTGCCCGTTGATAGCCTCCCGCCCGATACCCTCGACGTCCTACCACTTAATGGTGACGTGCCTTTCGACACCATCCCCGCGATATAGGCACTGGCGGCAACTCCGCAACGGCTCAAATATGCCACGCTACTCCTTAAGGTGGAGAGCCTCTACCACTCGATGGGGAAGGAGAGTTTGAAGGTGATGTTGCGGCCGGGGGCGGCGATGCCGCGCTCGCCGGTGACGTTGTTCACGGCGGTGTACTTCAGTCGGCTGAGGTGGCTCTGATAGACCTTGTCGGTGAGGTTGCTGCCGATGACGCGCAGTGTGGCGATGTGGCGGCCGCGCACGTTGATGTCGGTGCCGACGCTGGCTTCGAGCAGCGTATAGGCCGGTGTGGCGGTCTCGGTGCCTCCGGCGGCGTAGTAGTGGCTCTGGCGGAACGTGTGGTCCACGCCGAGGGCGACGTAGGTGTTGCAGAACACGCGTCCGTGGTGGTTGAACTCAAATTTCACGTCCGAGCGCCAGCGCGTGGCGGGCGTCAGCGGCAAGTAACGGCTCTCGGCCGGCTGGTGAAGCAGGCGCGCGTCCACCATGGCGAGCGACATGCCGATGTGCAGGCTGTGAATGGGGTGGACATCCACTCGTGCCTCGCCGCCAAGTAGGCTGGCCGTGCCCTGGACGTAGGCGTAAGTGTCAAAATATGACTCGTAGATTTCGTCGATGCGGCGCGAGTAGGTGTAATTGGCGATGCGGTTATAGAAAAGCGACAACCCGGCCTCCACATAACTGTTGGCATAGTCAGCGCCCAAATCCACTTGGAAACTATGCTCGGCCTTCAAGCCCACGTCTCCCACCTCGTAGCGTTGGCTTCCCTCGTGCACGCCGTGGGAGGCGAGTTCGCTGATATTTGGCGAGCGGAAGCCGCGTGCCGCGTTCAGTCGCAGGTTCAAGTCTCGCGCCGCGTGCCACACGGCACCCACGCTACCTGTCACGCCGTTGAAGTTGAGGCTGTGGCGCTTTCCGCCGGCCGGCTCCAACGCGTTGAAACTCATGTGGCGGTGGTCGTAGCGCAGGCCGCCGCTGAGCGACACCGCCTCCCAGTCGCGCGCGGCGGTGGCGAAGACGCCGAAGTCAAACAACCGATAGTCCGGAATGAGCATCTCCTCGCCACTGTTGATGTTGCGCTGCCACATTCCGTTCACGCCGGCCGAGGCGCGCCACACGTTGTGGCGGTTGAGTTGATAAGCCACATTGTAATTGACGGTGTGGAGGCGCATCTGCAGGCCCGGCTCGTCGGCGTTCTCCTCATACTCGCGCCGGCGGTTCTGCTGGTAGGCCAAGAGGATGTCCAGTCGGTCGTGGCCAAAGTAGAGTGCCTGGTCGATTGTGGCCTTGTAGTGCTGCACACGTTGGAACGGCAGTTGATAGCGGTAGGTGCCCGGCGTGCCGTAGGTACACTCCAGTTGGCCGGTCTCACCGTCGCGCTCACCCTCAACAATCGACGGAGTGAGGCTATAGACAGACATTTTCAAATGGGTGTGTCCCCACGAACGGTTGATGCCTAACAGGCCATTGACGGCTTGCTGGCGGAACTGCGAGCCCGGCACTCGACCGTCGCGCCGGTTGCCGTACTCCTGTGCCCAGCGTCCGCTCCATCGCCAGTCCCACACGATGCCGCCCATGTTGCCGGCATAGCGTGCTGACGTGCCCACGGTGCGACTATTGGTCTGATACTCGGTGTTGATGTCCACGCGCTGGTGGCCCATGGCTGGGGTGCGCCACGGCTTGAGTTTGAGCACGCCGGCGATGGCGTCGCTGCCATACATCAGGCTGCCGGGACCCTTGAGCACCTCCACGCTGCCCACGGCCTCGCCGTCGACCTCGATGCCGTGCTCGTCGCCCCATTGCTGGCCTTCTTGACGGATGCCGTCCACCACGGTGACGATGCGGTTATAACCCAAGCCGCGGATGACCGGCTTGCTGATGCCGGCACCGGTGGTCACCTGGCTCACGCCGGGCGTGGTGATGGCCACGGCGTCGATGATGTTACTGCCCGCGGTGGACTGCAACTCGCGGCCGGCAACCACACCCACGTGGACCGGCGCGTCCTTGAGGCGTACCTCGCCGGCGGGACCCATCACAATAATCTCCTGCAACTGCAGGTGGCGGAAAAACACGTCGGTCGAGTCGACGACCGTCGTGGCGCTGTCGCTCGAGTTGATATGGGCGGCAGCGGTCATGGCGCAACAGATGGCCATGACAAATATAGTCATGTTAAATGATTTCATTTTGATTTGTCGTGCTTGAGGATTGGTTGTGAGAGTTCTAAGAAATCTGAGAGTTCTAAGAGTTCTGAGAGTTCTAAGAAATCTGAGAGTTCTGAGAAAATTATGAATTATGCATTATGAATTATGCATTATTCGGTGGCCCTCTCAAGCACGACACGCCGCGCCCGGGTTCGCACAAGCGCGCGACAAACGCGACGGTGACTGTGGCGGCCACCACGCGCGGCACCGCCACACGCGGCGTGTCGCCAACGACGAATGGGACGCTCGCCAACTGGTGCAACACGCAGTGGTCAAGCCCTGCAAGGTCCTCGACCGTCACATGGGCATGGTGCGCCACAGGGTGGCCATGACAGTCGTCACAAGCCATGGCGGCGATGTCGGCCACATGGTGGGTGTGAGCCAACGACAGCATCGCCATCGGCACAAATGCCAACAGCAACACCCATGCCGAGAGGCGCTCACGCAGCGACGTCCGTCCCATTCCTCAATGGTGAATTAAAACAAAAATTCCCGTAAATTATTAACGAATCTTCAGGGTTACAAATGTCAAGGCGGCGAGCATGATGGCGACAAGGAAGACGCGCATCACAAATTTCTCTTCAGGAATCGGGTTGCCGGGCCGCTTGATGACGTAGCCCCACTTGATTTTATCGTTCTTGACGATGAAGTGGTGGTGCAACGGCGCCATTTTCAACAGGCGCACATCGCCCTTGCCGTGGGCCAGGTGCCACTTGCGCACCCTCACCTGCAGGATGTCGCTCAGCGCCCACACCACATAGATGCCACACAGCAGCGGCAACAGCCACTCCTTGCGGATGAGCAGGGCAAACACGGCGATGTTGCCGCCCAACATCAGGCTACCGGTATCGCCCATGAACACCTGCGCCGGGTGGGTATTGTACCACAGGAAACCGATGGTGGCGCCGATAAACGCGGCGGCGAACACAAACAGTTCGCCACTGCCGGGAATGTACATGATGTCGAGATAGCCCGAGTAAATCACGTTGCCTCCCAAGTAACACATGATGGCCAGTGCCACCATATTTATTGCACTCACACCCGTTGCCAGGCCGTCCACGCCATCGGTGAGGTTGGCGCCGTTACTCACGGCGGCTACCACAAAGATTGCCACCAGCACAAACAGCGCCCAGCCGCACGCCGTGGCGTGTTCGCCGGTCCAGCGGAAGAAGTAGGAGTAGTCGAAGTTGTGGTTCTTGATGAACGGAATGGTGCTCTTGGGGGCCTTGCTTGCCTCGGTCTTGTGAACCACCTCCTGCTCGGCCGTCACGCGGTTGGTCACACTCACGTTCTCGTGAATGAGAATGCTGCTGTTGACCCACATCGTGATGCCCACAATCAGGCCAAGGCCCACTTGTCCCACGATTTTCCACTTGCCCTTGATTCCCTCCTTGTGATGGTTGAAAATCTTGTCGTAGTCGTCGGCAAAACCCAGCGCACCACACCAGACGGTGCTCACGAGCATCAGCAGCATATAGATGTTGTCGAGTTTTCCAAGCAAGAGGCACGGCACCAGCAGCGAGATAATGATGATGATGCCGCCCATCGTGGGCGTTCCCTGCTTGGTGGGGTTGCCACCCATGCCCTCATCACGCTCTTCGTCGTGCATCTGCTTGGCACGCAAGCGGTTGATAATGTCTTTGCCGATAAAGATGCCGATAAACAGAGCCAGCACAAAGGCAAAGCCCGACCGGAAAGTCAGGTATTCGAACAGGCGTGCTCCCGGCACGTCATATTGTTCTAACCAGTGGAACAGATAGTAAAGCATTTCTTAAATTCTTAATTCATAATGCATAATCATGCATTGTTGTGGAATTGAGTTTGCAAAGTTACAACATTTTTTTAATTCATAATTCATAATTCATAATTCATAATCATGGAATTGAGTTTGATCGAATATATCGAATGCTCGAATAACTCATAATTATGAATTATGAATTGTGAATTATGAATTGTGGATTGCCTGTTGAACTTCCTCGCGGTCGTCGAAGTGGTGCTTGACGCCTTTCACTTCTTGATAGGTCTCGTGACCCTTGCCGGCGATGAGCACGACGTCGCCGGCATCGGCCAGCGCGATGGCCGTGCGGATGGCCTGGCGGCGGTCGGTGATGGTGAGCGTCCGAGCGGCGAGTTCGTCATCGAGGCCGGCCTGCATCTGCCGCAGGATTTCCTCCGGGTCTTCGTCGCGCGGGTTGTCGCTGGTGAGGATAACGCGGTCGCTGCGCCGCGCCGCCTCGCGAGCCATGATGGGACGTTTGCCGGTGTCGCGATTGCCACCGCAGCCACACACGGTGATGACGCGGCCTTTGCCCTCATTGCCAAGCACGCCGCGGATGGTGTCGAGCACATTGACCAGCGCGTCGGGCGTGTGGGCATAGTCCACCACTGCCACCGCGCCATTTGGAATGCGGATTGTCTGGAAGCGTCCGTCCACCGCGCCGAGGCCGCTCAGTGCCACCAGCACCTCGTCGCGGCCGAAGCCCAGGGTGCGCGCCACGCCGTAGACGGCGAGCACGTTATAGGCATTAAACCGTCCCACAAAGGGGACCTCCACCTGCCTGCCGTCCACCTCGAGCGACATGCCGTCCAGGCGGCTCTCAATCACGCGGCAGCGGTAGTCGGCCACGCCGCGCAGCGAGTAGGTGAGGCGACGCGCGGCCGTGTTCTGCACCATCACGGCACCAACCTTGTCGTCGGCGTTCACCAGGGCGAACGCGTCGGCGGGCAGCATATCGAAGAACGATTTTTTTGCCGCGATATAGGCGTCCACCGTCTTGTGGAAGTCCATGTGGTCGCGCGTGAGGTTGGTGAACACGCCGCCGGCAAAGCGCAGTCCATCGATGCGGTGTTGTGCGCAGGCGTGGCTACTCACCTCCATGAAGGCGTATTCGCAGCCGGCGTCCACCATGCGTGCCAGCAAGCGGTTGAGGGTCAGGTGGTCAGGGGTGGTCTGTACGGCCGGTTCCTCGGTGCGGTCCACCACGTTTTTCACTGTCGAGAGCAGTCCGGCCTTGTAGCCAAGCGCCTGGGCGAGTTCATAGAGCAGTGTGGCGGTCGTCGTCTTGCCGTTGGTGCCGGTCACACCCACCAGTCGCAGGTGGCGTGACGGGTGGTCAAACCATGCGCTTGCCACGTGGGAAAGCGCAATCTCGCTATGCTCCACCACAACGTAAGTTACCGCCGGCGACAACTCGGCCGGCAGTTCCTCGCAGAGCACCGCCGTGGCACCCGCCGCCGTCACAGCCGGGATGAAGCGATGGGCATCCACGGCCACACCGCGCACTGCCACAAACAACGCCCCCGGCGACACAAGCCGCGAGTCACACACCAGGTCACTAATCTCTACGTCGGCCGGGCCGACGATTTTGACGACTTTCAAGCCGTCCAATATTTCTTGTAATTGTTTCATATCAAATTTAATCGTTTAGCGTTGAGGGGTTGAGGGGTTGAGCCTCGCGCTGGCGCGCTCGGGGATAATAGTCTTGTTGTCACAGGCGGCCAGGCCAAGGCCAGGCCCTACTTTTCTTCCCATTTGCGTCAGCAAATGGCTCAACTTCTCAACCCTCAACCTCTCAACCATTATATTCCCAGTGAGAGGGTTACCGCGGCGCCGCGCTCAACTGGCGTGCCGGGGGTGACGCTCTGCCTGACTACGCTGCCACGCCCTTGGATGCGTGCCACCAAGCCGGCCTGCTCGATGCGTGCCACCGCCTCGCGCGCGCTCAAGCCCACCACATTGGGCACCTTGCCCTGGCCGTTGGCGGGCTGCTCGGGCGTGGTGATATGGCGGCTGGCGGAGCCGCCCACGGCTTTCACCAACCGCTTGTTGGCATCGGCGTGCAGCGAGGCGTGTGTTGTCGGACGGTCATCGTTGGGACGCGTGCCGTCTGTACGGGCATAGGTCGGGTTGTCACCAAGCATACCGCGGGCATACATACGCAAGGCGATGTTTTTGAGCACCATGCCGCTGCTGGCGGCCGCGCCGCGGTTGGCGCCGAGCATGAGCACGATGCAACTGTACTTGGGGTTCTCGTATGGGAAGAAACCGCAGAAGGCCAGACGCTTGCGCGAACCGTAGGTGTTGGTGCCCGGTTCGATGTTATAGGCCGTGCCGGTCTTGCCGGCGATGTGCACGCGATCGTCTTGCAGCCACTTGCGCGCCGTGCCGCGGCTGCCCCACACCACATCGTGGAGCATGATGCGCAACTTGCGGGCGTTCTCGGGCGAGCACAACCGCTTGCGAATCATCGTGGTGGGCACGATGCTGTCCGGCTGTCCGGCGCGGCTCAGCCGCTTGATGAGTTGCGGACGGACATACTTGCCGTCGTTGGCGATGGCGTTGTAGAACGCCAGGGTGCATAGGGGCGGAATCTCGGTGGTGTAGCCAAACGACATGCGAGATAACGACACGCGGTCCCAGATTTTGTCGCCCAATTTGGGGAACTTGGGTGTGCGCGCGCTGGCGATACCGCAGTTGAGCGGCTCGAAGAAACCCAGTTCCACCAACCGTTGACGGAAACCGTCGGGGTGGTTGTTGTATTTGCTGGTGATAATCTTGCTCATGCCGATATTGGACGATGTCTCGATGATCTGCCGCGGCGAGAGGGCCACGCCGCCGTGCGGGTCGCGGATGACGCTGTTGGCGTAGGTCCACGAACTGCCCGTGGGGATGGGCTGGTCGATGTTGCCCACCGGGATGCCGCCCACTGTGATGCTGTCCTCCAGTGCCACGAGCATCGAGATGGGTTTCATCACCGAGCCGGGCTCAAAGCCCAGCACGGCGTTGTTGCTGCCCTCGATGTAGTCGTCGCTGATAGCCGGGTTAAGTTCGAGGTTGCTGATGGCCTTAATCTCGCCGGTGGCCACCTCCATGAGCACCGCCGTGCCCCACTGCGCGCCCGTCTCGTGGCACATCTTGTATAGTTCGGTCTCGACGATGTCCTGCATCCACACGTTGATGGTCGTGGTGATGTCATACCCGTCGACCGGCGGCACATCGGTCGCCTTGATGATGTTGTAAGTGACCTGTATTTGCTTGCTGCGGCCCGGCGTGCCCCTCAACAGCGAGTCGAGCGACGCCTCCAGTCCCTGCTTGCCCACAATCTTGTGGTCTTTCTCCTGCACCGTGCCGATGCTGCGCGACGCCATCGAGCCGTAAGGCTTGCTGCGCTTGTACACCCGGTCGGGATACAGCAGGTGCCTGCCGTATAGGCTGAATAACGGGAACGTCATCAGTCGCTTGAACTCGCTGTGGGTCAGTTGGCGGCGCAGCAGCGGGAAGGCGTGGTTGCTGCGCGGCCAGCCCATGCTGTCCATCTTTTCTTTTGTCAGCCCCCTCTTGGCTCCGGCCTTGCGCGCGTCGCCCTCGCGTGTGACGCGCTGGAAGCCTTCAGAGAGGTACTGCAGCCACTGTTCCTTGGTGCGCGACGGCTCAAAGACCGCCATGCTGTCGGCCAAGGCCGGCAGCAGGTCCGGCACCGTGTCGCGCTTGACGGCCTCCGACAGCCAGTCCACGCGCGCATGGTAAAAATACATGTTCGCCGCGAGCACCGTGCCATCGTCGGCGAGGATTTTGCCCCGCTCGGCCGGTATAGGCTCCACGCGCTCAAGGATCTGGCCGGCTTTGTCGTTCCACGCGTCGGCCTGCACCACGGTGAGTTGCACCATCTTATAGACAATGGCCGCCGTGAACAGCAGCACGCCCAGCACGATGAACAAATAGCGCTGGATGACGCTCCGCTTGTTGGTCGTCACCTTCTTCTTGTTATTTTGCTTCTTCTCTGCCATAGTTCTCTTTATATGAAGGCCGTTCGGGGTGGGCGGGCACCGCCCCGCCCACGGTCAACTATTACTTGATGACGAACGGCGGCTGGTCGGGGGCCGTCAGGTTCAGGCCGAACGTGTCGACGTAGGCCGTCATGTGGCTCTCGCGCACCATCGAGTTGTAGCGCGCGCTGGCGTCCACCAGGTCGGTGCGCGCGTTGTCCAGGTCTTTCTTCAGACTGATAATCTGCTCCTGACGGCTCTGGTAGATATACTTGTTGCCGATATAGCACAGCAACATCACGATGCCGCCCAACACATAGATCGCGTAGCGGCTGAAGAACTCCAGGGACACAAACGACCGTCCCTGCACCGTCTTCTTTATTATTTTATTAACATCACTCGACATATGCGTTCAAGAGTAAGATGCGTGAACTGTCAGTTATCGGTTGAGAAGGGAGAGGGTGAGGGCGGCGATGCGGGCGGCGGCGTCTGGGAGTGCCATACGTCGGGCTGCGGCCTCGAGGGCGGCGATGCGCTCCGTGTCGTGGGCCAGTTCAATCATACGGTCGACGAGCACGTCGCGGGCGGCGTTGCCCTCGCGGGCGTCGCGCGCATCGTCGTCGACGACCATCACGGCGGCGCCGCGCGTGGTGAGCGCCTCGGCGTTGTGGCGCTGGTGGTCCTCGGCGACAAAGGTGGCGGGCACGAGGATGGCGGCCTTGCCCAGCAACTGCAACTCGCTGATGGAACTGGCGCCGGCGCGCGACACGACAATGGTGGCGGCGCGGTAGGCGAGGTCCATGCGGTCGATGAAGTCGACGCGCTTGACGTTGGCTGGGCGTGTTTTGAGCATCGCCTCGCGAGCCTCCACGTGGCAATATTTCTTGCCGGTTTGCCACAACACTTGGATGTCGTCTCGCGCGGCCAAACGCTCCAGGCCGTTAATCATCGCGTTGTTGATCGTGCGCGCTCCCAGGCTGCCACCCACCACGAGCACGGTGGGCAGGTCGGGCTTGAGGCCGAGAGCCTCGCGAGCCTGCTCGGGCGTGGCGTCACACTCGAGCAGGGCGTGGCGCACCGGGTTGCCCGTGAGTTCGATGGAGGCGGCGGGGAAGAAGCGTTCCATTCCATCGTAGGCGACGCATATTTTCAGAGCCTTGGCTGCCAACAACTTGTTGGTGACGCCGGCATAGGAGTTCTGCTCCTGCAGAATGGTGGGAATACCCATCCATTGGGCTACCTTGAGTGCGGCGAGGCTGGCGTAGCCGCCCACGCCGATGGCGATGTCCGGCCGGAAGCGGCGGATGGCGCGCCACGCCTTGAACAGACTCGCCGGCACCTTCCACAGCAGGGCGAGGTTGGAGAGCGCGAGGCCGCGCACGAGGCCGCGGTCGATGGGCAGGCCCACGATGTCGTAGCCGGCGGCGGGCACCTTCTGCATCTCAATCTTGCCGTTAGAACCCACAAAGAGGATTTGTGCCTCGGAATCCTGACGGCGCAACTCGTCGGCGATTGCCATCGCGGGGAAGAGGTGGCCGCCGGTACCACCGCCGCTAATTAAATATCTCATTAGTCAATCTTTAATTTATGAAAGGTTTACCTTTGACTGTTTACCGTTGACCGTAATTTGCCGTTTCGGTAAACGATAAACGGTCAACGGTAAACTTTTCAGATAAAATCAACTCCAGATGTGGCGGGGGAGCACTTGGCTGGGGTTCTCGGCGTCGAGGCCGTCGGGCAACGTGCTCGTCTCGACCTTGTCGGTCTTGTTGCTGTAGTTGGCGATGGTGCGGCTCACGCTGAGCATCACACCAAAGGCGATGCTGATCACCAGCGTGCTCGTGCCGCCCTTGCTGATGAGCGGCAACGGCTGGCCGGACACTGGAAACACGCCCACGTTGATTGCCATGTGGAACAGGGCCTGCATGGTGATCATCGACGCCATGCCGATAATCAACAACGCCGGCAGCACCCGCCGCGACCGCTGCACAATCATCGCCGCGCGCGCCAGCAGCCACAGGTAGAGCAGCAGCACAAACAGGCCGAGCACCAGTCCGCCCTCCTCAAGAATAATCGAGAAGATATAGTCGCTGAAGGCCAGCGGCAGGCGGCTGCACTCGCGTGAATGGCCCAGTCCCACGCCCAGCACGCCGCCGTGGGCGATGGCCATGCGCGAGAACATCTCCTGCTGGTTCTTGCCGCCGATTTCCTGTTCAATCAAATCCTCGCTGTTGCGCCAGCGGTCGATGCGGGCCATCACCGTGCCAAAGCGCCCCCAGTTGGGAGCCGCAGCCTCTTGCTGGGCCTCATTCTGCGGCACAGGCACCTCTTTGCCGTTCGCGTCAATCAATACCGTCTCCTGTCCGGCGGACTTGAGGTTCTCCTCCTTGTTGTCGTTGTTGCTCTTAAGCAACATGAATACGCCGCCACACACAATGAAAATGCCGAAAATCAGCGCTAAACGCTTCAGTTTGATGCCGCCGATGATGAGCATAATCACGCTGATGGACATGAGCAGAATGGTATTGGTCACACCATTCTTGATAAGCAACGCGCCATAGACACCCACCACGATGGCCGCCAGAATTGTGCCGTTGGTGCTCACTCCGTTGCCCGTCTGGCACCGCGCCAGAATGTAGGCCAGCAGTGTTACCACCGAGAGTTTGGCGAACTCGGCGGGCATGATTGTGAAGCCAGGCAGGAAAATGGCGCGCTGGGCATCATTAATCGCCTTGCCGAAAAACATTACCCACACCAGAGTGAACAACGTGAACACTGCCAGGCCAACAATCATCGAGTTAAGGAATGCAGGCCGGTCATAGTCAAAACGGTACATGAAAAACACTATTCCCACGCCGAAGCCCAGCAGCACCAACTGCTTGATGAGCGGCATATAGATGCCGTTGGCGGCTATCTCGCGACTGCTCGCGCTATAACTCTCCACCACCGAGATGGCCAGCAGCATGAAGTAGATGCCCCAGATATAGGGGTCGCCCCACTTTTGGGCGAGCGACTGCTGCTGCACAATCTCGTTATTGTCGTTCTTTTCTTTTGCCATAATATTGAAAGGTTGAGGGGTTGAGGGTTGAGGAGTTGAGGGGTTGAGGGTTGAGCCTCGCGCTCGGGGAGAATGGTTTTGCCTCCGGAACGGCCACGCCAAGGCGAGGCCCTACATTTCTTCCCATTGCGATAGCAAATGGCTCAACCTCTCAACGCTCAACCTCTCAACCTATCAACAACTAATTTCTTGAATTGGCGGCCACGGTCCTCGTAACTGCTGAACAAATCGAAACTCGCGCAGCACGGCGACAGCAACACCGTCATACCCGGCCGCGCCAACCGGCGGCACGCCGCCACGGCGTCCTCAATCGAGTGGGTGTCGACAATCTCGGGCACTTTGCCGGTGAAGAAGTCCAATAACTTGCTGTTATTGACACCCATACACACGATGGCCACAACCTTGTCGCGCACGAGTTGCTCGATCTCGCTATAGTCGTTGCCCTTGTCCTTGCCGCCCAGGATTAGCACCGTGGGCTGCGTCATGCTGCCTAAGGCGTAGAATGTGCTGTTGACGTTGGTGGCCTTGCTGTCGTTAATCCACGTCACACCGTCGAATACAGCCACGCGCTCGAGGCGGTGCTCCACCGCTTGGAATGTGCCCAACGAGCGTCGCACGCTCGCCGGAGCCACTCCGCAGAGCGTCGCCGCGATAGCCGCCGCCATCGAGTTGTAGAGGTTGTGCACTCCCGGCAGGGCAAGTTCGCTGACGGGCATCGTCCACTCTGGCACGTCGCCCGCGGCAATGTGTATCACGCTGTCGTCGTCAACCCACGCCGCGTGGCCACCCTCATTGTGGTCGACAAACGTCAGTTGGCGGGCCTTGATGTCGGTCTTGGGCAGCATCGCGCGTGTCACAGGGTCGTCGGCCCAGTAGATGAACGCGTCGTCAGGCGTCTGACCCAGCGTGATGCGCATCTTGGCCGCGGCATAGTTCTCCATCTTGTGGTCGTAGCGGTCCAAGTGGTCCGGGGTGATGTTGAGCAGAATGGCGATGTTGGTGCGGAAGTCATACATATTGTCGAGTTGGAAACTGCTCAGTTCCACAACATAGGTCGCGTGAGGCTCCTCAGCCACCTGCAGCGCCAGGCTCTTGCCGATGTTGCCGGCCAGCGAAGCGTCCACACCGGCCTCCACCAGGATGTGATGGATAAGGCTCGTGGTGGTCGTCTTGCCGTTGCTGCCGGTGATACACACCATGCGCGCGTCACTGTAACGTCCGGCAAACTCAATCTCGCTGATGATGTGGATGCCGCGTTTCACGGCCTCGACAATCAGCGGAGCCGTCAGCGGTATGCCCGGGCTCTTGATAATCTCGTCGGCGGTGAGGATGCGCTCCACGCTATGGCCGCCTTCCTCCCATTCAATGCCTCGCTCGTCGAGCATCGCCTTATACTTCGGGGCAATCGTGCCGCTGTCGCTCAGCAGCACGTCCATTCCTTGCTTGCGGGCCAGTGCCGCGGCACCGACGCCGCTCTCGCCGCCACCCAATACTGCTATAAATTTTTTCATCAGTCGTTAGTCGTTAGTCGTTAGTTAACTGAGAGTTCTGAGAATTCTGAGAGTTCTCAGAATTCTCAGGATTCTAAACTTGTAACAATTTGCCTTCAAAATTACAAAAAAAAATTGAATGATTTACATTCACAAATTTTTCCATCAAAGGCAAAAGTGGACGTTGTCCTATCAAACATCGCTGTAATCGTGGTTTTGGGTGATTGTGAAAAAATGTGAAATATTTACGCTTGCAAATATTTTATTCAAATCGCAATTCATGTCCTCCCCAAAATCCACAATTCCCATGCCGACATGCGCTAATGTCTAAACTTTTTATTAACTTTGCAGTCCAATAAATGTCTTTCAATAACCCCTAAACCTTTTATAGCATGAGAAAGAAATTTTTACTCGCGGGCATCGCGCTCGCCATCGTGGCGGGCGTGACCGCCATGGCTCAACGCAACAACATGGCGGCGCCGGCCTCCGGCACACCATTTGACGAGGACCTCATCATTACCGACATGAAGCACGCCAACCCGGGCGAGGTGGCCGACGTCACCGTAAAAGAGACGGGCTACAAGAACGCCCCCGCCACGGGCACGCACCGCGGCCACGGCTACGTGGACCTGGGCTTGAGCGTTTGCTGGGCGACGGCTAACGTGGGCGAGCGCTCCGGCGACAGCGGGAGTGTGCTGGCCTGGGGCATGACTAAAGGCCCGGCCGGCGGCGACTACAGCGAGAGGAACTGCGACTCGTATGGCGTGGCGCGCAGCGACATCTCGGGCAACATCAGTTTTGATGTCGCGGCCAAAGACTGGGGCGGCAATTGGCGTATGCCCACCAAGGCCGAGATGCAGGAACTGCGTAACAACTGCACGTGGGTGTGGGTCACCAGCCCGATCATGGGTTACAAAGTGACGAGCAAGAAGAACGGCCGCCACATCTACCTGCCGGCATGGGGCCGCTTTGTGGGCAAGAGCGGCATCGAGTATCACAAGAGCGGCTACTACTGGACGTCAACGCCGTGTAACAACGGAGCGCACACCAGCGCCTACCGCCTGGACTTCAGCAACCGAGGCACCAACCTGCTCGAGGGCAATCGCCGCGACGGCTGCTTCATCCGCCCCGTGCTCCGGAAGTAAACTTAGGCTCATAAGAAAATTTTATTATCTCCCGTGAATTTCCGTTCATGGTGGGCGGGCCCCGCCCACACCCATTTACGGAAATTCACGAAATTTCACGGGAGACTATTTCCGTACTTCGTACTTTTTCCGTACCTTTGCAGCCGATTTTGAATTTTACAATTAAATAATGGACAAACTCAGTTATGCGCTCGGCATGAGCATTGCCGGCAACTTTATCGCCAGCGGCGTGAGAAGCCTTGTGATGGACGACTTTATGGCCGGCGTGAAGGCGGTGATGGAGAACGGCGACAAGGCGATGACCTTTGAGCAGGCCAAAGCCGAGGTGACGCGCTTCTTTACCGAACTCGAGAGCAAGGCCGGCGAGATGAACCGCAAGGCGGGCCGCGAGTTTCTCGAGCAGAACGCCAAGCAGCCCGGCGTGCAGGTGACCAAGAGCGGTCTGCAATATCAAGTCATCAAGCAGGGCAACGGTCCCATCGCCACCAAGACCGATGTGGTGACGGTACACTACACCGGCCGGCTGATTGACGGCACCGTGTTTGACAGTTCGGTGGAGCGAGGCGAGCCGGCCACCTTTGGCGTGAGCCAGGTCATCGCCGGATGGACCGAGGCCCTCACGATGATGCCCGAGGGCAGCGCGTGGCGGCTGTTCATTCCCAGCGAGTTGGCTTACGGCAGCCATGGCACCGGTCCCATCCAACCCCACTCGACGCTCATCTTTGACGTCCAACTCATCAAAGTAGGCAAGTAATCATGAAGAGATGTTGAGAGGTTGAGCCATTCGCTATTGCGAATGGGAATAATTATAGGGCTCTCAAAGGACGAGGCAAGCCTCGTCCCTACAGCATGGCCGTTCCAAAGTTAAATCCATTATCCCCGAGCGCGATAGCGCGAGACTCAACCCCTAAACCTCTAAACCTTTCTTATAATTTAAACTAAATTTATATTTCCAAAAGAGATGAAAAAGATTTTAGCGTTTGTTGCCGCGGCCGTCGTGCTTATGAGCACCGTGGTCAGTTGCAACAAGTCGGGTGGCAACAGCGACAGCGGCATCAGCCGCGCCACCAACGACAGCATCACCCGCCTCTTTGGCGAACTCAACGGTGAGCAACTCAAGATGATGCTCAAGAACGACAGCACCATTGACAGCGAGCAACTGCTCAGCGGCATTCGCGCCGGCTTTGGCGTTGACACGGCCCGCAGTTTCATGCGTGGTCATCAGATCGGCACGCAGATGAAGATGATGCTTGCAGGTATCAAGGAGCAATACGGCATCGAGATTGACGAGCGTGTCTTCATGAAAGAAGTCATCAAGGCTTTTGAGAAGAAAGAGATTATGGACGATGTCGCATTGCAGGCAAAGAGCAGCAAACTTGATTCCATTATCAAAAACATCGAGAAGGCCAAACTCCGCAAGAACGAGACCGCCGGTGCCGACTACGTCAAGGCCCGTCTTGCCGAAGGCTACAAAAAGACCGCCAGCGGCTTGGTCTATAAGGTTGTCGCCGAGGGCAACGGCGCCAACTTCACCGACGCGGACAGCGTTGAGGTCCACTATGTGGGCAAGCACATCAACGGCGACAAGTTTGA
>CAMHQD010000030.1 GCA_946187345.1 uncultured Porphyromonadaceae bacterium | reverse complement strand
ATGGACGCGAGCTACACGGCGGGTGACGCACGCGTGACCGATGCTTACTTCACCTTCAACGGCACCAAGAGCCGTAATCTGCGGCTAACGGGGCTGAAGCCGAACTCGTCGTACTCGGCGACCTACACGGTGGAAACGGCATCTGGCAACCAGTCGCAGAGCATCTCGTTCACGACCGAGGCGCTGACGCTGACGACGCAGGCGGCGCGGATGCTGACCAACTCCAGCCCGATGTTCATCGCCACGACCAATATCGCCGACGAGGAAACGAGCTGCGGCTTCGAGTGGCGGCGCTATGACGCGCCTGCCGAGATGCCGAGCGCGACGGTCTATTGCCCGGTGTATGGCGGCACGATGGCCGGCACGCTGAAGAATATGGCGGAGAACGTCTATTACAAGTTCCGCCCGTTCTACAAGGCGAGCGACGGCACGATGTACTACGGCGACTGGTTGGCATTCATCACCGCTGACGCGAATGTCGAGTTCGCGCCGGTGGTCTATACCTACAGCAGTCCCGAGGTGACGACGACGGGCGCGACGCTGAGCGGCGTGGCGCTGCGCGGTTCGAGCGACATCACGTCGCAAGGCTTCGAGTATTGGCGCGTGGGCGGCGGCAGCCACGCCGCGCGGCGCGCCCCGAGCAGCGGCGTGACACGCGTGACGGCCAGCGGCGAACGCATGAAAGTCACCGTGAGCGACCTGTCGCCCGCGACGACCTACCGCTTCCGCTCGTTTGTCGAGGCCGGCGGAGTGACCACCTACGGCGACGAGGTGGAGTTCACCACCGACCGTCCGAGCTATGACGTGAACAGCGACCGGGTGGTCGATGTCGGCGACGTGAACGCCGTGCTGGGCGACATTCTGGGCGGAGGCAAGACGGCCGCCTACGACGTGAACGGCGACGGCCGTGTCGATGTGGGCGACGTCAACGCCATCCTCGCCGCCATCCTCGCCAAGTGAGCAATTACTCGTTGCTGAAACCCAATCATCACGATGTAGTTCCTCTTTTTGGTGCTACATCGTTTGTTTTATTATAATTTGATCGATGATTTATATCACGACCCATTTCATGTTCCTCGACCTATTGTTCTCTTAAATTAAAATTTATGGGTAATTTATGGTAATTCGTGTTTAATTTTACCTCATAGTTCATAGTTTTTTTGTATCTTTGCACTCAAATTGATAAATCAATCCTTTTCAAATAAGTAACAAGTTTTCATGAAGACTATTTACACTTTCGGCAACGGCCAGGCAGAAGGCAGTGCCGACATGAGAGATCTTCTTGGAGGTAAGGGTGCAAACTTGGCCGAGATGAACCTTATCGGCGTGCCCGTTCCTCCCGGTTTCACCATCACCACCGACGTGTGCCGCCTCTACAACCAGCAGGGCCGCGAAGCCGTTGTCAAACTCATCAAGGACGACGTGCTCAAGGCCGTGGCCCACATCGAGAAACTCACCGGCAACAAGTTTAACGACCCCGCCAACCCGCAGTTGGTGTCGGTGCGCTCGGGTGCTCCCGTGTCGATGCCCGGCATGATGGACACCGTACTCAACCTGGGCATCAACGATGCCGTGGCCGAGACGCTGGCCGAGAAGAGCGGCAACGCACGCTTCGCTTGGGACAGTTACCGCCGCTTCGTGCAGATGTACGGCGACGTTGTGCTCGGCATGAAGCCGAAAAACAAGACCGACATCGACCCCTTTGAGGCTATCATCGAGGACGTGAAAGAGAAGCGCGGCGTGAAACTCGACACCGAGTTGGGCGTCGACGACCTCAAGGAACTCGTGGTGCGCTTCAAGGCCGCCGTCAAGGAGAGCACCGGCAAGGACTTCCCCACCGACGCTTACGAGCAGTTGTGGGGCGCCATCTACGCCGTGTTTGACAGTTGGAACAACGACCGCGCCATCCTCTACCGCCGCATGAACCAGATTCCGGAGGAATACGGCACCGCCGTCAACGTCCAGGCGATGGTTTACGGCAACATGGGCAACACGTCGGCCACCGGCGTGTGCTTCTCACGTGACGCCGCCACCGGCGAGAACATCTTCAACGGCGAGTACCTCATCAACGCCCAGGGCGAGGATGTGGTGGCCGGAGTGCGCACCCCGCAACAGATTATGACCGAGGGCAGCCGCCGTTGGGCCGAGCGTGCCGGCATCAGCGAGGCCGAGCGCAAGGAGAAGTATCCGTCGCTCGAGGAGTCGATGCCCGAGTGTGCCGCCCAGTTGGTCGAGATCCAGCAGCGCCTCGAGGAGCACTACCGCGACATGCAGGACATGGAGTTCACCATCCAGAACGGCAAACTCTGGCTGCTCCAGACCCGCAACGGCAAGCGCACCGGCGCCGCTATGGTCAAGATTGCCATGGACCTGCTCAAGGAAGGCAAGATTGACGAGAAGACCGTCCTGCGCCGTATGGAGCCGGAGAAACTCGACGAGTTGCTCCACCCCGTGTTTGACAAGAGCGCGGCCAAGACCGCCAAGGTCATCGCCAAGGGTCTGCCCGCATCGCCGGGTGCCGCCACAGGCCACATCGTCTTCTTTGCCGACGACGCCGAGGAGTGGGCAAAGCGCAACAAGAAAGTCATTCTCGTTCGTCTCGAGACCTCGCCCGAGGACCTGCGCGGTATGACCGTGGCCCAGGGTATCCTCACCGCCCGCGGCGGTATGACGAGCCACGCGGCCGTTGTGGCCCGCGGCATCGGCAAGTGCTGCGTCAGCGGCGCCGGCGACATCAAGGTCGACTACCACGCCAAGACCGTCGAGATGGGCGGCAAAATCTACAAGGAGGGTGACTACATCTCGCTCAACGGCAGCACCGGTGAGGTGTACGAGGGTCTCGTGCCCACCGTCATGCCGGACATGAGCGGTGACTTCGCCGCTGTGATGAAGTTGGCCGACAAGTACACCAAGATGGACGTTTACACCAACGCCGACTCGCCGCGCGACGCCAAGGTGGCCCGCAAGTTCGGTGCCCACGGCATCGGCCTGTGCCGCACCGAGCACATGTTCTTTGAGGGCGACCGCATCAAGGCAATGCGTGAGATGATTATCGCTCCCGACGAGCCCAGCCGCCGCATCGCGCTGGCCAAGTTGTTGCCGCTGCAACGTGGCGACTTCGAGGGCATCTTCGAGGCCATGGACGGCTACGAGGTGACCATCCGTCTGCTCGACCCGCCTCTGCACGAGTTTGTGCCCCACCAACTCGCTACCCAGAAGGAACTTGCCGAGCAAGTGGGCATGACCCTCGACGAGGTGAAGAACATCTGCGCCAACCTCGAGGAGTTCAACCCGATGCTGGGTCATCGCGGCTGCCGCTTGGGCAACACCTATCCCGAGATTACAGAGATGCAGGCCCGCGCCATCATCGAGGCCGCCATCAACGTGCAGGAGCGCGGCATCACAGTGCATCCCAAGATTATGGTGCCTCTGGTGGGCGTGCTCAAGGAGATTGAGTTGCAGGCCGATATTATCAACCGCACAGCGCAGAAAGTGTTTGCCGAGCGTGGCAAGACCGTGGCCTACAAGATCGGCACGATGATTGAGGTGCCGCGCGCCGCTCTGGTCGCCGACCAGATCGCCAAGGTGGCCGACTTCTTCTCGTTCGGCACCAACGACCTGACGCAGATGACGTTTGGCTACTCGCGCGACGACGCTCCCAAGTTCCTGGGCTTCTACAAGAAGTTGGGCATCATCAAGACCGACCCGTTTGCCGTCCTCGACCAGGAAGGCGTGGGCCAACTCGTGGAGATGGGCACCATCAAGGGTCGCCAGACCAAGCCCGAACTCAACGTGGGCATCTGCGGCGAGCACGGTGGTGAGCCCTCGTCGGTGAAGTTCTGCGCCCGCCTGGGCATGAACTACGTCTCCTGCAGCCCATACCGCGTGCCCATCGCACGCCTCGCCGCCGCGCAGGCCGCTGTGGAGTAAAACGTTGACCGTCGACCATTGACAGCCAACCTAAAAAAGAAGTGGTAAGATTCTATAATGAATTTTACCACTTCCTTATTTAATTTTTATAGCGCATCAAATATATAATGATTGACAAGGTTTTAACGTTTAACAAAACGTTCGTAGAACAAAAAGGCTACGAGAAATATCTCACCGACAAGTACCCTGACAAGAAATTGGCGGTGCTGTCGTGCATGGACACCCGACTGACCGAACTCCTCCCGGCCGCGTTAGGACTAAAGAATGGCGATGCCAAGATTATCAAGAATGCGGGAGGCCTGGTGATTTCGGCCTTTGACTCGGCAATGCGCAGCCTCATAGTGGCCATCTATGAGTTGGGCGTGGAAGAAATTATGGTTGTGGCTCATTCTCATTGTGGCGCCTGTCACATGAGTTTTGAGCATTTTCACCACCAAATGACGGCACGCGGCATTACAGACGAGACCCTAAATACTATCCAAAATTGCGGCTTCAACCTGCATCAATGGTTGGAAGGTTTCAAAGACACCCCTACTTCGGTAAGAAAAACAGTCGAGACAATCAAAAATCATCCACTGGTACCAACCGATGTTGTGGTGCGCGGATTTATCATCGATTCCGAAACCGGACAACTTGAAGAAATCCAATAATTTATTTAGACCACTGCAGAAAGGTTGCGGATTGATGCAGATTGATGATAAAATAAGATAAAATGTGCCCTGGGTGATGGTTGATTGGCAAAAAATTAGTAAATTTGTGGTTCGAACAAACCGGAATAAAACAAAACTATCTAATAATCAACATTATGAAGAAATTTCTCACGTTTATTTGCGCAGTGATGATGGGCATTGGCTGTGCCCAGGCCGACCCGGCTGAGAGCGGCAACATCGCCGCCGGCGTAAACCTCAACTATGGTAGTTACACAAAGAGTTTTGGCTTCGGTATCCGCGGACAATACACATTCCCGAAGAATTTCCGTGGCGAGTTGACGGTGAACTACTTTACCAAGCACGACTACAAGAAAGCATGGGACATTAACTTGAACGCCCACTACTTGGTGAACCTGTGGCAGAACCGCCTGTACATCTACCCGCTTGCCGGCCTTAACTACACCATGGCCACTGTTGATGCCCATGATGGAAATGACAAAGAGGAGAAGAACCATATGGGCCTCAATCTGGGAGCCGGCGCGGAGTTTGCCATCACGGACCATATCGATGTGCTGATTGAGTATCGCCACACGATTGAGCGCAAAATCGATCAAGGCGTTTTCACCATCGGCGCCACCTACCATTTTTAACTTGTAGCACTTTCGACAACAAATAACTAACAACTAATAACTATGCTTAACCAAAAAGATTTAGAGCAACTCCAAGCCCGCGGCATCAGTGCCGAGACGGCCCAGGGCCAGCTCGACCGTTTTGCCAAAGGTTTCCCGTGGTTGCGTTTAGAATGTGCCGCCACGGTGGGACATGGCATCCTGAGTCTGTCGCCTCGCGATGAGACTCGCCTGATTAACTTGTGGAAGGCATACCAGCAGAGTGGAGGCACAATTGAAAAATTTGTGCCCGCCAGCGGTGCGGCTTCTCGTATGTTCAAAAACCTGTTCGCCTTTGCCGACAGCGGCCGTCAAGAGCCGGAGACCGACTTCGAGCACGCGTTTATTGACGGTGTGCACCACTTCGCCTTCTACGCGGCCTTGAACGCGGCTTGCAAACGTCTTTATGACACCGGCGCAAAACAACTTATCGCCGATGGTCGGGCCGCTGATGTGGCGCACGCGTTGCTTGATGCCAACGGCCTGAATTATGGCGCGATGCCTAAGGGCCTGCTGCAGTTCCACATGGCCACAGGCGCGCCTCACACGCCGGTGGAGGAACACCTCGAGGAGGGCGCGCAGTATGCCGCTGACGCCAATCGTCATGTCGACATCCACTTCACGGTCAGTCCCGAGCATCGCAGTGCCTTCACGGCATTGCTCGACCGCTCGTTGCCGCTAATGGAGAAAGTGTGGGGAGTGACTTTCAACGTCACCATGAGCGAGCAGAAGGCTTGCACAGACACACTTGCCGCCAACCCCGACGGCTCGCCATACCGCGACAAGGACGGCAATCTCGTGCTGCGTCCAGCCGGACACGGCGCGCTGCTTGAGAACCTCGGTGAGCGTGAGGCCAGCGTTATTTTCATCAAGAACATCGACAACGTGGTGCCGCAGTCACGCCGCTCGGTAACCACGCGCTACAAGAAAGTGATCGGTGGCGTGCTCATTGAGGCACAGCGGCAAATAGCCCAGCATCTCGACACACTCGACAGCGGTGCCACTCCGGAGCAACTTCAAGCCATCTTGCGCTTTGTGGAGCAGACACTGTGCACGGTCAACCCCGCCACAGCGTCGATGAGCGACGAACAACTCGCGGCATACCTGCGCAGCAAACTCGACCGTCCAATCCGTGTGTGCGGCATGGTGCGTAACGAGGGCGAGCCCGGTGGCGGCCCGTACTTGGCATATAATGCCGACGGCAGTTACTCACCGCAAATCCTTGAGGCCGCGCAAATCAATCCGGACAACGCGGAGGCCGTGGCAATGATGAAGGGAGGCACTCACTTCAACCCCGTTGACCTTGTTTGCTACATCCGTGACTATAAGGGCAACAAATTTGATCTCAAGAAATTTGTAGACCCTGACACCGGCCTCATCAGCGAGAAGAGCAAGGGCGGCACAACACTGCTCGCGCTCGAGTTGCCCGGACTGTGGAACGGATCAATGAGCGACTGGAACACCCTCTTCGTTGAAGTGCCGATCGAGACATTCAACCCCGTGAAGACCGTCAACGACCTGCTTCGCCCGCAGCACCAGGCATAGTCGACTTTCACAACAACAATCATCCGCGAAATCACTTAAAACAGACAAACAGCACTGTTTTATCCTATCGGGAAGACAATAAGGACAATCAGGACAGTTTCTATTATAACACCTATTGACCTTATTGTCTTCTCATTATTATTTATAAAGTAAAATATGACTGCCCCTCATAGAGATATGAGAGGCAGTCAACAAGTCGAATTTTTCAATCAGATGGAAGGTCCGCCTAACCTGACAAGTAAAGAAGAATTCGTCTCATTTAATCTGTAAGAATTAGAACATATTCAGGATAGGCTGCTCATTGGAGTGATTTATCCAATTTATGGACGGCTCTTTAAGGTTATAAAAGCCTGATAATTGTTTGTAGAAAGACCTCTCAAATCTGCTTCCTGTCCATGTGTACTTATAAACATTGTATGTATCTCCGCTACTGTTGTAGTCAAACTCAACGCTCAACAGGTAGTTGTTGCCATAGTGGTTCACACCACCGATTTCCTGAATTTTCTCAACGCTTCCATTACGATAACCATAGACATCAACGCTCATCATGCCTTCACCAAGATCAAAAGATGTGGCGACCAACAGTTCAGGTGTCCCGTCTTGAGTGAAGTCTTTCAGGAAATAACTCACTGAACCTACATATTCACCATCAAAATAGTTATCAGGATCATTTCTGACTTTCTGGTTTGTCGTTCTCACAGCCTCAAGATAGCCGTTGACGATAATCTCATGTGCGGCACGGATGGAGTCCTGACGCGCCTGCTCGGCTGCGATGCGGGCCTCCTCGGCGGCAATGCGCGCACGCTCAACTTGAGCGAGACTGTCACGGACGAACTCGGCCCGTTGCTTCTCTTGCTCGAGACTGTAAAGATAATACCCGCCTCCACCGAGCAACGCCACTACAACAAGCGCCGCCACGGCAATCAAAGAAGTTGGGAATGAGGAAGAATCGCCATCTGTTGTTTCCGTGTCCGGATAAACCGGGTCATCGGGAACATAACTCGCGCCACAGTGAGGGCAAACCGGGGCTTTGTCGGACATCTGCTTTCCGCAGTTACTGCAAGTAATAAGTGCCATACCTTTCTATAAATTTATTTACAAATGTTTTTATAAATCAAAATTAACTATTTATATTAACTTAACAACCATCCATTCAGTCCATTTCATATAATACCTCAAAATTGCGGGTACCTTGTGATTCTGTATAATACAAAAATCACAAAGCACCCGTCAGCATAAGTCATAGAGTGTAGATTATGCCTTCTTCATATAGCATTCTTGTGACCGCCTCTTTGGGCTTACTGGCCAATCTCGACGGTGGTGTGGCCGTTGACGTCGGCGTTGTTGCCGCCACCGAAGACGTTGCCGGTGATATTGGCGCTCTTGCCGGCGGTGCCCACACGGACGACGGGGTTGCCGTTGACCACGGCGGCGTTACCTCCGCCAAAGACGGTGTTCACCTCGCCCAGAGGTCGCGGCGTGCGGTTGGCGGGCGCGTCGTCGGGGTCGGTGGTGGTGTAGCCGGCGTCCATATTGATGTCCACGACGGGGTTGCCGGTGACGGCTGCCGTCTCGCCGTATCCGCCGCCATAGACGGTGCCGATGCTGGTGCATGAACGGATATAGACAAACGGTCCGTCGCCACTGTCGAGGGTGGAGGTGTAGGCGGCCTGGTCGCCACCGCCGTAGAGTTCGTCGATAATGATAGGTTTGCAGCCCTTCTCCTCGACAATCACGGTGACGGTGCCGTGGATGACACCGCTGGTCTTGTTGCCGCCGAACACCTTGCCGATGCGTCCGCTGTTGATGTTGAGTTCCACGTTGCCCATCACGTCGGCCTGCTTGGCTCCGCCGTAGAGGCACTTCAGTTTCGAGTCGACGCAACTCACGTAGAGGCTCGCCGTGCCGTCCATGGTGGCCTTGTTGCCGCATGAGAATACCTCGCCCACGTCGAGCACACAGTGTTCGGTGTCCTCGTCGCCGAGTGTGACGCTGGCGTGTCCGACGATGTTGCCACGGGTGTTGGAGCCGCCGAAGACGTGGTAGACGGTACCGCCCTTGATTGTTGTGGTGGCGTTGCCGGTGCCGTAGGTGCCGGTGGTCTTGTCGGCAGCGTAGGCCTCGGCGTCGATAATACCCACGTCGGCTCCCGGCTTCTCGAGGTTAGCGCCGTTTCCGCCACCGAAGGCGTATCCCAGTTCATACACGCCACGCACCTCCAGTTCGCACTGGTTGACGGGTGCGGCGTTGCCGCCGCCGTAGGCGTAGGCGATGCTCGACTCTTCGCAGCCGTCGATGAGCACCTTACAGCGGTTGACGTTGTCGTCGGCCGGGTCATAGGCCGCCTCATTGCCGCCGCCATAGACCGCCGCGAGTTCGTAGGGGTGCTCGTCCTCGTTGTCGCCGTCGGCCAGTTTGGCGGGTTTCTCGGCGGTGGGGTTGCTGAAGTTGACGGTGCGCAGCACGGTGACGAGCACGTCGCCGCGCGGGGTGCCGTTCTGGTTGTTGCAGCCGAAGACGCTGCCGCCGATAGCGCCGCCGTTGACGGTGACGTTGACATCGCCGCCCACAAGGGCGTAGACCTCTGCCACACCGTCCGAGGCCTTGCGTCCCAGACCGCCGCCATAGACGTTGCCAAAGACCTTGCCGCCAAGCATGTTGACGGTGGTGGTGTTGCCGGCGGTGACGTTGGTGTTGGCAAACGCGCCGCCGCCGTAGAGGTCGCGGGCGACATTGCCGCTTGTCATGGCCACGGTGACGCTGCCCGACACATCAGCCACATTGCCGCCGCCATAGACGTTGAGCAGCGAACTGCCCGTTGCCGCCGCGGCGATCGTCACCTCGGTGTCGCCGTTGACAGCCGAGGCGTCACCGCCGCCGAACACGCCGCCGGTGGCGCTGCCGTTGATCACGCCGGCGACGGTGGTCGTGCCGGCGATGGTGAGCGACGCGCTGCCCTCCACATGACCCAGTGACGTTAAGTCCTCTGTAGTGTATATCAGGTGATTGCTCTCGTCGAATTCATTGCCTTGACTCACGCTGGCCACCTGGTGCCAGGTGAAAAGCGTGGGCTCGGGCATCACACCCTGGACGTACACACCCGACTGGCCGTTGTAGTACGGCTCGGGATTCATGCCCTGGATGGGATAGACCTCGACCGTCGGAATCGTCGCCGAGAAACCGGCGCCGAAGACGCTGCCCGCCACGGTGCAGTCGGTGAGCGTCGAGGTCACACTGCCGTGCACCTTGCCCAGGTTGCCGCCGCCGTAGAAGTTGCCGCGGATGTTGCAGCCGGTGAGCGACGACGTCACGTTGTAGGTCGTGGCAAGCGACAACGACGCATAGTTGACGTAGAAACGTCCCACAGTTTTATTGGTCGAGAAGCCCGTGAGGGTGAGGTGCTCATACTCATAACTCACCGCGATGCCAGCGTTCTGAGCGCTGTACTGGCGGTTGTAGTGAGTCGTGACCCATTCGTTGAACGGATACTGTGTCTGGTCAACAAGGTCTTTGTAGTTCACGCGGTTGAACGACGAGCCACCGTATCCGGCACCGAAGTAACGACCGAAGTCGCAGTCGGTGGCCGTGGTCTCGACAGTCTTGCCGGAGGTCATGTCGCCGAACTTGGGACCACCGCAATATGTGTTGACCTTTGTGTCGGAAATAATGACATCGATATTGCCGGTGATTGGCTTGGCGGCGTTCACGCCACCGCCGTAGAAGTTGTTGATGTCGGCATGGTCGATGAACCACGACACATTGCCATTGACCTGCTCCATGCCGGCACCGGCTACCTCGCCAAACTTGCCACCGCTAATGTAGCACTCGGCGTTATCGGCCTCAGTGCGGGCTTCCGGGCGGAACATCCCCGACAGATAGAATTCCTCATACTCACCACCTGTCACACTTATCGGGATGTGCGGCGTGAACGTGGTGTAGTTCTTGTTGGCGTGGCGGCCGTTGTTGAACATCTTGAACCAGGCGTTGCTGCCGATGCGGATGTACTGCGTCTTCTGCGAGTTGACGAACATGGCCGAGACAAACTGGTCGAACACACCACCTTCGAGGATGAGCGGCGATTCGGTGTGGTTCGGGCAGTCATACTCAAACTGTCCGAAGTAGAACAGGCAGGTGTTGGTGATCTCAAACCATCCTCTGGGCTGGAAAATACCCACGTTCGGCATACGGATACTGCCGGCGATCTTGTGGGCCATACCGGTGCCGATGATGTTGAGAAAGTCGAAACGGATCGGGCTCACTTCCTGACGGGAGGCATGCTGGTAGATGAACGAGTTGTCGGGCTCGTTGTCGTTGTCCAGGTCGGCCGACAGGATCGTGAACGGACCGGTGAGATAGTTTTTCGTGGGAGAGTGGGCGCCGTTGAACATGTGGAAGTTGCCCACAAGGACGATGGCGTTGTCAAACACCGTCGTCGACGCGCTTGCCGACAGGGCCGCCAAGGCGTTGGGCATCGTGGTGTAGACGCGCTGCAAACTGCCGTTGATGTTCACCTGTGTGTTGTTGGTGTAGCGAGTGCCCATCAGCGTGACATTTGTCGGGGCCCAGTCGGTGCTGTTCTCTGAGTAGGTCACGTCCCAGTTGGGGTCGCTCAAATAGACGCACTTGGCCCAGTAAGGCTTGATAGTGATGGCCGTGACGCTGTCGGGCACATCAAAGTAGGCACCCTGGGCAAACACACGTCCGCTGACGGAATAGAGGTCCTTGTCGGTGCACTTGCGGTCGGCGAAGTTGTAGGCCGGAGCGTCGGTGCCGGTGCTGTAGGATGTCGGACTGGAGACGCCGCCGGTGATGCCGGTGATTATCCATCCCGTCACCACCTTGTTGCCGGTGTAGTTGCCTTTGCCGACCTCGTTGTAGTAAGGCAACTGCACCTTGTGGTAGTTGAAGTTGTAGTTGTCCGGGTCCTGGTCGGTGATGGTGAGCGAGAGGCTCTGACGCTCGATGCGTGCCGTGGAGGGCGCGCCGTCGCCCTGGCTGATGGACACCGAGAGGGTCCCTTGCGAGGTGAGCGCGGCGGGGTCATAGTTGATGACCGACGGGTAAGTGCCCTGCACCTTGAGCACCGGATAAGGCGCAATGCTCTTGTCGAGAACCCACTTTGCCATCGACTCGATGTTCGAGACGTCGCCGGTGGCATAGTAGGCCGCGAGACCGCGGTTGCTGTTGAGCATCTGCCGGTATTGCTCGAAGCGCACGAGGAAGCGCTCCTCGGCACCCAGAGCGGCGTTATAGACATCAATGTCTCCGTTCTTGCTGAACGGCGCCTCATAACGGAAGTAGTTGTAGTTGTTGATGCCGTTTTGGTTGGCAGCATTGGTGATCAACAGGCCGTTGTAGATCGGGGCCTTGGACGAGCCGCCGGTGATGTCGCCGTAGAACATGCAGTTCATCACCATCGTGCGCAGGTCATTGACCTTGGAGGCATAGGCGTTGTGACCGACGATGCCACCCACCTCGGTGCCACCGGTGATATCGGCGAAGTTGTAGCAGTTCACCACTCTTGAGGTGCCGTCGAGCAGTCCCACGAGGCCGCCGGTATAGGCCGAGCCGCTGATGCTGCCGGCGTTCACACCACAGTTGTAGATCCGCGTGTCGCCCAGGGCGTTGTTGCAGATGGCGCCGATGTTGCCGCTGCCGCTGATCGAGGCGCTGCTGACAATCACGTTGGAGATCACGGCGCCGTCGGCATAACCGATGAACGGTTGCGAGAGCGAGAAGGTGTTAAACGCGCCATCGATGATTCCGGTGAACGGGGCCTGCTGCGTGCCGACGGTGCCGTTGGCGATAAAGCCCTCGGCGAGGACGTAGTTGCCGGCCATGTCGGTCATCTCGTCGGTCGACGTGACTGTGACCTGGCTCATGGTGAACGTGGCGACCTCCGACGCGTCACTGCCGTCGGTGTTGCGCACGGCCACGGCGTTGACGTAACGTGACTCCAGAGGGAACGGGCCGGTGTAGATGAGTCGGGTTGACGAGGTGAGAGGGTTCGTGCCATCGGTGGTATAATAGATGGTGGCGCCGACGGTGGAGCAGGTGATTGACACCATGCCCGTGGCCGAGTCATAGTGGATGACAGGTGTGGCGCATTGGAAGATCACCCGATGGAACGCCCACTTCATCGTCTCTTCCGGACGACCGTTGTTGCGGGTGTAGAGGTTGTTGTTGTTCAGTCGCGCCAACACCGCATAGTAGGTTGAATTGCCCTGATAGAGGATGGCTCGGGGCACGAGGTAGTACAGTCCCGAGATGGCCGACGGTGCGATGGCAAACTGGAATCGATGCAATTCCGGGCTGCCGGCGGCCGGCA
The DNA here is from genome assembly GCA_946187345.1 of uncultured Porphyromonadaceae bacterium. Classification (GTDB taxonomy): domain Bacteria; phylum Bacteroidota; class Bacteroidia; order Bacteroidales; family Muribaculaceae; genus Sodaliphilus. The sequence continues at coordinate 14,200 of CAMHQD010000030.1, read as the reverse complement.
GGTTGCCGATGACGGCGGCATTGTCCATCGAGGCATTGTCGGCACGCAGACCGAGGTACAATTCCGTCGGCACATCCTGCAGATAGTAATAGGTGTTCCAGTCGTCGCTGTCGGCAACGGTGAAGAACCACTTGGCCTCATCGGAGATCTCGGTGGTCGTGGTGACATATCCCTCACCCGGCACCATGTAATAACCGGCTGTACCACTCTCGATTTCGTAGTAGGTCGCATTGGAGGGCGAGGTCGAGACGGTCACCGGCGGCGTGACGGCCGGCATCTTCTCGTCGAACACCGCGATGAACTCCCATCGCGCACCCGTGGAGGTGTCGGTCGCCGTACCAGTCGGCACAGCAACAAACGCCGTGCTGTTGTTGGGATAACTGGCATTGGGAGAATCATAGTTCTTGAACATACTGCCCGAGGAGCCGCGCTCAAACGGGATGATGTTGTATCCGCCACCGGTAGCCGCGGTGATGTGGAAGCGGAAGATGTCTGACGAGTCAAAGTCGGCGGCATCTTTCATCAACACACCTTTGACCACGTTGTTGTTCGCGTCGGTGTAGGTGGTGTAGCACAGATACTGGCCGGTAGTATGATTCTTGATGAAGTAGTACTGCCGTCCGTTGACCACACCGGCGCTGTGCATGGCCCACATCATTGACGGACGCGGCAAACTGTTGGTGGTCACCTGCGTGACGTTCAGCGTCGTGTTCAACACTTCCGGCAGCAGATAGAAGTTGGTGTTGCCCTGGTTCTGTATCAGGTAGGGATGGTTGTCGCCGAACTCAACAATGGGCGTGAAAACGGTGACGGGCGAATCGGTGTAACCGCTGCGGACGGCGATCGCATGGACGGTGGTCACACCGGCGGGCAGGTCAAACGGACCGGTGTACTGTGTCGAGGAGGTCGTCGGCGTGGTGCCGTCGAGGGTGTAGTAGATTGTCGCACCCGGGAAAAACGTCTCCATGACCATCTTGTAGTTCATGTCGAAGCCCACGGTGGGAGCGGTGACCTGAGGCTTGTCGAAATACCACTGGGAGTTGGCGTCACTACCGCGTCCGATGGTACCGCCGATGCCACCACGACCGGACGTCGGCTCCTTGGAGTTTTGGTTGCTGCCGTTCGGGTTCAACGAGTAGGTCGTCGACATGCCGTAAGGTGTGATGAAGAACTTCCCGCCCGATTTGTCGGTGATGGTGAACAGTTGGTTTGTGCCTGGCGCGTCGGTAGCCTCGAGGTGGACAAACAGACGTCCTTCATATCGGTTATTACCATCCGGCACCGTCTTCATCTCGTTCTGCGTCAGATACTTACCCGTGAGAACGTGGATGAAGTGGTAGTAGGTGGTGCCGTTATAAACCACAGGCTGCACATCCCAGAACGCGTTGAGCACGTCCTCTTCGGTCTTGTAGGCCTGATAGGTCGTGAGGTGCGGCATACCGTTGTCCTCGGTGTCAAAGAACGGGCTGACGGTGCTGCCGTTCCAGTAACATCGCTCGGCAGGAATAAGGTAGTAAACCAATCTCCTTTGATCTATTGCAGGGTTGGTGTTGTACCCATTGTAGTTGGCAATCATATAGACGCCGGCGGCGGGCTGCGCCACCGCGTCGACAGCAGTCACGGCGAACAGTGTCGCCGCGGCCAAACTCATGAATATTTTACAATTCTTCATCACTTGACAATCAATTTCTTGGTGAATCGTCCGTTGGCGACGTTGACGATATAGGCTCCGGCTGCGTTGACGGCGGTTCGCACAGTCTCGTCGGGTTGGACGGTGAACGCGGCCAGTTGGCGTCCGGCGGCGTCATAGACGGCGCCTGTGGCGGGCTGCGAGAGCGTCGAGGTGACGACGATGTCGCGTCCGTCGGCGGTGATGTCCACTCCGCCGGCCATCAGTCCACCGTCGATGGTCTCGGGCGTGGGCGCGGTGCCCGGCGTGGTTTCCTCCTGCGAGAAGATGATCTCGCGAGGTGCCTTCAGGGGCGAAGTGCCAGCGGTGAAGTAGGGCCGGAACGGCGCGGTGGTGGTCACGTCGGCCGTGAGGGCGTAGGCGCTGCCGTCGGCGTTGAGCACGTAACTGCCGGCCGGCAGGTTGACGCTCAAGTAGTTGGGGAAGAAACTGTAGCCGTTGTGGCGCACGGGCGTCATCTCGTCGTCGCTCACGCCGATAGTCGCGCCCTCGGCGCTGGCAAAGGTCATCGTCTGCTTGGGCAGGCGGCCGATAAACTCGAGCGTGTTCTTGGGCTCGAAGAGGCCGCTGAGGTCAAACTCATAGTACCTCGAGCCGGGGAAGCCGATGATGTAGGGCGTGGCGGCCTGCTGCAGCGGATAGTCGGCGAAGGTGTGGGACGTGGCGTAGTAGCGGTGATACAGGTCGGTGTTGGCGTCCTTGCGCTTGTCGCCGCCGTCGTAACTGTAGTAGGTGTCCCAGAGGAAGGTGTTGGTATAGACCTTCTCGCTGCCCGGTTGTGAGTCGGGATAGCGGAAGATGGCCTTGAGTTTCTCGGGCTCGCCTTCCACGCCGCTGATGTCGCGGTAGCCGCGCAGCCAGTACTCGTGTCCGATGGTGCTGCCGTCGTAGAAGTGGGTCAACTCGCCCTTGGTCTGGGTGGTGACCAACTCGACGGTGAACGGCAGGCTGATGCCCTCCCAGCCCTTGTTGAGGTTGGCGTAGTAAAGCGGCTCGCGCTGATACCACATGCGGGCGTTGCTGTTGAAGGTGTAACTGATCGGGCAGTTGAACTCCTCGCGGTCCACCAGGAAGTGGTCGTCCACACTGTAGTAGGACGGAGTGTCGTCAGTAGTCTTCTGAACGATGTGGAACGACACCGATGGCATAATCACGTCCACAGTGCGGTAGTCGTCGTCAGTCTCATTATAGGCGTGGTCGCTGTAGGCGTTGTTGATCACGTCGCGCGTGGTGGCCGCCGGCGTGCCGTCTGGCACGTCATCGTCCGGCGCGTAAACGAGCAGGTTGCGCGTGAGGTCCACGTTGCGGATGGCCAGCAGTCCGCCGTCGTCGAGCAGCGGCTCGAAGAAGAGGTCGCTATTCCAGCCTCGCTGATAGGCTTTCAGGGCGCCGGTGGTGCCGTTGAACACGTCGTTATAACCGGTGAAGTCGATTGCCGTCATGCCCGGATAGACGTCGCGGCTGCCCAGGGCCTCGCTCGACTTGGCCGCCAGGTTGGCCCAGAGGTTGAAGTGGGCGCTGCCCATGACCTTGGAGCGGAAGTAGGCCGGCGCACGGTAGACGCGGTTGGAGCGGTCGGTCTTCAACAGGCGGTAGAAGTCGTCCTCGTTCTTGTTGATCACGCTCGGCTGCGACTGGTGCGGCAGGACTGCCTCGCGGTAGCCGTAGGTAAGCGTCTGGCCGAAGAAGAAGTAGTCGTCGGGCCAGATGGTGCCGTAGGTCACCTCGCCGGTGACATCATCCACGGCGTAGCGCGCGTCGTTCTGCTCGGGGATCTCGCCGTCGGCGTAGATGAAGTCGCCGTCGGTGTAGCGGCCGGTGACGTAGGTGTCGTCGATGCGGCGCGATGCGTTGCCGCCGCCCACGGTCACATTGCGGTCAAAGCGCTCCTTGAGGTAGAAACCGTTGAGGTCGTAGGTGACGGTGCCGTTGTAGAAGTCGCGCTCGGGCATGGCGCGCGAGTGGCTGTCGTCGGCATAGCCGTCGTCCACGCTGTGGTAGCAGTTCTCCACTTGCGAGCCGCTGTCCGGGTTGCCGAAGACGGCCTTGGTGCCCGGCGCGGGCGTGCCGGTGGTGAGCACCCAGCAGTTCTCGACGTGTCCGCTGCCGCGGTTGACGAGGCCGGCCGTGTTGAACGAGCCGGTCACGCCCAGGTTGTAGATGTCGCCGCACAGGCTGTCGAAGAGCGAGTTGTCGAGGCCGCTGACGGTGTGTCCGTCGCCGTGGACGGTGCCGCCAAAGCAGTTGGTGTCGCCCAGCGGCGTCCATGTCGAGCCGCTGTGGTCCTGGTCGGCACGCAGGATAATCTCGAGGTTCTCGCAGCCGGGGATGTTCGGCTCCATCGGCTCGTGGCCGGCGAGCGTCCCGCCGTTGCTCAAGTCATAGAGGTTGCGCAGCAGGTCGAGACCGTTCTTGCCCTGCTCGGTGTAGTCGTTGATGTAGACCTTGCAGTCGCGCTCGAGTTTGGCCGGGTCATAGTCCACGTGCAAGTGGTGGATGGTGTCAGCCATCACGGCGGCCATGTCGTGGTAGTTGGCCACAGAGAAGGGCACCGGGTTACTGAATGTCTTGCCCAGGTATGTCTTGGCGTAGTAGGCCACATAGTACTTCTGGTTCTGGTACCAATACATGGGCGTCTCGTTGTTGGCGTAGGCCACGCCGTTGCGGTGGTTGACGGCGTCGTCGCGGTCGGCGAAAATCTCCCAGCCGCCACCCAGGATCTCGTAGGCGCCCGGTGTGACGTTGGGTTTCTTCATACCCACGGTGTTGCCCGGCAGCACGGTGGCCGGCGGCAGCAGCGGGCCGATGGTGGGCACGCCGCTCTGGAACTGCAGGTGCACGTGGATGATGTGCATCTCGTTGATGAGTTCGATGTTGGTGCCCTCGTCATCGCTCTCGTCGTAACTGTAGCGGAACATGACGGTGATGATGCGCTCGCGGCTCAGGTCGTAGATCTCGCTCTCGCGCGAGACGTAGAGCGTGGTTGTCTCGGTGGGCTCCACGCCGCGTATCGAGAAGTCGGTCTGGCTGTTGGGCAGGCGCTTGTAGGCAGCCTCGGTGATGAGCGTGCTGACGGGCACGGTGTCGCCGATGACGTAGTGCTCGCTGCCGTCGGCGTTGTCAAAGGCGCCGTTGTCGCCGGCGGCGTAGCCACCCTTGGCACCGACCACATACCGGTCACGGCAGAAGTAGAAGATCTGCTCAGAGGCGCTCTGGTAGAAGTGGACCGTGGTGACGCGCAACTTCTGGTTGGGGTTCAAGGCCTCGTAGGTCGAGGCGGGGATGACCTGTCCGGCGGCGTAGGGCACGTCGCCGCGCATAAACGAACTGTTGACGATGTAGTAGTCCTCACCCGCGGGTTCGCTGATAGCAGCCACGCGGATGGGGGCATAGTGATACTGCTCGTTGGGTATTGTGTTCACATACTCAACGCGGTCGAAGGTACTGCCGACAGACACAGTCTGTTGCACACCATTGCGGTCGTAGTAGTGCAGCGGCTCGTCGCCGTCGTAGGTGGCCATGTAGTCGACGGGCGTGGTGAGGTGATACGGTCCGTCGGGGTTGAGGTTGTCATAGACGTTGATGTGTCCCTGGCCGGGATAGGTGTCGTCAAGGATGAGGTCGAGGGCGTCGTAGTTGAATGTGAAGTGCTCGCGGTCCTCTGCCGAGAAGTTACACCACGACTCGAGCGCGCCGTAGTTCTTGTTCTGGTCGAACCACTGGCCGCCGTAACTGCCGCTAGTCTTGCAGTAGTAGGCCTCGCTCAGGTGCTCGTTAATCTCGGCGGCGGGCCGCTCAAAGTCAGTTGCCATGCGCGTCACGTCGGCCGCGGTGACCAACTCGCCGTAGAGCAGGTAGTTCTCCTTGTTGAACTCGAGGGTGCTGGTGCACACCAGCGCCGGCCCGAACTTGGCCCGGGTTGTGGCGTCGAGGGCGTTGTACTCGCTCTCGGGGATGGCGGTGCCCACGTTGAGGGTCTTCTCGGTGCCGCCGTAGGTGTAGGTGACGGCCTCGGTGGCCACGTAGGCACGCTCCACCTCGGCCTGGTCGGTGAGTTCGGCGCGGCGCTCGGCGGTGATGTTGTTATAGTTGTACCACACGTCGCGCGGGATAATCTCGCCCTGGTCGTAGTGCCGCTGCCCATAGACGCCGGAGGTGACGGGGCGGAAGGTCGGGCTCTCGAGATAGCCGGCCTTCTGTGTGTCGGTGAGCAGGCTATAGTCGGCGGTGGTGATCTTGCCGTTGGCACCCTCGGCCGTGGAGTAGTAGTCGTTCCAGACGGCGGGCATGTCGGTGTCGAAGGTGAGCACGTAGCCCGTGTCGTGGCAGGCGTTGTTGGTCAGGCGCAGCACCTCGTCGAGGGCGACCGGCTCGCCCAGTTGGTTGAGCACGGTGTGGGAGGCGGCCTTGAACCGCTTGTAGGCCGAGGTGGTGCCGTCGTCCTCGAGCACGAGTTCGCCCGGCTCGTAGGTCACGCCGTCGATGGTGCAGGTGACGGGGTTGGTGAAGGTGCGCAAGACGAAGATGGCGCGCTCGTTCTGTGGTAGCAACTCGTAGTCCCAGTAGTTGATCACGTCGTTCTTGCGGAAGGTGCGCGTCTCGTTGTCGACCTTCACGCCGTCCGAGCCGATGGTGCCCGTGCGGGTGTAGTCGCTGTAGTAGGCGTAGAGGTTGGGCTGGATGTTGGTCAGGGTCAACTCGCCGTGGTTGCTCGCCGCGATGGTCAACGGAATCTTGACCGCGGTAGCATAGGCGGTCGCCGAGCCGGTGTAGGCCGAGATGTACTGGTCGTAGATGTAAATCTCGCCCTTGACGAACCAGTAGTGAGCCGGCGAGGCCACATAACCGTCGTCATAGGTGCCATTGTGGGGGAAGCAGTCGTCGACGATGCGCTTCTTGATGCCATGCACAAAGTTGCCGCTGGTCTGGATGTTCTCCAGTTGCGACTCGTTATAGGTGTAGCGCTTGAAGGTCACCGCGCGCTGGTTGAAGGTCGACAGGGTCACGTTCTCGTACTCGGGGTGGAACGACGGCGTGCCGTGCTCGTTCTTGGCGTACACATATCCGCCGCCCACGTCGGCGCGGACGTTAATCAGGTCAAGTTCCACCACGCCGGTGATGTATCCGTAGTCCTTCACATCGGGCGTGCTGTGCTCGGTGGTCAACTCAAGGAACACACCGCTGGCCAGCGCCACCTGGTTGTGGCAGATGGCGGTGTTGCGCTTGCGGTTCTTGGCGTTTTGGCGCTTCCACTCGAGGTAAGTCGTGTGGTCGTCGCCGTTTCCGCTGTCGGTGAGGCGGACGTGCTCAAACTTGACGTCGCTCGACATGTTGCCCAGGTAGTTCACAATGCTGTAGATGCCGAAGTAGTTGCCGTGGACGGCGTCCTTGGAGTCGGTGTCGCCGGCGGTGGAGGGCTGGGCATTGAGCGAGAGTTCGCCGATGCGGTTGATGGTGTAGTTGGTGTAGTCCACCACATCGGTCACACGGTCGCGGGCGCCCTGGAGCACCATGCGCGAGCCGAAGACACCGACAAAGTCGGCGCGCTGCAGCGTGTTCAACAGTCGGCCGGCGTAGATGGAGCAGAAACCGGCCTTGACCCAGTAACTCTCGGTCTTGTACTCGGCGGGGAAGGCGTTGTAGTCCTCCTCGCTGACGGTGTCGCCAAAGCCGTAGTGGTTGCCGTTGATATCGATGCCTCCTGTGACCACACACTCATACTTGAGTTCGAAGTAGGCGCGCTCGCGGTCGCTCAGTTGGGCATACTGCTCGAGTGTGATGGACTGCTCGAGGCCGTAGTAGTCGGTGCCGTAGTTCTCGATGTGCAACTCGCGGTAGCCGTTGACGATGGCAAGGTTGCCGCCGCCGTAGAGGCCGCCGGTGTGCTCGGTGCCGATGGTGATCAGGTCGCGGTGGTAAACGTCGCGCAGGGTGGCCGTCACGTTGCCGAACACCGTGGTGGCGTTGGCGTAGATCTTGTCGCTGCCGATGGCGACATTGCCGCCGGCAAAGACGGCGTTGCGCACGATGATGCCGGCGTCGCTCAGGCAGGCCCAGCGCGCGTCGCTATACTTATTCTTGAGGGTGTTCAGGTCATCGATGGGCACGTAGTCGTTCACGGCGTAGGCGTGGCCGTTGATGGTGACGGGCGATAGCACCTTGGCGTAGGGCGCGACCACCACACGGCAGTCCTCGGTGAGGTGTCCGTCCTTCATGTAGTAGTAGTGGTTTGGTGAGCCGGTGTCCTGCATCATGTCGGCGGTGCCGACGCTATAGACGTAGCCGATATTGCCGCCGCCGAACACGTTGCCGTATCCCTCGAGGAAGGTTTCCGGGGTGCCGATCACGCCGCCGCGGATGCGCACGTCGGTCTTGCCGAACACATATCCGCTGGTGTAGAACTGCTTGTCGATAAGTTCGTTGCCGTTCAGGTCGTAACTATAGCCGCGTCCGCCGCCAAAGACGTCATACTGCACCAGGCCGTCGAACATCTCGACGTAGGTGCTGCCGCCCTTCTCGATGCCGCCGAGCACGCGCGTGGAGTTGGCGTGACCGCTCTCGACCATTGTGCCGCGACCCACGGCAGCAATCTCGCCGCCGCCGTAGAGGCTGTTGCGCACGATGCCGCCATAGACGTTCACGACGGTGTTGTCGACGGTGGCTCCCTGGCCGTAGCCGGCACCGAAAGCGTTGCCGTTCTCCTTGAGCAAGTTGTCGCCCGGCTCGCGCAGGTCAACGTTCTCGACGTAGGCGCCGCCGTCCGGGTCGTAGAGGTAGCCGATGTGGGCGTTGTTGAGCGTGAGGTGGGCCGTGCCATAGACGGCTCCCTTCTCGCCGCCGCCGTAGACGCTGCGCTCAATGGCGGGGTCGGTGGTGTAGTAGTCACTCGCCACGTCGCGCACTCCGAAGGTGATATTGGTCTCGGCATCGACCGTCTTGGTGCCCACGTGGCCGTTGAGGCCGCCACCGTAGGCGTTGCGGGAGCGTCCGCCGAGGATAAAGACGTTGGTGGAAGCCAGGATTGCGGGCTCCATTGTATTTGCACTGCGCACGTCGCCGCCGTATCCGCCGCCGTAGATGTCGCCGACGACCGTGCCGCCGTTGAGCACAAGTCCGGTGGCGCCGGAGACGGTGGCATCGGAACCCTCACCGCCGGCGTAGGCGTTGCGGGTGACGGTGGCGCCGCGGCTGATGGTGACATTGGTGTTGAACTCACGCGGGTCAAAGGTCGTCTCGTCAAGCAGGCCGTAGTGGGCCGGTACGATTTGCTCGATGCACTGTTGATTGAAGACCATGCCGTCGCGCCCGCCGCCAAAGACGTTGCGCACCTGCGCGCCCGGCAGCAGGTTGACGTGGGTGTTCTGTGCGATGGTGTTGTTACCGTAGCCGGCGCCATAGACGTCGATGAGGTTGCCCTCGCGGTTGCGCACGGGCACGGGGATGTTCACCTGGCTCTCGGCGGTCACGCGGCAGTCGTGGTTACCGCCATAGATGGCGCTGTTGACGACGGCGTTCTCGCTGAGGTAGTTGACTGTGGCCAGTTTGACATCACAAGTCATCATGCGGTCCAGGCCGTGGGCGCCGCCAAAGAGGGCGTTGACGCTCACGGCCGAGCCGGCGGGAACGTTGACTGTTGCGCTGGCTGTGCGTCCCTCGCTGAGCGAGGCGCCATAGACGTTGTGGGCCTTGCCGCCCAGCAGGTTGACGGTGGCGGTGGTGCTGCCGGCGTAGGCACCGGCACCGAAGATGTCCATCGCTTCCTTGTCGGCGGTGGGATAGAGGTTGACGGTGGAGTTGTCGCCGGCGTAGTAATAGTTGCCGCTCGAGCCGGCGCAGCCGCCGAAGGTCTCCTTGACGTTGCCGGTGTAGAAGTCGACCAGAGAGTTATTGGTTTTGGAGCAGTTGCCGGCGCCATAGACGCGGTCGGCCAGCAGCACCGAGCGCGTGCTCAGCGGCGCGGAGTGCACCAGCACGTAGGTGTCGCGCACGTCGGCGTGACCCTGCAGGCCCGGCGTGCCCTGCCCGCCGCCGTAGATGTTAATCACGCGGTCGACGGCCTGGGTCGAGGGCGAGAGGATGTTCACAAAGGTGTTCACGCCCTTGTCGCTGGAGCCCTTGTCAACAGCCGTGAGCAGCGTGGGCAACGAGTCGAAGCGCGGCTTGCTCATGTCGCCGTCCTCGTAGTAGTAGGGGTCGGTGTAGATGTAGTCGCCGAACGGGCCACCGTAGATCTCGCCGTCGCCGATGTCGCCGCTGTAGTACTCGACGTAGGTGTTGGAGCGCACCGTCCTCGGGATACGCGTCTCGGAGGCCGGGATGGTGATGCCGGCGCGGCCGGCCACGTTGTGCTCGAGCGTGCCGCGGATCTGGCCGCCAAAGTCGTTGCCGCCAAAGACGCCGTGCAGCACCAGCGGCCGTCCGCTCAGGCCGACAAACACCTCGGCACCGCCCAGGATGTCGGCGTCGCAGGCGCCGGCGAAGCCCCAGTTGATGGTGCCGTTGTTCAGGAAGAGCGTTGTGTTGCCCATCACCGTGCCGCGGAAGCCGCCGCCGTAGATACACGGCGCGTTAATATAGTCCGGCCCTGCGGGGGTTGCGTTGAGCGTGACGATGGTGTTATAGGGCACGGCGGGCTCGCCGCCGAAGGCACTCTTGCCCACCACACCGCGCTCGCCGCCGCCATAGACCATCAGCGCGCGTCCGTTGTTGAGCACGTTCATGTGGACGTCGCCCCATATTTCGCTGTCGACACCATATCCGGCGCCGTAAACGCTCATAGTCGTCGTCATGGCGTCCTCGCGCAGCGTCGCCTCGCTCACGCCGCAGCCCTCGACGGGGTCAAACACCTTGCTCGACACTGTGTTCTCAAGGATGTTCACCTCGGTGCCGCCGTTGATGTGGCCGCTGCGGTAGCAGCCGCCATAGACGTTGCCGCCGTTGAGCAGGCCGTCCTTGTCGATGTGCCACGTGAAGTTGAAGGTGTCCGTCTGGTCGTCGTAGGTCAGGATGCGAGGCTCGAGTTTCACGCCCGAGAGATTGAGTTGCACCTTGGTGGTCACGCCGGGCGAGAGGGTGCCGGTGATGCCGCCGCGGTGGACGGCGTTATAGGGTCCGGCGGGCACGTTGGCGTTGTTGCAGCCGCCCACGAGTTTGTCGAAAATCACCAGGTCGTGGACAAAGTTGAAGATGAACGTGCCCGGGGCCGACATGCTGCCCACGTTGCCGCCGCAGAAGAACGAGCCGATGCGCGTCGAGTAGGACACATACTCCTCGTTCTCGGGCGTTGCGGGGTCGTCCTCGTCAAAGAGGATATTGGGGCGGATCGACACGTCAACGCCCTCCATATATTTTGCGAAAGTCGCGCTGTCGGTCAGGTCGAGAGAATTGATATCGGGGTCGGCGTAAGCCTCAAGCATCTCGGCGCTGACCATGTTCTCGCCGTTGCTGCCGATAAACACGCTGTTGGCCACCACATGGGAGCCGATGACGATTGTTGCCTCGGTGTCGCCGCCCACGGCGCCGGCGGCGGGGCGCAGCGTGGCGCTGTTGCCACCGCAATAGACGCTGCCGCCGATATAGGTGAGTGTGTCGGCGCTCGTGCCGCACAGGTGCACCATTGTCTTGGGCACGTTGGGACGGAAGGCGTTGAGTGAGTCGGCACTGCTCGTTCCGGGATTATAATAGAAGTCGGCGTATTGCGGATCGTCCTTGAGGGCGGCGTTGTCGGTGTAGAGATAAGAGCCGTTACCGCCGCCGTAGATGTTGCCCACGACGCTGGCGCGGATGTCCACATTGGTCTCCTGACGCACGTTGCCGGTGATGTCGTTGCCGCCATAGACATCGTTGACGATGCCGCCCTCAATCACCACGTTGGTGGTGAGCACGTCGGCCATGCGGGCGCCGCCATAGACGGCCCCGACCACCTCGCCGCTCTTGACGGTGACATGGGTCTCAAACTCAAGATTGCCGCGGTTGCCGCCACCATAGACGTTGCCGGCGATGCGCACCACGGGCGCGGGAGCCGGCGTCTGGGCGTGAAGCGATGTGGCGGCGATGAGCAGCATCGCCGTCAGCCACAACAGGCGGATGCAAAACGGCTTGGCCGTTTTGCACACCACTCTTTTTAATGATTGCATTAAGAGGCGGGGCAATATGTTGAGACTCAATTGAAGCATCAATTATTGTTATTCTATTGTGAGAGTCGGGTTGTCGAGGTCGGCGTCCGAGAGGACGTAGAGGTAGGTTGGGTTGACGGTGAGGCGCAGGCGGGTGCGCTCGCCGCGGTTGGCGATGGTCATGGGCGGCAGTTTGTTCTCGGTGACGGCGTCGCCGCGGGTGAGGTTGCCCTCCTTGTCATAGACGTCGTAGGTGCAGCGCATGGTGATGTCGCCGTTGATCAGGTTGGCGAACACGCAGTCGTTCAAGTCGGCAAACGATGTCGTAAGCGTCTGTCCGTCAGCCTCATCAAAGATGGTAATCTCTTTGCTGCCGTCGGTTTTGGCCCAGGTGACCGACTGGATGGGATCCTCGCCGCCGTTATTGGACTTGAGGGTGACGGTGGCGGTGGCCGCCGAGGCCGAACTGGTGCTTAACTCCACCTTTTTCAGCACGATAGTGCGCAGTTCGCTATAGGTGGCGTCCACACGGAACTGGAAGCCGAGCGAGGCGTAGATGTGGTTGAGCAAGAGGTAAACGTAGTTGCCCTCGCCGGCGCTGCGTCCGGTGTAGGAGAACTGTCCCTGTCGCAGGTCCTCGATCTCGGTGATGGGCAGTTTGCGGCTGTCGCCCTGGCGCACGCCCACGATGACACAGACATCGGTGGTGGAGAGCGGACTGAGGCCCTCGAGTGTCATCACCACACCGTTGGTCATGCTGCCCTCGAGCGGGGCCACGCGCGCGTCGACACAGGCCTCCTTGGGCAGCAGGCCGTAGATGTAGATCACCTGGCCGTTCTCCACAGCGAGGTCGCTGCGCCACCGGCCGGTGGCGTTGCTGAAGGTACCTCGCTGTGTCTCGGCGGTGTTCGAGGCGAGAAACACGTCGATGTTGGTCACCTCGGTGGGGTCATAGATGCTGAAGCCGGCCGGCAAGGCGCGCGTGCCGCCCAGCAGGTTGTCGTTGTAGTCGCCGGTGGCAAACACCGGAATCAGTTCGCCCCGGGTAGCGGGCTCCACGGCCGGACGGCCGGTGTCCACCTCCAGGTACTTGTTGCAGCCGAGCAGCAGGCAAGAGCAAAGTACGAAGTATGTTGAACGAAGTCCGAATTTCATTTCGTTAGTCGTTTATTTCGAGTGGTGGTAGGCCTCTACCAGTTATAGAAATTGTGGTTGCGGGGAGTGCCCTCGCTCCAGTCGTGAATAGCCATCTCGAGCAGGTCGAGCGTCACACCGCCGTCCTCCTGAATTTTAAACACATAGGTGTACTCATAGCCGGGTTTCCACACCATCATGTCGGCGGGTACCTCGGCCGTGCGCTCCTCGTTGAACACTTTGACTCTGAGACGATAATAACCTTGTGTTGCCGTCGGCAGCACGGTGTACCAGTGGGGGTGCTCGGTGGTGTAATCGGTCACCAGGGCGTCGGCCACATCGGGGAATGCGGCTCCGGCGGCCACCGCGATCGAGGAGGAGAGTTCTGTGGACGAGCCGTCGATAGGATAAGTGAGCGTCATGTTGCCCTTGAAGGCGATTTTGCTGCCGTCACCGGGCGCGAAGCGGATGTTGCTCAACGCCTCGCGGCCATACTGAGTGACGCTTGCCGAGAAGGTGAAGTAGAACCTCACCCTGGCAAACGGCTTGAAGAATTGCATCGTGATTGTCTTGCCGAAGAGGCGGTCGGGATAGAGGACGGCGTTGCCGTCGCTGTACCACAGTTCGCTGACGTATGGCGCTGTGTCGGAGTTATTGGCGTCGAGGCCGTTGATGGTCATCACCGCCGCGGCGGGGTTGCCGCCGGTTGTCACCGCCACGCCGGCTGCCGTTGCCGGGGCGTAGGCGAGGTAACGGTAGGCCAGGGCGCTGTAGTCCCAGTATTTGATTGTCTGCTGGCGTCCGGCGTCACCGCGGCCGATGTAGTCCCATCCGGTGGGACCTTGTCCGCTCTCGAAGACGACTTTGTAGCCGTCGAAAACAGTTTGGTGGGCGGTATAGGCAGCCGTGCCGGCGTCGTAAGCGGTGTTTTTGAAGCCCCACACCTTGAAGGTGGTCGGGCCGTCGCCGTCGCTTAGTGCCGCGCGGGTGACGGGTTGTGCCTGCCGCACGTCGCCGCTGAACACGATTGATGTGCCGTCGGGCTCAGGGTCGGGGACAGGGTCCGGCTCAGGCACGGGGCCGACGGGGTCGGCGGCGCCGCCGTTGCCGCAGGCCGTGAGCAGTAGCAGCGTTGCCGCCGCGGCGACGCGCCACAGGCGCGATGATATGTCGTGTATCTTTCTCAATGCAGTCTCTGTTTTTTCCGGACCGGCGGGCCGCCCGCCGGTGTCGGTTGTGGACAAAGCGGCGAGGCCGCTTT
>CAMHQD010000029.1 GCA_946187345.1 uncultured Porphyromonadaceae bacterium | reverse complement strand
GGATTGCAACATAGAAGACCATGCAAGAGCCTCGCAGAGGCTCGCCGCTTGGTCACAGCGGGAACCGTCGCGTGCCTCGTAGAGGAACTTTGTGATTGAGTTTTTGGTGGTTCGATGGTTTTTAATTAATTATGCGAGCAATAAAATGCCCCACAGTTATGAGCGCGACTATTTCATTATTCCATATCGTAATCAACACATTGGGTAGGGAAATGACGATTCCTGACGAGACAAGCGAGCATTTATATCGATATATCACCGCTATTGTCAAGAGCAAGAATTGCATTCTCTTCCGCATCAATGGCATCGGCAACCACATACATATGCTTGTAGAGTTATCGGCTTCTGTCGCGCTGAGTGACCTTGTGCGTGACATCAAGCAGGGCAGCAGCAAATGGGCTAAGCGGCAAGTCTATTTCCCAAGTTTCCGTGGTTGGGGCAAAGAGTATGGCGCGTTTTCATGCAGTATCCGCGACAAGGAAATGATTATCAATTACATTAAAAAACAGCGTGCCCATCACGGCACAACAACCTTTGAACAGGAATATCGCGAGATGATTGAGCGTTCGGGTCTCGAGTGGAATGACTATCGTCTCACTTGAGGCCGGCTCCGGTAAAGTTCCTCTTCGAGGCACACGGTACCCGCACTCCCCAGACCAAGCGGCGAGCCTCTGCGAGGCTCTTGCATGGTCTTTAACACGAAGTGGGGTCTTCGACCCATCAGACATCTTCGATGTCATCATTGCTCGGCATTATGGAAACGATGGAAGAATGAATGTTAAACACAGGTTTTTACAGGTGACCCGTTTTTTACATTTTGCAGGGGACTCAGAAAACAACAATAAAGGCGCCGCGGTCTTGCGACACGCGGCGCCTCCCCTTGCCCTTGCGGTGCGTACAGGACTCGAACCAGCGACCTCCTGCGTGACAGGCAGGCATTCTAACCAACTGAACTAACGCACCTTGTTTGGTTTGCGGCTGCAAAATTACGTCAAAAATCGGAAACCGCAAAATTTTTGTTAAAAAAAATTACAAAAACGTGTTTTTCCCTGTCAAAAGGCCGCCTTATTTGTGGGAACGGGATTTTTTTCGGAACTTTGCAACTTGATATGAAAGGTTGACTGTTGACCGCTAACCGTTGACCGTTGAACGATAATATCCACATGAATTATTATGAATTATTCATGAATTGTTGCCTCACGCGCAATAATAAACTTTGTGATTAATTCATGGAAATTCATGTTAATAATAGAACCAAACAATGATGAAAAGACTGATTGGATTGATGGTGGCCGCGGCGAGCGTTGCCGTTGCCAACGCGATACCGGCCAACCCGATGCCCGGAGTGTGTCAGCAGCCCGACGGCACGAGCGTGACGTTGCGGCTGGTGGGCGACGAGTTTTACCACTACAACTGCACGAGCGACGGCTACACCGTGGTGCGCAACACGGCGACCGGAGCCTACGAGTACGCGCGCCTTGACGGTGCGGGGCGCCTGTCGTCGACGGGCGTGCTGGCCCATGACGCGGCGCGGCGCACTCCGTCGGAGATGTCGCTGCTGGCCGTCACCGGCAAGCACGTCACCGACCGCGTTGCCTCGACCGAGGGCACACGCGCACGCCGCGCACGTGACGAGCAGGGCGGCCTGAACCGCATCAAGCAGTTTGACTACGACAAGTTCCGCGGCTTGATTATCCTGATCAACTACAGCGACATCAAGATTGAGCACGCCGACCTCTATGAGGACATGGTAAACAAGCGTGGCTACACCGGCTACGACCAGTCGAACGTGTATGGGCGGTTCACGGGCAGCGTGTGTGACTACTACCGCGAGAACTCGATGGGCAACTTCGACCCACAGTTTGACATCTACGGCCCGGTGGACGTGACCAACTACGCCTCCACGCAGGGCAACGCCAGTTCGCGCTCGATTTTCCAGACGGCAATCCGCCTGCTCGACAGCGAGATCGACTATTCGCAGTATGACACCGACGGCGACGGCTATGTGGATATGGTCTACTTTATCGTGGCCGGCTACGGCTCCAACACTCAGGGCAACGACAGCCGCCTGCTGTGGCCCTACAAGAGCGGCTGGCTGACCAACAACCGCTTTGACGGCAAGCGCTTCAACCTGTACGCCTGTTCGACGGCGCTTATGGGTCAGGAGGGCAGCGGCGTGCCCGACGGCATCGGCACCATTTGCCACGAGTTCACCCACGTGCTGGGTTTCCCCGACCTCTACGACACCAACTACGAGACCGGCGGCCAGAGCCATGACCCGGGCAAATGGGACATCATGGCCGGTGGCGGCTATAACAACTACTCGCGTACCCCGGCCGGCTATTCGCTCTTTGAGCGTTACACGTTTGAGTGGGCCGCGCCGCAGGTAATCACCGAGGCCGGCGAGTGCTCCATCGAGCCGTTACAGACGGGCAACAGCGGCTACAAGTTGCCCACGGCCGAGGACAGCCGCGAGTTCTTCCTGATTGAGAACCGCCAGGCCACCCGCTGGGACGCGGCGCTGCCCGGCCACGGCATGGTGGTGGTGAGGGTTGACAGCACCAACGTGGATGTGTGGAACAATAACACGCTCAACTGCGACCCCAACCACAACTACTACGAGTTGCTGCGCGCCGGCGGCAGCACCGATGGCGACAAAGCCAGCGACCCCTTCCCCGGCACCGACGGCGTGCTGATGCTTGACAATAGCGGAGTGGCGAACCTGTGCTCATGGGCCGGTGTCGAGAGCCCGTTTGTCATCACCGACATCGACGAAACAACCGGCGGCGCGGTGACGTTCCGCGTCATTAAGGCGGCCGACCAGCAGGTGCTCGTCGAGGACTTTGAGGAGATGCCGGTCAACGCGGCCACGCCGCTCAAGGGCGTGCAGGGCCGCTGGGCCACATGGACGCTGAACAAGGCCAACGTGATGGCCGGCAAGGAGGGTGTGACGTGCAACGGCGCGCAAGCCATGGGCATGTACACGCCCAGCATGATTCAGATGGAGACCGACCTCGACTATCGGCTGACGATGGTGCGCGCCAACGTGTTCAACAGCAGCGCCGCGGCGGCCAAGTTGCGCCTCTATGTGAGTTACGACGGCGGCAAGACGTGGAAGGATCCGGCGAGCGACCACACCGTGAGCATTGCCGGCAGCGCCATCGGCACGGTGATGTGGAAACTCAATGAGAATACCGACAAACCCGTGCGCCTGCGCATCAATATGACAGCCGGCAGCAAGGTGAAGACATCGCGCCTCTATGTTGACGACCTGCGGCTCTACCACAACGGCAAGCAAGAAACCGCGCCCACTCTCAAGGGCGACGTCAACAACGACGGCGTGGTGGACGTTGGCGATGTGAACGCCGTGCTGGCCGCCATCCTCACCGCCGACACCGACGCCAAGTATGACGTGAACGATGACGGCCGCGTTGACGTTGGCGACGTGAACACCATCCTCGATATAATCCTCTCCGACAACGCATCTAACGACTAACCGTCTCAAGGTGGGCGGGCACCGCCCCGCCCACTTGTGACTAACAACTCGAAATCATGAAGAGATTAATGCTGGCAACATTGGTTGCCACAACCGCGGCCGTGGCAGCAATCGCCATACCCGCCGACCCTCGTCCGTCGCGTGTGGCCCAGCCCGACGGCGACAGCCTGACCGTTGTGCTCAACGGCGATGAGTTCTATCACTACTACACCACCGCCGACAGCTACACCCTGCTGCCTACCGCAGGCGGCTACTGCTACGCGCGCCGCGATGGCGAGCGGTTGGTGTCGACAGGCGTGATGGCGCATGACGCTCGCCGCGCGAGCGAGATGGCGACCGTGGCCGCGCTGCCCCACCGGCTGACTGACAAGTTGATGGTGTCGCGCGCCCATGAGTTGCGCGCACGCCGCGACAGCCGCGCGCTGCCCTCGACGGGCCTGACGGCGCGCGCGCCGCGCCGCATTCCCGGGGCCGACTTTGACTACAGCAACTTCCGCGGCCTGATTATCCTGATCAATTACAGCGACAAGAAGTTCACTCACGACCAGGCCTTCTACGACGAGATGGTCAACACCGAGGGCTACACCGGCTTCACCCACTCCGGCCAGCGCAAGCGCTGCGTGGGTTCGATGCGCGACTATTTTGAGGCCCAGAGCAACGGCGCCTTTGTGCCGCAGTTTGACATCTACGGCCCGGTGGACGTTGACTACCCCTGCACCAAGCCTCACGGCACCGACGACACGTTTGACATCTTTGCCGACGCGCTGCGCGCCCTCGACGATGAGGTGGACTTCTCGCAGTATGACACCAACGGCGACGGCATCATCGACATGGTGTACTTTATCACGGCCGGTTACAGCGCCAACTACGGTGGCAACAACCAGGGCTACCTGTGGCCGCACGCCTATTACCTGATTAACTGGACGCAGACCGGCTACGAGACGCTCGACCTGGACGGCTGCTCGTTCTGGCGCTACGCCTGCTCGACCGAGATTTACGGTTGGGAGAGTTACGGCCACACGGTGCCGCTGGGCATCGGCACGATGTGCCACGAGTTCAGCCACGTGCTGGGCTTGCCGGACCTGTACGACACCAACTACGAAACCGATGGACAGAGTGTCCACCCGGGCGAGTGGGACGTGATGTCAGGCGGTGGCGGCATCGACGAGGGCCGCACCCCGGTGGGCTACTCCATCTGGGAGCGTTACACGCTGGGCTTCGCCGAGCCGCAGGTGCTCAGCGAGGCGGGCGAGTACACATTGAACGAACTGCAGAGCACCCGCGAGGGCTACTTGCTGCCCACGGCTAACGAGAAAGAGTACTTCCTCTTTGAGAACCGCCAGAAGACCGGTTGGGACACCTATCTGCCCGGCCACGGCATGCTGGTGGCGCGCGTGGACGAGAGCGTGGACGCCGTGTGGGAGGACAACACGGTCAACGCCACTGCCAGCCACAACTACTATGAGTTGCTGCACGCCGATGGCGGCGACGACATCGGCGCGGGCAACGCCTTCCCGGGCACGTCGGGCGTGACGCGCCTCAACAACTTCACCACGCCAAGCCTCCTGACGTGGGACCAGTCGCCCAGCCCGATTGTGCTGCAAAACATCGCCGAGCGTGGCGGCGTGATCACGTTCAACGCGATTAGCGACGACTCGATGCAGAGCGTTGTGGAGGACTTCGAGACGATGCCCGTGACCACCGAGCAGAGCGTGAAGGGCGTGAAGGGCCGTTGGGCAACATGGAACCTGACCAAGGCCGCCGTGACCGAGATTGAGGACGGCAAGCAGGGCAACGGCAGCCATGCCGTGGCGATGATCCGCCCGAGCCAGTTGCAGATGACCACGCCCATCGACTGTGACTACATCTACCGCGTGACGCTGCACGCCACCAACACCGCCGCCGCGGCCGCCAAACTGGTGCTGTACACGTCGGTGGACAACGGTGTGACCTGGGTGAGCCACGGCGCGGTGACCGTTTCGGGCCAGGAGAGCACCACGGCCTCGTGGAGCGTCGACTTCAGCGAACCGGTGCTGCTGCGCGTGAACATGACCAGCGGCACCACGGCGATGCGCACTGCCACGTTTATCGACGACCTGACGGTGCACTACACCGGCGAGATGCGCCACGATGACGCGGGCGACCCGCTGGACGTGAACGACGACGGCAACGTCGACGTGGGTGACGTGAACACCATCCTCGCGGCGATTCTCAGCGGTGAGGGCGACGTGAGCGTGCTCGACGTGAACGGCGACGGCAGCGTTGACGTTGGCGATGTGAACACAATCCTCGACGCCATACTCAAGCAATAGCCTGCGGGACAGCAGGTTTTGGGGGGACGGTTCTTGAGGCTCAACGAGAGATACTCAAGAACCGTCACCTCATTCCGTCAGTTGGCGTCATCGTCACGAAGCAGGCCAAACAGACGCGACAACGCATACAGCGGACAGGCAATCACACGGCGCGCGGCATCGCCATCCTCGTGTGGTCGATACACGTCGTGATGTGGAAATTTTCCTAACATTTAGGAGTTACAAGAGGCTGCCGGCAATACACAAATCAGCCACGAACGCGTTAAAAGAGCCGTTCGTGGCTGATTATATATCAACAAAAGTATCGGGACCTCGCCGGTGCCGTCACTTGACAGAGGCACCCGGACGCACCGGACCGGCCGGACCGACCACCACGAGGCGGCCGTCGGCGTCCTCGGCGCTGAGAATCATGCCCTGGCTGACGATGCCGCGCAGCGCGCGCGGCGGCAGGTTGGCGATGAAGCACAGTTGCTTGCCCACCAACTCATCCGGCTCATAGTAGCGCGCGATGCCGCTGACGATGGTGCGTCCCTGCAGGCCGTCGTCGATGGTGAGTTGCAGCAGTTTGTCGGCTTTCTTGACGCGCTGGCACGCCGTGACGGTGCCCACGCGCAGGTCAAGTTTGGCGAAGTCGTCGTAGGGCACATCGGCGGCCTGCGGAGCCGGTTTCCAGCGTGCCACGATGTTCTCCTGTTTGATTCGCTCGAGGCGGTCCTTTTGAGCCTGCACCTCGGCATCCTCCACCTTGCTGTAGAGAATTTCAGGGGCGTCGGTCACTCTGTGGCCGGCCGCCAGCAGGTCATCACGGCCCACGGCATCCCACGCCGGCTTGCCGATATTGAGCATCGCGCGCAGTTTCTCGGCGCCAAATGGCAGGAACGGCTCCATGGCGGCCGCCAAACTCGCGGTGATTTGCAGCGATATATTGATGATTGTTGCCACGCGGCCCATGTCGGTCTTGGCGATCTTCCACGGCTCGGTGTCGGCAAGGTATTTGTTGCCCAGGCGGGCGAGATTCATAAGTTCCTTGAGCGCCTCGCGGAAGTGGAAGCCATCAATCTGCGCGCCGATGCGCTCGCCATAGCCGGCCAACTCGTCGAGTGCCGCGCGGTCCACATCGAGCAGTTCGCCTCGGGCGGGCGTTTCGCCGCCGAAGTATTTATTGGTGAGCACCAGAGTGCGGTTCACAAAGTTGCCCAGCACCGCCACCAACTCGTTGTTGTTGTATGCCTGGAAGTCGTCCCACTTGAAGTCGTTGTCTTTGGTCTCGGGCGCGATGGCCGTGAGGACGTAGCGCAGCGTGTCCTGTTTGCCCGGGAAGTCGTCGAGGTACTCGTTGAGCCAGACGGCCCAGTTGCGGCTTGTCGAGATTTTCTCGCCCTCGAGATTCAGGAACTCGTTGGCCGGCACGTTCTCGGGCAACTGGTAGCCGCCGTGAGCCATGAGCATGGCTGGGAAGATGAGGCAGTGGAACACGATGTTGTCCTTGCCGATGAAGTTAATGATGCGCGTGTCGGGGCTCTTCCAATATTGTTCCCACGTGTCGGGCAGCAGTTCCTTGGTGTTGCTGATGTAGCCGATGGGCGCGTCAAACCACACGTAGAGCACCTTTCCCTCGGCGCCCTCGATGGGCACGGGGATGCCCCAGTTGAGGTCGCGCGTGACGGCGCGTGGCTGCAGGTGCTCGTCGAGCCACGACTTGCACTGGCCGTAGACGTTGGCACGCCATTCCTTGTGGCCCTCGAGAATCCATTCACGCAGTGCCGGCTCCCACTTGTCGAGCGGCATATACCAGTGCTTGGTCTCGCGCAGCACGGGCACATTGCCGGTGATGGCGCTATGGGGGTCGATGAGGTCGGTGGCGTTGAGGCTCGTGCCGCACTTCTCACACTGGTCGCCATAGGCGCCGGCGTTGCCGCAGTGGGGACACGTGCCCGTCACATAGCGGTCGGCGAGCCACTGGTCGGCCTGCTCGTCGTAGAGTTGCGTTGTGGTCTTCTCGATGAACTCGCCCTTGTCGTAGAGCGTGCGGAAGAACTCGGTGGCCGTCCGTCGGTGCGTCGCGCTTGTCGTGCGGGAGTAGATGTCAAACGAGATGCCCAACCCCTCCATCGAGTCCTTGATGAGACGGTGGTAGCGATCGACGATATCCTGTGGCGTGACGCCCTCTTTCTGGGCCTTGATGGTGATGGGCACGCCGTGCTCGTCGCTGCCGCCAATCATAATCACATCCTCGCCACGAGAGCGCAGGTAGCGTGTGTAGATGTCGGCCGGCACATAAACACCCGCCAGATGACCGATGTGCACAGGGCCGTTGGCATAGGGTAGCGCGGTGGTGACCAGGGTTCGCTTGAATTTTTTATTTTCCATTGTTTTAATAAGAGAAATTGGAGGTATGGGAGGGATTGGAGAAATGGGGTTTATTTCTTCTTCTTTAAAGAAATCACACAAGTGATGAGCGCGGCGGCAAACAGCGCCAGACTGCTCCAATAGCCGGCTTTCAGACCGAGCACCTGGAAGCCCTCGCCGATGTCATCGGTCGGCATCAACTCCGGCTGGTGCATCAGGCCGATTTCGGTGAAGTTGCTCGTCTGGTAGTAAAACACAAGAGCCACGATAATGCAGCCGATGGCGGCCAACGGCCAGCGGCGGCTGTGCATACTGTTGAAGGCTATCGCGAGGAAGCCTGCCACATAGGGGACCAGCGCGAGTGCCACTCCGCGCCAACTGTCGACGGCTGTAATCAACCCCGCCGAGAAGTTAAACCCGGTGATGCCGCCCTTCATCGCCACGTCGTAGAAAGGCAGAAATGTGTAGCACACCAGTGCCAGCACCAATATGATATTTGAAATAGTTTTCATTGCGATAGAGGAATTAGTGCGCAAAAATACAAAAAAATCCTCTATCAGCCAAATTCATGGAAACGTGTGAACGGTTCTCGCTCCCGCACCGTAAGTCGCGAAACACGGGAAAGGGCTCCCGCCACACGCTACATGACAGCGGTATGGAGCACGGCGTCGAGGAACTGCTTGTCGGCCTCTAAGCGGGCCAGGGCGGCCTGGGCGGCGACCTGGTGCGACTCTTTCTTACTGTAGCCGAGGCCGTCGGCGGCAAACTGGCCACCGAGCGTCACACCGGTCTTGAATGTGGGGTTGCCGTTCTCGTCAAGGATGGTGTCGAGCAGTTCCCACTCGATGGTGACACGGAACTTCTGGGTCCACTCGATCAGGCGCGACTTGTAGTTGCGGTCCACGCTGATGAGTTTATCGAGGTCAAAATGCCGCTTGATCATCCTCTCGATGATAAAACTGCGCGCGGCGTGGAAACCGCGGTCGATATATAACGCGCCAACGATTGCCTCAAGAGCGTTGCCGGCGATGTAACTGTTGTGGCTCGACGAGTGCACGCCACACTGCACGTGCCCGTCGATGCCCATGTCATGACCGATGCGGTTGAGGCTCTCGCGCTGCACAATCTTGGCGCGCGTGCTCGTGAGGAAGCCCTCGCTGCTATCGGGATAATTGCTATAGAGGAAGTCGGCCACCACAAGGTCGAACACGGCGTCGCCCAGATACTCGAGGCGCTCGTTGTTCACCCAGTTGCCGGCGGCGTCGCGCACGGGCTTGCTGCGGTGAACAAGCGCAAGGCGGTACGGCTCGATGTCGTGGGGCCAATAGCCGGTTGCCTCATGCAGAAAATCATAAAGCCCCCTTTGTTTCACAAAAGGGAGCTTTATAATCGTTATGAGATCACCGATACTCATTGTCACGAAAGGCTGACCGTTTACAGTTGACCGTTTACGGTTTACCGTTAACCGCTGACCGTCCTGAGGCTATTTCGGTCAACGGGCAACGGTAAACGGTCAACGGTAAACCATTCATAGTCACTCAAACTTCTTGACGATGAGGCTGGCGTTGTGCCCGCCAAAGCCGAACGTGTTGGACAAGGCGGCGCGCACGGTGCGCTTCTGGGCCTTGTTGAAGGTGAAGTTGAGTTTATAGTCAATGTTCTCGTCCAGGTCGTCGTCGGCGTGGTTGATGGTTGGCGGCACGATGTCTTCCTGCACGGCCTTGACGCAGAACAACGCCTCCATAGCGCCCGTGGCGCCCAGCATGTGGCCGGTCATCGACTTGGTGCTGCTGATGTTCAGTTCGTAGGCGTGGTCGCCGAAAACATCCTTCACGGCCTGAGCCTCGCTCAGGTCGCCCACCGGCGTTGACGTGCCGTGCACGTTGATGTAGTCCACCTCGTCCGGGGTTATGCCGGCATCGCGCAGCGCGCGCTCCATCACCAACTTGGCACCCAATCCCTCGGGATGGCTGGCCGTGAGGTGGTGGGCATCGGCACTCTCGCCGCCGCCAATCACTTCGGCGTAAATCTTGGCGCCGCGCTTGAGAGCGTGCTCGAGTTCCTCAAAGATGAGGCACACACCGCCCTCGCCCATCACGAAGCCGTCGCGCGAGCCGCTGAAAGGTCGCGAGGCCGTCTCGGGGCTGTCATTGCGCGTGCTCAAGGCGTGCATCGAGTTGAAGCCGCCCACTCCGGCCGGATAAATCGCGGCCTCGGCACCGCCGGTCACCACGGCGACAGCCTTGCCCAAGCGCACGTTGTTGAAGGCGGCGATCAGCGCCGTGGTCGACGTGGCACACGCGCTCACCACACCGTAGTTGGGACCGCGCAGGCCATACTTGATACTCACCATGCCGGCGGCGATGTCGGCAATCATCGTGGGGATGAAGAACGGGCTGTACTTGGGACCGTCGGCGGCGTGCAAGGCGTAGTTGCCGGCCTGCTGCTCAAAGGTGTGCAAGCCACCGATGCCGCTGCCGAAAATCACGCCCACCTCGTTGCGGTCGACGCTCTGCAGCAGCGCGCTGTCGTCCAACGCCTGCTTGCAGCATGCCAGGGCATACTGCGTGTAGAGGTCCATACGCAACGTGTCCTTGAGTTCGCGGCGGTCGCCCGGCGTCTCAAGGAAGTCGGCAGGGTTAAAGCCCTTCACCTCACAGGCAAACTGTGTCTTGAATAGTGATGCGTCAAAGTGTGTAATGGGACCGGCACCACTCACGCCATCGAGCGCGTTGCGCCATGTGGTAGCAACGTCAAGCCCGATGGGCGTGATAGCGCCAAGGCCCGTCACTACTACTCGCTTTAATTCCATAAATTAACGGATATAGATAAAGTTATGAGAGTAGAAACCGGCAAGGTCTTGAACCGCTGTAAAGCGGAATCAAGCCTCCTTAGCCTGCTCGATATACTTGAGAGCGTCACCGACGGTCTGGATCTTCTCCGTTGCCTCGTCGGGAATCTTGACCTCAAACTCGCTCTCGAAAATCATCAGCAAGTCGGCCGTGTCGAGAGAGTCGGCACCCAGATCCTGAACAAACGATGCATCGTCAGTCACTTGGTCCGGAGTCACTGCCAGACGCTCAACGATGATGTTGACCAATTTTTCGCGAATTTCGTCCATGTCAAATTCAATTAAAAAATAGTTATTAAAATAGAGTTCAAAAAATTTCGGACTGCAAAGTAACTAAATATTATTGACATATTAAAGAAAAAATTCATTAATTTGCCATTTTAACCTTTTTTAGCGTGTTTTTATGCTCACAAAAGCGACAGTTCACGCGAAATCCGCAAAACTCCACGTGTCTGTTTGCATCATTTTTTTGGTAATATAAGGGACAAAAAACAAAAGGGTTTTCTTAACCGGGAATTTTTTGCCGTCCTCGATGACGATGCCCTTGAAGTCCTTGCCAGCGGGCTGCCCCATGAGGTTGTAGCGCTGCCCGCTCGTGGCGGCGTTGGCTTTGACGTCCTCTATGCCGACTTCGGCGACTTTCGCGCCTGGCACATTGAGACTAAGCCATTCACAGTCTGCAATAGGGGGGGGGAATGCGCTGATTGCCTACGACTTAAGCAAAGCGCGTAAGCCGCGGTCAAATCGGATGGTATGTTGACAATCGCGCGTCATTTATAGAATTCTGCTATGAGCTTCTCTATTTTTGGTTTCAGTTCAGGAATATCTGTTTGGATGGTTTCCCATAATTGAATAGGACGTATCTTATAGTAGCCATGCACCAATACATGGCGCATACGCTCTATTGTGCTCCATTCAACTTCAGGATGAGTGTCACGATACTCTTTGGTGAGCATATAGACAGCTTCACCAATGATTTCAACGTGTTTGACAAAGCCATAAAACACAATCGCGTCAGATGCCATTTCTTCTAAGGAGTGTTTGTCTTTGTTGTCGATCAACACGTTTATGGCGTCTAAAATATGATTTAATCGTTCAATGTCTCTAATTTCCTCTCTCATATATTAGTATTCTGTCGTTGTAGGCTGAGGGTTGCGCAAATGGCAACAAACAACCGTCTTCCACTAAATCAACAGGTCTTTGAATAGCATCCTCCAAAGCTCCCATCATACGAGAAATTGTCATTAACGAGATTCTCGCATTGCCATCATATTGCACAAGTATATCTACATCACTGTCGGGTGTCTCCTCGCCACGAGCGAAAGACCCGAACAGCCATGCTTTCAAGACTGGTTGCGTCTTGAAATACTCAGCGATTGTCGTTTTGATGTCCTGCGTACCCATGATTCAAAAACCTAAAATACCACAATGCAAAGTTAAAAACAATTTTCCAAACCGCAATCAAAATATCCAAAAGAATGAGTCTGTTCCGTTTTTATTGCCGAATGTGGTAGGCATTTATGGCCAACGGGTATCAAGGGAGGGCGTTGATTGTGGCGGCCTTGACACGGAAGAAGTTGGTGTTGAAGTCGCCACCCAGCAGGCGGTACTCGTGGTGGTTGCCCCAGCCGGCGGGCTCGTCGCGCAGTTCCATGTCCTCGCCGGTGTCGTTGCTCACGTATGGGGCGATGATGCGTTGCCAGCGGCGGATGCGCGCCACCGCGTCGTCGTAGTGCATCAGGCCGCCGCCCTGGGCCACGGCCTCCTTGAGGTACTTGACGTATAGAGCCTTCCAGTCCTCAAACTGCAGCAGGCGGGCAATCAGCGGGCTGCCCGAGCGCCAGTTGTTCGGGTCGCTATTGCCCCACCGCAGCGGGTCCTGACGGCCGGAATCGTTCTGCACACCGCAGTTGTTGCTGGTACCCAACGTGTTGTCGTAGTCGTAGGGAATGAGATATACCTTATAATCATACAAGTCCTCGGTGGTGAAATAGAGGTAGTAGTTGTTGCCGTTGTTCCAATAGTCGTCCCACATGCCCAGAGCAACGTTCACGGCGTAGGTGTGCAGCAGCAGGTCCACGTCACACACCTCGGTGATCCACTTGCGGAAACTGTCGTCCTTCTTGCCGATGAGTTTGAGTTGGAAGTCGATGAGTTGAGCCTTGGCGGCGTCGAAGCGCTTGGTGTTGGTCTCGAGGGTATAGACGTGCTTGTCGTCGCTGTCGTCGTCATACCAGTAGTCGCCGCCGTACTCGTTGGTGAGCGACGCTTGGTGGCGTGTGTAGCGGCACTTCCAAAGGTTGCCCTCGTGGGTGCCGAATGTGCTCTCGTCGTCGCGCTGCTTGAGCCAGTTCTCGTCGATGGGCTCCAGCAACTCATACACGCCGTAGTATGCCTCCTGCTCGTCGCCCTCCACGTGCAACCACAGGCGGCAATACACTCCGCGCGTGCCCGTCCACACGCCGGCGCGGCGGAACATATCGTAGCAGAACATCTCGCGGACGTAGGTCGGGTCGTCCTTGGCCCACTTCAGGTGCAACTTGCGCACGCCCTGGATGGTGTGCTCATCGTCCTTGAAGTACTTGCGCAAGTGGATGCCGAAGTGGCAGTGGTGCCAGTCGGTGTGGCCGGCCTGATGCATCTCGCCGGTGTTGCCCTCGGGGCGTCGGCGCGACGTGTTGCCCTTCAAGCGCAGTCCCGCGCCCTCGATGCGCGTCTCCACCCCGTCGGTACCCACGTAGGTCACGTTGGCCATCACATACTGCGTGGTCTGCGGATTGGCGTCGTAGAGTTTGAGCAGATTGTTCCACTCCTCGAGCGACACGTCGATGTGTATCTCGGCCAGCGTCTCGCTCTCCTCGTTCCACACATAGTCGTATCCGGTGCGCACCACACGCCGCTCGCCGCTCAGGATGAGGTCGAGAATAGCGTTAGTGTCGCCCACGTCCACCAGTCCGTCACCGTTGAGGTCCATCGACAAGTCAGGCTCGCCGCCGGCCAGGATAGCCTCCAGCACAGAGTTCACGTCGCCCACGTCCACCGCCTGGTCGCGGTTGACATCACCCATGATAAACACATCGGCCCGCGCCGCCAAGCATGCGGCAACCAAAGCCATAGAGAGCAGAATCTTGCGAAAATCCATCGTTCTTGTTATTATTTGAAACATGAATTATCATGAATATCCATTAATTTTTGCGGAAAAAACCATGGTAATTCATGTTTATTAAAAACTGAATTCGGTTAAAATCGCGGCAAAATTACAAAAAAAAGCGGAAAAATATTGTCAATTCAGAAAATTGTAGTAATTTTGCAGCGCATTTCGGTGCGACAATATTCAGTTCGGGGTGTAGCACAGTTGGTTAGCGCGCCACGTTCGGGACGTGGAGGTCGGAAGTTCGAGTCCTCTCACCCCGACCCGAAAGGGGATAACAAGCAGTCAGCCTGCAAGTTATCCCTTATTTTTTGATTTTGCCGGGACAAAATCGGGAGTTAGTGACTTTGTTGAGCGGCCCAAAAGACAGCAAAAGCGGCACCGACTGGTGCCGCTTGGTATAAGATTGATGCCGATGTTAACTCTTCCACCTTTGGGCCTCGGCCTCCTCTGCTGCCTGGTCTCGTTTCTTCTCTATCCATGCCATCACCCCTTTCATCCATGTGTTTATATCATGGGCTTTTCTGTTCGCCCAAGCAGCCACCGGGTCAGGTGGCGCCTGAATTCCCTTCAATTTGTAATATAATTGGCGTGGCCAATAATATATCGCCGCATAAATCGAGGCAAAAACGAAACTGACAGCGAGCCACCCTATAAAAAGCCAGCAAATGGCCATAAATACAGCAAGAATCGCGACGATGATGCCCCCGAGGACGATGCCACAGGTGCCGAGGATATCAGTAAACATACCGAAGAAGTAAATCATAGTCGTGTCGCTCTTTACGTTTAACACAGCAAAAACCGTGCCAGGTTTAATATGACACACAGCCGTGTCACGACCCGACTCGCGATGCCGGAATCAATTCAATCAAGTCTATTGCATCTATCATTTTGTGAAAAATGTAACGTGCCGGAACGGTAACGATGGTTGCCGGCGATCTTTTTATTGTGGCGTGGGAATTATTTTGTAATTTTGCGGCTCGGAAACAGATTACTATTATGGCGACAATTAAAGAACGATATGAGCGCTTCCAGCATTGGAAGCAGGTCGGCACCGGGTTCAAGATCAAGGACCCGTCCGGCCACACGTGCGCGTGCTGCGGCCACGAGTATGAGGGCAACTTTTGCCCCGTGTGCGGCCAGAAGGCGGGCGAGCGGCGCATCACGTGGGCGATGTTGCGCGAGAGCGCGCTTGACCTCTGGGGCCTGGGCACGCGGTCGATGTTATATTCCATCTGGCAACTGCTGCTGCGGCCGGGCTACTTCATCGCCGACTATATCACCGGCAAGCGACAGGTGAGTTTCCCGCCCGTGAAAATGCTGTTTTTCGTCACCGTCATCGTCTTGCTGATCGAGAGCCTCTTTGGTGTTGACACTCCGGAAAAGGAAACTGCTAAGGCGGCTACCGACGCCAGCGACCTTACCGCTGTTGTCGATATCACCATCGACTGGCTGTCGGAGCATCCGGCCTGGGGAGCCTTGATTATGCTCTCGTTTTTCATTATCCCCACCTATCTCATCTGCCGCGAGTCGCCGCGCTGCAGCCGCCGCACTCTACCCGAGGGTTTCTTTATCCAAGTGTTTATCGCCGTGCAGATGAGCGTGTGGGGGCTGGTAGCCAGTCTGCTGCCGGACGTGCCGCGCCCGGTGTCGGTGGCATATACCGTGATTGTGATGCTGGGACTGGTGTGGTTCCGCACTTACTATCAACTGTTCGGCTACAGCGTGTGGGGCACGTTGTGGCGCCTGATGGCGGTGTGGTGGAACGGGTTGATATTGATTTTCACTGCCGCCTTTATCGAGATTGTGATTGACCGGATTAGGGTGCGGCAGTTAGAGTTGACCGGTGAAAAAATTGGCAACATCATCATCGGAGGGCTCTTCATGGCAGCGATAGCGGGCACCGGGCTGCTGATAGCGTGGTACATCGACCATCGCCGCGCCAAGCGCGCCACGGCTCCGCAGGAGCCACCCGCAGAGGCGTCACCGGAGACGACGGAAGTGGTCGCTGAAGATAGATAAGGCAAAAAGCCGTTGATTGATCATAGAGTCCACCGCAAATAGTGCCAAAATTGTTGGAACACGTCTTTACTTTTTGCGGTGGACTCAATCGGCAAAAGACTCAATCACAAAGTTCCTCTTCGAGGCACATGCCGGTTCCCGCTGTGTGGATAAACACAAAAGTCCCATGAATTAACGGATAATTCATGGGACTCAATTAATGAACAGTCAGCCCAATTTTATTTGAGTTTCTTGTAGCCGTAGCAAGCGCGCTCGCCAAGTTCCTCCTCGATGCGGATGAGTTGGTTGTACTTGGCCATGCGGTCGGTGCGGCTCAGCGAGCCGGTCTTGATTTGGCCGCTGTTGGTGGCCACGGCGATGTCGGCGATGGTGGTGTCCTCGGTCTCGCCGCTGCGGTGGCTGGTGACCGTGGTGTAGCCGTGACGGTGGGCCATCTCGATGGCGTCGAGCGTCTCGGTGAGCGAGCCAATCTGGTTCACCTTAATCAGGATCGAGTTGGCGGCACCGGTAGTGATACCCTTGCGCAGGAAGTCCACGTTGGTCACAAAAAGGTCGTCGCCCACGAGTTGGCAGCGGTCGCCGATGGCGTCGGTGAGTTTCTTCCAACCGTCCCAGTCGTTCTCGTCCAGACCGTCCTCGATCGAGTCGATGGGATACTTGGTGATCAGGTGCTCCAAGAAGGCGATCTGCTCGTCGACGTTGAGTTTCTTGCCGTTGGGGTCCTTCTTCTTGCCGTCCTTGAGTTGGCGGTAGTCGTAGTAGTACTTGCCGTCCTCAATCACGGCGAACTCGCTCGCGGCGCAGTCCATAGCGATCTTGACGTCGTCGCCGGGCTTGTAGCCGGCGTCCTTGATGGCTTGCATGATGCAGTCCAGAGCGTCCTCGATGCCGTCCAGCGCGGGAGCGAAACCGCCCTCGTCGCCCACGGCGGTGCTCAGGCCGCGCTTCTTGAGCAGTTTGGCCAGAGCGTGGAACACCTCGGCACCCATGCGGATAGCCTCGCGCTCACACTTGGCGCCCACCGGACGAATCATGAACTCCTGGAAAGCGATCGGGGCGTCGCTGTGGGCGCCGCCGTTGATGATGTTCATCATCGGCACGGGCAGCACATAGGCGTTGGCGCCGCCGATGTAGCGATACAGGGGAATCTCCAGATAGTTGGCGGCGGCGTGAGCCACGGCAAGCGACACGCCGAGGATGGCGTTGGCGCCCAGGTTGCTCTTGGTCTTGGTGCCGTCAAGTTGAATCATCTTGCAGTCGATACCGCGCTGGTCGAGCACGCTCATGCCCTCCACAACGGGAGCAATCTTGGTGTTGACGTTCTCAACGGCCTTGAGCGTTCCCTTGCCGCCGTAACGGGCCTTGTCACCGTCACGCAACTCCAGGGCCTCGTTCTCGCCGGTGCTGGCGCCGCTGGGCACCGAAGCACGTCCCATCACACCACACTCGAGGGTCACCTCAACCTCCACGGTCGGATTGCCGCGCGAGTCCAAAATCTCGCGGGCATGCACTTTTTCAATAATCATGATTTCTTGATAAATAAGTTTTATTAAGAGTTAATAAAAGGTTGTCATTCACTTTGCCTCGCAAAGTTACGAATTTCTCTTGACTTATTTACTAACGTCGGGCATAATTTTAGAAAAAAAAACAAATAGCGGCCCTATGTGAAAAAAATGTCGTAACTTTGCAATTTGTAGCGGCAATGCCGCCATGCAAAGAAAAAACAACGCTCTATATCATACTATTTATGCCAAATATCCAGCGTCCCACGGACGCATCGATTATCGTCACCTATCGTTGTCCGATGCATTGCAAGATGTGCAACATCTGGAACAACCCCACCGAGCCAAAGCGCGAGTTGGTTGCGGCCGACTTGAAGTGCCTGCCGCAACTCAAGTTTATCAACATCACCGGCGGCGAGCCTTTCGTGCGCGAAGACCTGCCCGAAATCATCGAGGAGTGTTACCGCCACACCGGCCGCATCGTCATCTCGACCAGCGGATGGTTTGAAGACCGTGTCATCGACATGGCCAAGCGCTTTCCAAACATCGGCGTGCGCATCTCCATCGAGGGCCTGTCACAGAAAAACGATGACCTGCGCGGCCGCCAGGGAGGCTTTGACCGCGGCCTGCGCACCCTGCTCACCCTACGCTCAATGGGAGTGAAGGACATCGGCTTTGGCTGCACGGTGAGCAACAATAACAGCACCGATATGCTGTCGCTCTACCGCCTCAGCCGCGAGTTGGGCATGGAGTTCGCCACCGCCGCTTTCCACAACTCGTTCTACTTCCACAAGTACGACAACGAGATCACAAACCGCGAGCGCGTCATCGCCGACTTTGAGCAACTCATCGAGTGGCAGTTGCAGGAAAACCACCCCAAGTCGTGGTTCCGCGCCTTTTTCAACATGGGCCTGATCAACTACATCGAGGGCGGCCGCCGCATGCTGCCCTGCGAGGCGGGCACAATGAACTTCTTTATCGACCCATACGGCGAGGTGTATCCCTGCAACGGTCTTGAGGAGCGATTCTGGAAGGCGAGCATGGGCAATATCCACGACACCGCCGACTTCATGACGCTCTGGACGAGCGAGCAGGCCGAGGCCGTGAGAGCCAAGGTGCGCACCTGTCCCAAGAACTGCTGGATGGTGGGCACCGCCGCGCCCGTGATGAAAAAGTACGTCCGTCACCCGGCCGCGTGGGCGCTGCGCAACAAGTGGCGCTCGCTGCTTGGCAAGAAACCGGTGCTCGACAAGCGGTGGTACGATGTCGGACAAGATCCCCGTCAGGGTATGGGAAAATGAAAGTTGTTGTGACAGGCACGCGCGGCATTCCGCGCATCCAGGGCGGTGTTGAGACCCACTGCGAGCAACTCTATCCGCGGCTCGCCGCGCTCGGCGTGGACGTGACCGTGCTGCGCCGCTCGTGTTATGTTGAGCCGGACAATGTGGCCGGAGATTACAAGGGCGTTCATCTGGTGGACGTCTATGCCCCGCGCCGCAAGAGTTTCGAGGCTATCGTCCACACATTCCTCGCCGTGATCAAGGCCTGGCGGTTAGGTGCCGATGTGGTGCACATCCACGCCATCGGCCCGGCGCTAATGGTGCCTATAGCGCGCCTGCTGGGCCTCAAGGTCGTCTGCACCAACCACGGGCCCGACTACGACCGCCAGAAGTGGGGCACCGCCGCCAAACTGATGCTCAAAGCCGGCGAATGGTGTATGGCCCGTTTCGCCCACCGCATTATCTCAATCAGCAACGTCATCACCGGTATCCTGCGTGAGCGCTACGGCCGCAGCGAGGGCGTTGAACTCATTTATAACGGCGTGGAGCGTCCCGTCAAGAGTTCCGCCACCGATTATCTCGACAGCCTCGGTCTGCAACCGGGCCGGTATGTGGTGGCTCTGGCGCGCTTCGTGCCCGAGAAACGGCTCGACCTGCTCGTGGAGGCTTTCGCCAAGCGCGAGCGCGGCCCGTGGCGGCTGGTACTCGCCGGCGACGCCGACCATGCCGACGAATACTCCGACAACCTCAAGCGTCTGGCCGCGCGGCACAACGTGGCGCTAACCGGCTTTATCCGCGGCGAGAGACTCAACCAACTCATGAGCCACGCCGCCCTGTTTGTGCTGCCCAGCACCCACGAGGGGCTGCCCATCTCGCTGCTCGAGGCGATGAGTTACGACCTCGATGTGCTCGTGAGCGACATCCCGGCCAACCGCCTGCCGCAACTCGACGCGCAAGGCGACTTCTTCCCCGTCGACGACAGCGACGCCCTCGAGGCCGCCCTCACGCGCAAACTCGCCGCCGGCTGCCCGCACCGCCGCTACGACCTCACTGACTACGATTGGGACAACATCGCCCGCCGCACCCTCGCCATCTACCGCGAGTTGACCGGCGAGGATAAGTGAAAAGACAATAATATGACAAACGACAACAACCGTCATAGCGTGACCGCGCTCACCGCCATTGCCGCGGTGGTCGCGATACTGTTGCACGCGTGCGCCAGCATCGGCAACCCCGAGGGCGGGCCGCGCGATTACACGCCGCCGCAGTTTGTGGGCGCGCGCCCCTCACCCGGCGCCACCGGCGTGACCGGCAACAAAGTGACGCTCACGTTTAACGAACTTGTGCAACTCGTCGACCAGCAGAAGCGAGTGACAGTGAGCCCCACACAGCGCAACATGCCGCGCATCGCCGTTAACGGCCGCCGCGTGGAAATCGAGTTGCGCGACACGCTGCTGCCCGAGACGACCTATGTTATCGACCTCTCGGACGCTGTTGCCGACAACAACGAGGGCAACCGGATGGAACACCTCCACTATATGTTCTCGACAGGCGAGACTCTCGACACCTTAGGCATGAGCGGCATCGTGTTGCGCGCGTGCGATTTGGAGCCGATGCAGTATGTGCTCGTGGGTGTGCACAGCAACCTGAACGACACAGCGTTCACTCGCCTGCCCTTGGAGCGCATCGCGCGCACCGACGACCGCGGCCGTTTCACCATCCGCGGCCTCAAACCCGGGCGTTACCGGGTGTTTGCCCTTAATGATATGGACGGCGACTACCGCATGGCGCGCTCGGAGGACGTGGCGTGGCTCGACACGGTGATTGAGCCGTCCACACGCCGCTTCACCTCGATGGACACCATCTTCACCTTTGACCACAAGGTGGACACCGTCGTCGAGGGCGAGCACACGCTGCTGCTGCCTGACGACCTGCTGCTGCCGATGTTCAACGAGGGCTACCGCGCCAGTTACCTCAAGAATACCTCGCGCCTTGACCGGCGCCGCTTGCAGTTGGTGATGGCCGCGCCGCAGGACACCATGCCGCACATAACACCCATAAAGCCGAAGCCGCTGCAGCAGCGATGGATGGTGCCCGAGCGATATGTGAAAGAGGCGTCAGACTCGACCATCCTTTGGCTCACGGACACCACGCTCATCGCCGCCGACAGCCTCACGCTGGCCATCAGTTACCCCAAGACGGTGGGCGACAGCATGGTGGCGACCACCGACACCATTCATTTTGTATTTAAGCAGAGTCGCGCCGAACTCAAACAACTCGAGCAGGAGCGCAAGCAACGCGAGCAGCGCGCCAAGCGCCTCGCCCAGTTGCTCGAGAAGCAGACCGAGGGCTCACTCACCGAGGATGATGAACTGGACCTGAAAGACCTCGCGCGCGACACCATCACCGTAGTGCAACACCTCAAACTCGAGGCCGACGGCAATAGTGGCAACAAAATCGAGATAACCGACAGTTTGCGCTTCAAGGTCGACGAGCCCATCGCCAGCATCAATCAGCGCGCCGTGCACCTGCTGCGCCAGCGCATGCCGGACAGCGTGTGGGTCGCCGTGGACGGAGTGCCGCCGCTGACTCCGCGCTTTGACGGCGACTGCATGGGACTGACGCTACCCATGGTCTTGCAACCGGACAGCACCTATGCCATCGAACTTGACAGCCTCGCCATCACAGGCATTTATGGCACCGCCACCAATAAGTTCCGTCGGGAGTTCAAGGTGAAGGACGAGAGCGAATACGGGTCACTTCGCATCGACATCAGCGGCCCCGCCAGCGGCGACAGCGCCATTGTGCAGTTGCTTGACGGCAGCGAGCGCATCGTGCGCTCCACGACGATTGTTGGCAGTGGCGCGGCCGTATTCCGATATGTGACACCCGAGACCTACTATGTGCGCTTGGTGCATGACCGCAACGGCAACGGCCTCTGGGACACGGGCAACTACGCGCGACACATTCAGCCTGAGGACGTGTTCTACTATCCGCAACGCCTGCGGGTGCGCCGCAACTGGGACATCAGCGAGGCATGGGACATCTACGCCACAGCAGTCGACCTGCAGAAACCGGAGCAAATCCGCAAGAACAAGCCGGAGACCAAGAGCAAACTGCTGAAACCCAAAGAGACAAAGAAGCCTGAAGAAGATGAGGAGGACGAGTTTAACAGCAACGCCTTCGGCCGCGGCACCTACAGCGGCAACCGCTACCAGGACTACCATAATAGCAGGTAGCACGCGGGGCCTCCCCCACCCCCTCCTGAAGGAGGGGCGCCGGCAACCGCGACAACTTATATCTCCCATTTCTCTCATATCTCCTAATAAAAAATGAGTTTTCTTGACACGATAAGCAACTGGATTATAGCCGCGAGCGACGCGGTGTGCAACTATCCGGAGTTTTTGCTGCTGATTGGCGGCGGGTTGTTTCTGTTTTTCTATAGCGGAGCGGTGTCGCTGCGGCGGCTGCCGGTGGCCCTGCGCGCGCTGAGCCACAAGCAGGCCGCGCAAGAGGGCAAGCCCACCGGTCAAATCAGTTCGCTGCAGGCGCTGCTGAGCGCCATCGCCGCCACGGTGGGCATGGGCAACATCGCCGGCGTGGCCATCGCGCTGACCATCGGCGGGCCGGGCGTCATCTTTTGGATGTGGGTGAGCGCGCTGGTGGGCATGACCACCAAATTCTTTGAGGGCGCACTGGCCGTGATGTATAAGGGCGAGGACAAGGACGGCGAGCCGCAGGGCGGTCCGATGTATATGATTGAGAAGGGTCTGGGTCCCAAGTGGCGGCCGATGGCAGTCGCCTTTGCGAGTTTCGGGCTCGTGGGCACATTGTGCCTGATGCAGGTCAACCAACTGGTTGAGGCCGTCACAACGGTATTCACCACGCCGGCCGGCATTGAGAACACAGTCACCCTGCGCATGGGCATGGGCATTGTTATCGCGGTGATTGTCGGGGCCGTTATCTTGGGCGGCATACGTCGCATCGCGTTGTGGGCCACACGCATTGTGCCGGTGATGGTCGCGCTCTACTTTGTGCTGGTTGCCTCGGTCACCATCATGTATTTCGACCGGCTGCCGGCGGTGATAGCGAGCATCTTCCGCGAGGCGTTCAACTGGGAGGCCGGATTTGGCGCGCTGGCCGGCATCGCCGTGATTGGCGCGCGCCGCGCGGCGTTTGTCAACGAGGCCGGCATCGGCACGGCGTCGATGATGCACGGCGCGAGCCGCAACACCGACCCGCTGCGCGAGGGCTACGTGGCCATGCTCGGCCCGATGATCGACAGCGGCATCGTGTGCACGCTCACCGCCATCCCCATCCTGCTGGCCGGCAACTATGTTGGCGTTGAGGACGTCAAGGGCCTCTGGGTGGCTATGGGCAGTTATGAGACATTGCTGCCGGGCGTGGGGCACTACCTGCTGATGGCCATCGTCTTTTTCTTTGCCTTCTCGACCATGTTCTCCTATTCCTATTATGGCCAGAAGTGTACCAACTACCTCTTCGGCCCGGACAAGGTGCGTTATTACAACATCTACTACATCGTCATGCTCGTGGTGGGAGCGATGATTCCGCTGGCGACGATGGTAGCGCTGATGGACCTCGCGTTTTTCCTGATGGCCGTGTGCACGATGACCACGCTGCTGCTGCTCGCACCGCGAGTCAAACGCCTGCTGTAGCGCCGGCAGCCTCAATATGATTCACAAAACAACCCGCGGGAGTCCCCGCGGGTTGTTTCTGTTCCGGAGTGTAACGTGACCTTACTCGCCGATTGCCTCGTAGAAAGTGTGATATGCGTTCTTGAGCATATTGAGAGCCATATCGATGCGACTCAGGTTGTAGCCGTCCTCGGGCACAATGTCTTCCCAGTTGCACCACACGGTGTCATCGTCACAGGTGAGTTTGACCATCGCCTTGTCGCTGTTGACCTTGTTGCAGGCCTCAAGCACGGCGTAGCGGTTCTCGTCGTTCACATCATAGAAGAGGATGCACAACTGCAACAACTGCTTGCCGCTGTTGTTGATGAACACATACTTGACACCCTCAAACTTGAACGAGACATGACCCGAGTTGGGGTTTTCCTCATAGCGGTAGCCCTCGTTTGAGAGGTACTCGATTACATATTCTTTTGCTGTCATGATTGTTGGGAGATAAAGTTTTAATATTGTGAATAATTTAAGGCGATATTTTCAAGACTGCAAATTTAACACTTTTTTATCATCTACGCAACTATCATGCCACATTTTTTTCATTCAAAGTAGAAAGTGACGATTACCATATTGTTCAGAACCTTGTCGAGGCTCTGGGTGAAGCGCATCATCTCGGGGTTGTCCTCGAGGTCGGGGCGGTTCTTGTTGAGCACATTCTTCAGGCCGAAGCAGAATTTCACCTCGGGGCACAACTTGAAGTATGGCAGATAGATGTCACAGCCGAGGCCCACGGTGAGCATGAAGTCGGTGCGCGAAATCTTCAACTGCTCGCTTCGCTCCTTTCCCACGCTGAACAGGCCCATGCCGCCCACGGTGAAGTAGGGCCGCAGGTTGCGGTAACGCAGTGAACTGATTTTCAGGTCAAGCGGCACGACGACGTAGGTGCTCTTGATGTTCTGTGTCTGGCGCACATGGCTCGGCTCGAGCGCGTCGGCCGGCGCGAGTTGGTTCTGGAAGTTGACCACCTTGTTGCCGAAGTACATTCCCGGCGTCAGGCGCAGGTTGAAGTGCTTGCCCAGTCGCCAGTCGGCCAGCACGTTCACACAGAAACCCGGCGAGTGGTTGGGCACCTCGGCCATCCACTGCTCGCCGTCTTCGGTGATAAACGCGTTGTTGGTGAGTTTAAGGTCTTGGAAGTTCATGCCCACGCTGAAGCCGAAGTGCAGCCGCTTGTTGTCGGCATACGGCCGGTTGAGGATGCGGTCGTTGTCCTGGGCGGCGGCACCCGGGGCGAGCATCGCTGCCAGCACGGCCAGCACGGCGGCGTGGAGATATTTGAGCAATCGTTGTTTCATTGTGGCAATGGTTGTTGGGCACACGAGACTTCGTCTCGCGATACAAAACAAATAACGCAACTACATACCGTTTTATTGCCCTCGGAGGCATGACACGCCTCCTTTAGGAGTGGGCGGGGGAGGACAACAGACGGCTGGTGACAGGCACGGTGAACCAGCGGTGGGTGGCCCACGCCACGGGGAAGAGGGCCACGAGCGTCATCAGCCACTCATAGTCGTAGTTCATCACGCCAAAATGACCCAACACAGGGGCCACAAGACGGTCAACCATCAGTCCGGTGGGCGTGTGCATCATATATAACTCGAGGCTGATGCCTCCCAGCCACTGTAGCGGTGGCGAGAGCAGCAGCCGTCCGATGGGGCCCTCGTTGCCGTCACACACGGCGGCGGCCATCACCACGGCGGCCACCGGCAGCCAGAAGAGCAGATTGCTGTTCCACGCCACCAAAGCGTCATCGGTGAGGCGGTCCACCATCACAAACGCTGCCAGCAGCGCCACCGCCCCCAATTCGATGAGGGCGTAATGGGTGCCATGTGGCATGTAGGGTCTGGCCTTGGCCTGGCCGCGAGCCCACAGGTCATGCACGAGCATACCCAGCAGGAAGTCGCCGGCGCGCGCCGGCGGGAAGGTGTGCAGCCAGTCGCGCGTGGGCTGGTCGCAGTAATATAACACAATGGCCATCACAACGCCCCACGCGGCCACCAGCATCGCGCCGCCGGTCACACCTAAGCGATCCATCAAGCGCCGCAGCAGCGGGTAGGCGGCATATAGGGCCAGCAGCGTGGCCAGGAACCACGACGGCTTGTTGAACGAGAGAAACACTTCGCGCGCCGGCACCCAAGAGTGTACCAGCAACGCGTTGGCCGCCAGCGACGGAGTGAAGGCAAACCGCCCGTCACGCAACTGCACGGCCAGCACCACCGCCAGCGCGAGCCAGTGTAACGGGCCAACGCGAGTGGCGAAACGGCGGCCGCTCTCAAAGCAGGCGCGCGCCGTCACGCCACCCTCGCCCACCGGATGGCGCATCGACATCAGGAAACCGCTGGAGACAAAGAAGAACACCACCGCCGCCCAACTCATCTGGTCGGCGGCATGGATGCCGCTGTGCATCAGCGCCACGCTCAGCACCATCACTCCTCGCCATGCCTTCAGCGACCCTATCATCTCATTTTCCTATCCGTAGATGGTGTAGTTGCTGCGGCTGTGGCGGCGCTCCTGCAATGAGTAGAAGCAGTTGACCACAGGTCGCCACAGTGCGAACAGCGGCACTGACAGCAACAACTGCGGCGCTCCGAGGATGCGGCACTGGCGGCGCACTGCGGCGATGGCTGCCGGCCACGTGAGCAGCAGCGACAGTAGCGCGGCGACAATCACCACGGGGCTCGTGGGCTGCAGCGCCACGGCGGCAATCGCGGTGGCCATATGGCCCATCACGGCAAGCGAGGCAAGCGACTGCGACACGCGCGGCCACCGCCTGACGAGCGACGACGTGAAGTCACGACGCATCTTCAGCACGCTGTGGGCGTGCGACATATGATCATAGTGGGCGTGAAGTTGGCTCTCGCGGGCGAGTTGCACACGCGTGTTTTCAGTTGTGGCGATCTGGCTCACCCACACGTCGTCGTCGCCCCACTGCAGATGCATCGACTCGGAGAAACCGCTATGGTCAAAGAAGACTTGCTTGCGATAGGCGAGATTGTCGCTCGTGCCGCGATAGGGATGGCCGGTAATGGCGCTCACGAGCCACTGAGCGCCGGTGCTCACCGTGTCAAACACGCGGTAGAAACGGCCCGCACCACGGTCGCGGCTATAGCGATAGTGGCTGTAGCCCAACACGACATCCACGCCCGGCTCAAAGCAACTCATCATCTTCGACAACCACCGGTCGCTGGCCGGACGGCAGTTGGCGTTGGTGGTCAGCACAACAGGATATTGCGCGGCCTTGATGCCAAGCATCAGCGCCAACTTCTTGGGCGAGAGAGCGCGCCAGTCGCGCGGCGTAAAGGTCACTTTGAGGTTGTCAAACTGGGCACGGAACTCGCTCAGTGTGTCGCTGGCGGCCTCGTTCTGGTCGCCGGCCACCACGATTACCTCAAAGAGCGGATAATCCTGGTGGAGGAAGTGCGGCAGGCAGTGGCGCAACTCGCCAATCTCGTTGCGGCCGTCCACGATGACGCTCACGCCGAGCGGCTCGCCGCTATCGGCCGCGCCGGCCGCCTCACAAGCCGCCGCGTGGCGCGACAACACCCGCGCGCGATGCCACTGCCACAAGGCGTAGCCGACACCTGATATAACCGACGCCGCCAGCAGCGCCAACACCACCGGCGGCAGAGCAAAATCTATTGTCATAATCTTTATATACTATCTTATATTTTAATGTACATTTCCGAAACTGTATCATAATTAGCGCACGCGTTGCGTGCGGAAATCTTTCAAAATCTTATTC
>CAMHQD010000028.1 GCA_946187345.1 uncultured Porphyromonadaceae bacterium | reverse complement strand
ATACCCCTCTCTAAACCAAAAAGGATTAAGACTGCAGGATTATGCGTAATATCATAGATTCTTTCTTCTACTATACCCCTCTCTAAACCAAAAAGGATTAAGACTCCCAAATTCTGAGAGAATCCAACGAGTACTATAACCTACTATACCCCTCTCTAAACCAAAAAGGATTAAGACATTTCCTCTACAAGACTAACAAGACTAATTTTGAGCCTACTATACCCCTCTCTAAACCAAAAAGGATTAAGACGAGCATCCACTTGCTCACGACGACCAGTAGCTGCATAACTACTATACCCCTCTCTAAACCAAAAAGGATTAAGACGTAATGCCCTCCACAATGCCATCCAGGATATCCTGCTACTATACCCCTCTCTAAACCAAAAAGGATTAAGACCAATTTTCGGTGGCGCGATACTACATCGCCAACGCCCTACTATACCCCTCTCTAAACCAAAAAGGATTAAGACCAAATGACTTTGCATTACAATATATTCACAACCTTCTACTATACCCCTCTCTAAACCAAAAAGGATTAAGACGTGTCCTCCTTAATCCTCGTGATTCTCATGAGAGACCAGCTACT
The DNA here is from genome assembly GCA_946187345.1 of uncultured Porphyromonadaceae bacterium. Lineage (GTDB taxonomy): Bacteria > Bacteroidota > Bacteroidia > Bacteroidales > Muribaculaceae > Sodaliphilus. The sequence continues at coordinate 27,923 of CAMHQD010000028.1, read as the reverse complement.
ATACCCCTCTCTAAACCAAAAAGGATTAAGACAGTAGTTTCTGATGCACGTACTACTTTATAACCTTCTACTATACCCCTCTCTAAACCAAAAAGGATTAAGACCTTAGTGAAGAACACAACCCGCTTCTGCAGACCTGCTACTATACCCCTCTCTAAACCAAAAAGGATTAAGACATGTCATCCGTGGCAGGTGTGACATGTACACACACTACTATACCCCTCTCTAAACCAAAAAGGATTAAGACAGGGAATGCAAGAGCTACAGGTGCAGGATTATGCCTACTATACCCCTCTCTAAACCAAAAAGGATTAAGACATCTCAACCATTGGTCGTAGGTTTGTGCCCTACACCTACTATACCCCTCTCTAAACCAAAAAGGATTAAGACTCTTACTGATGTCATAGTAAACACTGCCAATGGAGCTACTATACCCCTCTCTAAACCAAAAAGGATTAAGACGGTGATGTGCAAGCACACCTTCTCTGCAGGAGAGCTACTATACCCCTCTCTAAACCAAAAAGGATTAAGACTTCTCCCGAGTGCCTGGCTAAAAGCGAGTTTGGCCTACTATACCCCTCTCTAAACCAAAAAGGATTAAGACATGTTATTTGAGTCAATTTCCCCAAGGCTTGTGCCCTACTATACCCCTCTCTAAACCAAAAAGGATTAAGACCTTCACGTGGTTTCTTTTCAATTTGTATCATAGCTACTATACCCCTCTCTAAACCAAAAAGGATTAAGACAAGGCTACACCTGCAGATATAATTAAAGCAATGATCAACTACTATACCCCTCTCTAAACCAAAAAGGATTAAGACTATTAACATCTTCGGCCTTCGCACTATAATCGACTCTACTATACCCCTCTCTAAACCAAAAAGGATTAAGACTATTTCTGCAAATGCAGAAATCTCAGCCTTGTACACTACTATACCCCTCTCTAAACCAAAAAGGATTAAGACCAGATATCAAGGTGTATTCCTCTTCCTGTGTCCACTACTATACCCCTCTCTAAACCAAAAAGGATTAAGACTCAAGGTTGTTGGTCTTATGGTCGACGAGGTACACATATACTATATCCCCATCTAAACAAAAAAGGATTAAGGCTTGTATTGTATTAGCAATGTTGGCCGCTCTGCCGCCCCTACGGGGCTTTGGGGAGAGGAAACTCTATTTCACGGGGGCTTAGCCCCCCGCCTATAGGACGGCACCCGATATGCGGGTTCAAAGGCACGCGGCCAGGCCAAGGCCAGGCCCTACAACAGAAAAAAGATTTTGAAAGATTTCCCGCGCGACAGCGTGGCCTGAAAATTAATTCATAATGCATAATGCATGATTATGAGATTTTTGAAAAATTTCCCACGCGACAGCGTGGCCCAGAACAAACAGGATAGCCACAGAATATTCGTGGATATTAATGGATATTCGTGTTAATAATTCGCATAATTCGCACCAATTCGCATAATTCGCATTTCTTTGGCACGATTGTTGCAGAGCAGCCAATGACAACCTTTTCCATTAACTCTCTAAACAATTTACCGCTATGACAACAAATCTTAACAACGTGGTGCGAAACAATTACGATGACGAGGAACTCTGGTATGCCCTCACCGACGGCATGGAAGGCGACTACCCCGGCGGAGATGTCGACTACGACGCTTACGGCTTCGGCGGCTAACACCAACCCCTATAATCCGCTCCCTTGAATTTGATCACGAAAATCTCCGAAAATTCTCAAAAATTATCTCCCGTGAATTTTCGTGAAATTTCGTAAATATTTTATTTACTGTGTTTAATCGTCAAAATTTATTCACGATAATTCACGGAAATTCACGGGATAAAATATTTTTCGGGATTTTTCGAGATGAAATATCGAGTTGCGTGATTATGGTTTTTAACAAAGGTTTATCATGTGTTGCTCAACGATTAAAGCGCTACGGCAAGAAGGCCGCCTCGATGAGGCGTTGGCCATAGCCCGGGCCGACCTTGAGGCCTGCGACGGGGTGTGGGAAAACCGTAGCCTCTACTGGGTGATGCGCGACGTGTGCCGCACCGCTATCGAGGCCGGCGACCGCGACCGGGCGACAGGCCTGCTGCAGCAGATGCGCGAAGTGTTGCCGAAGTGTGATGAACCCGCCGACGGACCGGCCGCCAAAACCCTCGCCTCACTGCAGCGACAACTGCTCCCCCACTCCGACGACATTCTACGCGCCAACGACCTCGCCCGCGACCCGGCGACCGCTGATGACGCCTACCGTCTCGTGGCCGTTATCGGCGTCGCCAATCTCGAGCCACCACTTCACAACGACGCCGCATGGGTCATCTACCGCTACCTCAAGCACCGACAGGAATCTATCACATCCATAGACGCTCGGCGCGCCCTGGCGCTATATATCTCGCTGACGGCCATCGAGCGTCCCTCACTGCTCCACTCGTTGATGCTCGTGCAGGCCATCAGCATCAAGCGCCGCCACCCACAGGACTTCTGCTTCACACGCTTCATCGAAATGTGGGGCACGGATAGTTTCCGTCATGAGGACTGGCAACGCGACAAGCGCGACGACGGCGGACACTTTCCCTCGCTCGTCGAGAAGGCAATCGGACTTTATCTCGCCGAGGTAAAAGAGCGCCGTACCGGCCCGCTCGACCAAATGGTAGAAACGCTGCTCCGCAAAGTCATCGACCGCTATCACGACACCGACAACCTGCGGCGCGTGCTCGCGCGACAATGCCTGCTCACTGACCGCCGCGACGAGGCCGTTGACATCTACCGCCGCTTGGCACTCACCCTGCCGCAACCCTACGTCTGGGCCGAATTGGGCGAAGCCACCGGCGACAACAAACTTGAACTCGCGGCGCTGTGTAAAGCAATAGATATGTGTGGCAAAGACCTGTTCGCCGTCAACTACCGCCTGCGCATCGCCGAGTTACTCATCAACAGCGGCAATCTGCCGCGAGCCTTGAGCGAACTACAACTGTACCGCGAGGCGATGACCGCCAACGGATATAAGCCCAAACGGAGGTTTGACGAACTGATGGACCGCATCCCACGCGGCACCGTGCCACTGGCCGCCGGAAAGCATTTCTACGCAAAAAAAGCGCGAGCCATCGAAGACTTCGCCTACGACCAACTGCCAGTCACGCCTATGGTAGCAGTCAACTCCGTCATGAGAGGCAAAGGCAAATGGCGAGTGAAACTCACCTCGCTCGACGGACATCTCACCCTAAACGCTAATGTCGCTATCGCCAACGGCAACGACAGGTTATTCCTTGTGCGCCACACCACGGTGGGCGGCAAAGCGCGAGCCGTCACAGTGCGGCCAACCGACGAACAAGATTTCCCGGGGTTGGCCCACCATGTGGGCACCATCAGTCTCAAAATAAACGGCAAGGGCGACCCGTTTTGTTTTATAGACGACTGCTACGTGGGCGCGGCACTGCTGGACGGCATCACCGACGGTGACGCCGTCGCCGTCACCGCCGTCACCATCGCCGGCCGGCAACGCGCCATCTCCCTCACAAAACAGTCAACAGAATAAACATTCTCCCGTTAAATTTCGATAATTATCGAAAATAAATATTTCACGTAAAAAACGTAAAACTTCACGTAAAACCCGTAAAATATTTATTTACGATATTTTACGACTAACTTTACTAATTGTACGTGAGAGATTTTTCGGGAAGTTTGAGATAGAAACATCGAGTTGCGAAATTTAGGTTTACGAGAATTAACGAGAATTCACGGGAGATAATTATTTTTTTCTTGTGTTGCTTATGTCCTTGTGTCTAAAAGAACTTTTAATAATTTACGAATTATGGCATATTTATTGAACGCATTCTCGCTGCAGATGGTCGAGGCACCGTGCAGCATCACTGTCGAGGAGGTCGCGAGCCTTCCCGACGGCCTCGTCAGCGCCATTGGTCACAAGGACACCGCGGCGGTGTTGGGTGTGGAGATGAACCGCATCGAAGTGCATCTCGCCACGGGTGACACCGCTTTTGTGGCGCAACTAACCGGCGGACGGCTGCCCGAGGGCTCCACCACCCTGCCGGATGGCTTCCGTTTCCGCTTCTACAAAATCACTATCCACTAAAATCCGCAAGATTGTGAAAACTTCACGAAAATCTCCGTAAATTTCAGAAAATGAGACTCTATTAAACTCTTGCATTTTTTTGTGAATGTTTTATTTACTGAATTTTATTTTTATAATTTATTGACCCAAAATAACGAGATAAATATTTTTCGGAAATTTTCAAGAAAGCGGAATATCGAATCGTGGAACCTATGCGCAAACTGACGCCGCAGCCCCGATTATGATTTTTTAAGAGAAAAATGTGGCCCAATTCGGGAAATTGTAGTAAATTGCGGTCGATTTTGATTAAACCGACTTTTCCCGGCCGTGTCTAATCATCAAAATCAACTTGTTTAACAGCTCATTGTATAGGAGTGAACACTATGAAAAGACTATTTGCAACAATGGTTGGTGTCGCAGCCTTGATGACCGCCCTCCAGGTGAGCGCCCAGGACTATGACGACATCTACTACGACGGCAGCAAGGATGTCAAGCCGGCTACCGTCACCCCCGTGCGCACGGCCAAGAAGGTGGCCGTGGCCGTGCCGTCACAGTATGTGACCCAGGCATCGAGCAACTACAAGGTGGAGCGCGACGTGGACGAGTACAACCGCCGCGGCGGTGCCTACGACATCTACGCGGTGACCGACACCACCCCCGTCGAAACCGACATCTTCGGCAACACACGCCGCATCGAGCGCTACTACAACACCGACATTGTGAGAGGCAGCAACGATGATGACCTGATTTACCTCTATGTCAACACTGATGAATACCGCATCCCGCGCACTGTCACCACAATCAACGTGATCGTCGACCCGTGGTACTACGACTCTTGGTACGGCTATCGCAGTTGGCACTACTGGGATCCATTTTGGGATTGGGGCTGGAGTTACTCGTGGTATGGTCCCCGTTGGGGCGGCTACTACGGCTACTGGTATAGCGGTTGGCGGCCCTACTATGGTTGGGGCTGGACTTGGGGTGGCCCGCGTCCCTATCACCACCACGGCTGGGGTTACGGCTACTACGGCTATCACCACGGCGGCTATCACCACGGTGGCTACTATCACCACGGCGGCTATCGCTATGTTGATGGCGGTGTGGCTCACAATCCGGGTTTCCGTCGTCCGTCCTACAGCGGTCGCAGCGGCGGCCACAGTGCCAGCCTGGGCGGTCGTCGCGGCGCGAGTTACTCGGGAGGCCACGGCGGCTCGACGATGGGCAGCGGACGCTCACGTCCCAGCGTGGGAGGTCACAGCGGCGGTTCGACAATGGGTGGCCGTCCGCGCGTGGGCAACATCGGTCGCGGCGGCAGTGGCATGAGCGGTGGCTCACGCGGCTATAGCGGCGGCAGCAGCGGCCGCACACGCCCCAGTTACGGCGGCTCGAGTTACGGTGGCTCGCGCGGCAGCGGCTATAGCGGCGGCAGCCGTCCCAGTTACGGAGGCTCACGCAGCAGCGGTTACAGCGGCGGCAGTCGCGGCGGCGGTGGCTACAGCGGCGGTGGCTCGCGTGGCGGAGGCTACAGCGGCGGCGGACACAGCGGCGGCGGTGGCGGCAGCCACGGCGGCGGACACAGACACTAAAACAGTTGGCCATGGCGCGCCCCCGGGCGCCGCCTCTCCAACGACTAACGTTCAAGACGGGCGGGCACCGTCCCGCCCACTATCAAACAACGATAAACGAAAACGACTAAAATGAAAAAGATTTTTCTCACCATAATGGCTTGCGGCACCACGCTGTTGGCCGGTGCGCAATACACGTTTGACGCGTTGCAGTACTCTACCGACGACCTGCGCGGCACCGCCCGCTACCAGTCTCTCGCCGGCTCGATGGGCGCTTTGGGAGGCGACATGACCGCCATCAACGACAACCCCGGCGGCATCGGCGTGTACCGCAGCAGTGACGTGAGCATCACGGCGAGCCTTGACTTCAACAACAACAAGACCACCGGCAACTCCAACAGCATGACCCGCTTCAACTGCATCAACGTGGGTTATGTGGGAGCCATGCGTCTCAACAGCGACGTGATGCCTTACTTCCAGTGGGGACTCACCTACAACCGCAAGTATGACGCCCGGCGTCGCGTCCTCGGCGGCATGGACGGCATCCACACGTCCATCACCAACTACTACGCCGACTGGGCCACCCACGACGGCATCACACCGTCCAACCTCTCGATGGACGCCTTCTACAAGGACAACGGCGGCAGTTGGGGACAGATCCTCACCTACGAGGGTAACGCGATGATACACACAGGCGGCAACGAGTATTCGGGTCTTGGCGTGGACGGCACATACGGCTACAACGAGTTTGAGATTCAGGAGCACGGCCACACCGACGAGTTTGACGTCACCCTGGGCGGCAACATCAACAACAAGGTGCACTGGGGCATCGGCTTCGGCTACGTGGACCTGTTGTACAAATACTACAAGTATTACGGCGAGGTGCTCGAGAATACGGTGGTGTGGAAAGACGACAAGCGCACCGAGACTCTCGATGGCGGCAACGCGTCGCTGGGCTACAGCAGCGGCTCGCGCACCACGGGCACCGGTTACAACTTCAAGTTCGGTGTGATTTTCAAGCCGGTGAACGAGTTCCGCATCGGTCTGGCGGTGCACACCCCCACGTTCCTGAGAATGAAGGACACCTACACGACGACTATCTCCACCGCCTTCTATGACGGCAACACCGAACTTTACACCATCGATGCCACCTCACCCACCAACAGCGTGTGGTACCGCATTCGCACTCCATGGCGTCTTTTAGGCAGCGTTGGCGTGGTGGCCGGCCAGTCGGGATTGATTAACGCCGAGTATGAGTGCCGCCTGAACAACTCGATGCGCATCGGTGACACCGACAACTATTGGTATCCCGACGCCACGAGCGAGATCAAGGAATATCTCCAGCCCACCCACATTTTCAAGATTGGCGGTGAGTTGCGCGCGTCAAGCAAAGTCAGCGTCCGCGCCGGTTATCAGTACCGCACGTCGGCTGCCAAGCAAGAGGTGAAAGACGACAAACTGAACGTTAGCGTCAGCGGTTCGTGCCCGATTTACAGTTACGATAACAATCAGCAGTTTATCACTGCCGGTTTGGGCTACCGCAGCGGCGGCTTCTACGCCGACCTGGCCTATGTGCACAAGATCCGCAACAACGTCACGACGTTTGTTCCCGGCGAGGTGAATGTTGCCGGTTACTCCGAGGCTCCGATTAAGGCCGACGTCAAGGGCCACGACAACCGCATTGCCCTCACATTGGGCTACCGCTTCTAATGCGCAGCACCCCATTTTGAGATGAATTCTTTAGCACATTGGGGATGGCGGCAGTCGTCCCCAATGTTGTTTTTGGATTGTTTGTGTGCAAAACGGCACCGCCGTCTTGAGTTATTCACGTGGCGAGAACTATTAGAAAGATGGACGAGTTGAACCTCTTATCTCAGGAGATAGACCTGCAGAACCCCGAATTCCGGTTGGTGTGGCAACTGATTGCCGGCACCAACCGCTCGGTGTTTCTCACCGGCAAGGCCGGCACAGGCAAGAGCACGTTCCTACGCTACATCTGCGCCCACACCAAGAAGAAGTATGTCGTGCTTGCCCCGACGGGCGTGGCGGCCGTCAACGTGGGTGGCCAGACGTTGCACTCGTTCTTCAAAATTCCGTTCAAGCCACTTCTGCCCGACGACCCCGACTACTCACCCAAGCGCATGAAGCAGACGTTGCGCTTCCCAAAAGACAAGGTGAAGTTGCTGCAGGAGTTGGAACTGATTATCATCGACGAGATCTCGATGGTCAGAGCCGACATTATCGACCATGTGGACCGCGTGCTGCGGTGCTACACGGGTCGGTGGCGCGAGCCTTTCGGCGGCAAGCAGTTGCTCTTTGTGGGCGACGTGTTCCAGTTGCCGCCGGTTGTGAAAAGCGACGAGCGGCAGATACTCTCGATGCACTATCACAACTTTTTCTTTTTCAACGCTCACGTCTTTGAGAAGTTGGGATTGCTGCCGGTGGAACTGCGCAAAGTCTACCGCCAGGAGGACCCGCAGTTTGTCGCGTTGCTTGACCGCGTGCGCAGCGGCCACGCGCTCGATGCCGACCTTCTTCTGCTCAACGGCCGCCTCGCCCCTGACGGCGGCAATGAAGACGGTGACGCGATGGTAATGACGCTCGCCACGAGACGCGACACCGTGAGCGCCATCAACGAGCAGCATATGGCTGCCATCAGTGAGCCGGAAATGCACTACATTGGCGAGGTGGAGGGAATCTTTGATGAGCGCTCGTTGCCCACCGATGTTGACCTCACGCTCAAGGTGGGTGCCCAGGTGCTCTTTATCCGCAACGACCGCGAGCGCCGCTGGGTCAACGGCACCGTGGGGCGAGTGAGCGCTATGGGCGATGACTTTGTGTGGGTTGAACTGGAGGATGGAGAGGAATACCAGGTCAAGGCGGACGTGTGGGAGAATATCCAATACAGTTACAACAAAGAGAAACAGCAGGTTGAAGAGAAAGTGCTCGGCACATTCAAGCAGTTGCCGCTCAAAGCCGCTTGGGCACTGACGGTACACAAGAGCCAGGGCAAGACGTTCTCTCGGGTGGCCATCGACTTTGAGGGCGGCGCGTTTGAGTGCGGCCAGGCCTACGTGGCGTTGTCCCGTTGCCGCTCATTGGAGGGCATCACGCTATGCCGGCGACTGTCGCAGCGTGACGTGCGCGTCAGCGGCGAGGTGTTGTCGTTCGCGCGTTCGTTCAACGATCGCGCGGCCATCGACGACGCCGTGCGCAACCATCGAGCCAACGACCTGTATGCACGCTCGGCGGCCGCTCTCGATGCCGGCGACCTGCGTCAGGCATTGGAACTTTTTGCCGACGGAATGCGCTATCGCGACGAACTGCAACGGCCCGCCGTCCGCAGGCTGATTATATCCAAACTGGGGCGTTTGGCACGTTTGCAACAAATCATCGACGAGCAAAAGGCTGTAATCGATGGCATGGCGGCGGAGTACGCCTCTCTTGGCTTCCAATCATTGGAGTTGGGCGGCTTGCCTGCCGGAGTGGGCAATGTGCCGCTGGCTCGCGGCGCCGACATCGACAAAGTGGCGGTGCGCTCGGCAATGGCCAACTTCGACAAGGCCCTGCGCCTCGACGCCAATTGCCACCGCGCGATGCTCGGCAAAGCGCGAGTGCTCATGCTGCTCGACGACCGTGAGAAAGCCACTGAGTTGCTCGAGCGAGCCACTAAACTGTCGCCTAACGACTTCGAAGTATTGATGACGCTTGGCGACGTGATGCTCGCCGGCGACGAGACGGCTGCCGCCAAGGTCTACCGCCGCGCCGCCCGTGCCGACAAAACCCGACATGAGCCGTGGCTAAGATTGGCAGACTGCTACGATAGCCTCGGCCTGGAAGAGGATGCCGACGAGTGCCGCGACAAGGCCCGCCAACTGCTGCAGCCCAAAAAACGCAAGAAGTAGTATGTAGCATGTAGTTTTTAGTTGATCGTAAAGCAATTATGGAAGAGAAAAAAGTCAACATAGATAGAGGGGAGGCGCAAGAACCGTTTTTCCGTGGAAACGAGGCTCGAGAGGTGATTGCCATGACTCGCGCGCTGGTGGATCTGCATCGCGGCATCATCACGGCCGATGATGTGCATGACGTGCACGTTATAATGCGGCGTGCCGTGGAGGGAGGCTACCTTAACCGCGACCAATACGGCATCAATCCGGTGCACCGCCACCTTGACACGGCCCTCACTCTGGCACGAAGCATCGCTCCAGACCGTGATATGATGCTCGCCACACTACTCTACAACCTGTGCAAAAAAGGCGCTGTGGAATATGAGGCGTTGCGTAGTCGCTTCGGCAACGATGTCGCTAAATTGGTGCACGGCCTGCTCGCCGTTGGCGACCTATACAAAAAGCAGGCAGCGGTGCGCGACGAGAACTTCCACAAGTTGCTCATCACCTTTGCCGAAGACATTCGCGTCATCCTCATTATGATTGCCGACCGTCTCGCGTTGATGCGCCGCATCAATCACCATCCCGACGAGCAACTTGTCACCAACATCGCCACCGAGGCTCGCTACCTTTACGCTCCATTAGCCCACCGCCTGGGGCTTTACAAGGTGAAGGGCGACCTTGAGGACATGTCGCTCAAGTACCTCAACCGCAAGGCTTACACACAAATCGCCGAGAAGTTGAGCGAGACCAAAGTCGCTCGCGACAAGTATGTGCACGACTTTATCGTTCCCGTCCACAAGGCATTGGAGGCCGCGGGGCTGAAGTTTGAGATTAAGGGGCGCACCAAGAGCATCAACAGCATTTGGAACAAGATGACCAAGCAGCAGGTTGACTTGGACGGCATCTACGACCTGTTTGCCATCCGCATCATTCTTGACTCCGCACCCGAGCGCGAGAAGGCCGACTGCTGGATGGCCTACTCTGTGGTGACAGACATCTACACGGCCAACACTCGCCGCCTGCGCGACTGGATTACCATTCCCAAGAGCAACGGCTACGAGTCGCTTCACATCACCGTCAACGGTCCCGACAACAAGTGGGTTGAGGTGCAAATCCGCACCCGCCGCATGGACGACGTTGCCGAGCGTGGCCTCGCCGCCCACTGGAAGTACAAGGGCATCAAGAGCGAGGGCGACCTGGACGTGTGGATGAACAACGTGCGCGAAATTCTTGAGGCGGGTGATGAAGGGCAGATGCAACTCATCCGCTCGATGGGCAGCAATGTGTATGAGAAGGAAGTGTTTGTGTTCACCCCCAAGGGCGACCTGTTCAAACTGCCTAACGGAGCCACAGTGCTTGACTTCGCGTTCCACATCCACAGTTCACTGGGCTGCCGCTGCATGGGCGCTCGCATCGACGGCAAGAACCAGAAGATAAACTACCGGCTGCGCAGCGGCGACACTGTCGAAATCCTTACCGGCGCCACCCAGGTGCCGCGCCCCGACTGGCTCAACATCGTGGTGACAAGCAAGGCGCGCAATAAGATTCGCCAAGCCATCAACGAGGCCGCCAGCCGCAAAGTGAATATCGCCCGCGAACTGTTGCAACGTCGTTTCCGCAACCGCAAGATTAACCTTGACGAGGCGACGCTGGCGCGACTGATTAAGCGCATGGGCTATAAGACCAACACCGACTTCTTCCTGGCCATTGACGCCGGCACGCTTGACGTGAACACTGTCATCGAGCAGTATGACGCCCAGGTGCAGCGGCAGAACGAGCCGGTCGAGCCGACGACACGGCAAAGCGGCAGCGCCGAGGATTTCGTGCTGCACACGCCCGCCTCGCCCGACGGCAGCACTCCGGCCGCCGACGCTCACGCCGCCAGTGGCGATGTGCTCGTGATTGGCTCTGGCGTCAAGGGTATTAACTACAAGTTGTCGAAGTGCTGTAACCCGATTTACGGCGACAAGGTTATTGGCTTTATCGCCAGCGACGGCGCCGTGAAGGTTCACCGCGCCGACTGCGCAAACGTGCGCCACCTTGCCGAGCGTTACCCTTACCGCATCATCCGTTGTGACTGGAGCGGCAAGATTGGTACGCAGTTTGCCGCGACGCTGCGCGTTGTGGGCCGTGACGACATCGGCATCGTGGCATCAATCACGAGCGTCATCAATAAAAACGGCGACACGATGCTCCACGGTATCTCCATCCAGTCTAAGGACGGCTCGTTTGAGGGCGTGCTCACCATCTCAATCGGCAGTTTAGCCTCACTTGACACACTAATCAAGAAAATCCAGGGCGTGAAAGGTGTCAAGCACGTCGACCGCCTATAGCAGCCACAAAACAGAAGAAAAGGGATGGTTTTTTGAAAACCATCCCTTTTTCAATTATTACCTGTGATGCGGCGGCAAATCACTTGTTTTTGGCGGCAGTCTCGCTGATTCCGGCCAAGGCAGGGTCGATGAGAATGCGTCCGCAGTACTCGCAGACGATAATTTTCTTTCTCATCTTGATTTCCATCTGGCGTTGAGCCGGGATGCGGTTGTAGCAACCGCCACAGGCGTTACGTTGCACGTAGACGATGCCGAGGCCGTTGCGCGCGTTCTGACGGATGCGCTTGAAAGCGTTGAGCAGTCGCTGGTCCACGATTTTGTTCTCGAGGCGCTTTGCCTTGTCGCGCAACTTCTCCTCGTTTTGCTTGGTCTCGCTGACAATCTCGGTGAGTTCGCTCTTCTTCTGCTCGAGCACATGCTCTTGGTCCTCGATGGTGGTGCGGGTGCGCTCAATCTCAGCCTGGATGGCCTGGATGCGCCGTTGCCCTTCGTCAATGCGCTTCTCGGCGAGTTCGATATTGAGGTGCTGATACTCGATCTCCTTGCTCAGGTAGTCATACTCGCGGCTGTTGCGCACGTTGTCTTGGTCGTGGCTGAACTTGTCGATGAGTTGGATGGCCTGCTCGCGGGCCTGTTGCTGCTGTTGGATGTCCATACCGGCAGCCTCAATTTCGGCCTCGAATTTGCCTACTCGCGTCTGCAGTCCGGCGATTTCATTCTCCAGGTCTTCCACCTCACGGGGGAGTTCGCCGCGCAACTGCTTGATGCGGTCAATCTCACTGAGGATGGTCTGCAGGTTGTAGAGAAGTTTGAGGCGCTCCTCGACAGTCAGTTCTTTTTCTTGTTTAGCCATAGCCTTGTCTTATAGATATTTAATCTGATTTATGTCGGATTTTGCAAAATCAACCGCAAAGTTACGAAATTTTTGGCGAATAACATCAAAAAATATTTCTTTTGTGTATTGTTCGCTCTCAAAATGTCCAATATCGGCCACAATGATGTCCCTGTTGTTGTCAATGAAGTCGTTGTGCCGGGCATCGGCTGTGATCATGAGTTGCGCTCCGGCCCGGATGGCAGCGGGGATAAGGAAGGCACCGGCACCGCCGCAGAGCGCAACGCGCGTGACAATCTTGCCGCCATCGCCGCTATACTTCACCGAGCCGACTTGGAACGTTTCTTTTGCCCGGCGCAGCACGTCGACAGCCGGCATCGCCTCCACATCACCAATCACACCGCAGCCGGCGCGTCCGCCGGGCGCGTCGTCGTGCTCTGTGGGCTGCAGGAAGTCGACGTTGGTCATATCCAACTTTTGGGCCATACGGAACGACACTCCGCCAATGGCGTTATCCATGTTGGTGTGGGCGCAGTAGAGGGTGACTCCAGCACGAAGCGCTTGCATCACCACGCGTTGTGGCACGGTGGCGCCAATGAGTTTCTTGAGCGGATGGAAGATGATGGGATGGTGGGAGATGACGAGGTTATAGCCTCGCTCCACGGCTTCATCGACCACAGCCGGCGTGATGTCGGTGCACAGCAGCGCTCCCGTGGCCTCGGCCTCGGGGTCGCCGGCTTGGAAACCGGTGTTATCGAAGCCCTCTTGCAGGCTCACAGGCGCCACCTGTTCGATGGCCGCCGTTATCTCGCTAATCTTCATTAAATGGAAATCGATAAATCGAATGTTCGATTGTTCGAATGCTCGATTGCTCGAATAATTGAGAAACCGAGCATTCGATTAATCGTTCAGGGCTTGATGTCAAGTTTGAGTTCGTCGAGTTGGGCAGGGTCGAGTTCGCTGGGTGCGTCAAGCATCACGTCGCGACCGCTGTTGTTCTTGGGGAAGGCGATGCAGTCGCGGATGCTGTCGAGACCTGCCATGATTGAGACGAAGCGGTCGAAGCCGAACGCGAGGCCGGCGTGAGGCGGCGCGCCATACTTGAAGGCGTTGATCAGGAAGCCGAACTGTGCCATGGCCCTCTCGGGGGTGAAGCCCAGGATTTGGAACATTTTCTCTTGTAGTTCGCCGTCGTGGATACGGAGGCTGCCGCCGCCCACTTCAACGCCGTTGCACACGAAGTCGTAGGCCATGGCGCGCACCCGGGCAGGGTCGGTGTCGAGCAGTGGGATGTCGTCCGGGTTGGGCATCGTGAACGGGTGATGGGTAGCCATGAGGCGTTGCTCCTCGTCGCTCCACTCAAAGAGCGGGAAGTCGACAATCCACAGGCACTCAAACTTGTTCTTGTCGCGCAGGCCCAGGCGCTCGCCCATCTCGAGACGCAGCGAGCAGAGTTGCACGCGCGTCTTGTTGGCGTTGTCGCCGCTGAGGATGAGCACGAGGTCGCCATCGACCGCGCCCATCGCGGCCTTGACCTGTTGCCACACCTCGGGAGCGTAGAACTTGTCGATACTCGACTTGACGGTGCCGTCACTGTTGAACTTGACGTAGACCAATCCCTTGGCACCGATTTGCGGCCGCTTGACCCACTCGGTGAGTTGGTCGAGTTGCTTGCGTGAATAGTCGGCGCAGCCGGGCACGCAGATGCCGCCGATGTAGGCCGCCTCATTGAAGACCGGGAACGAGCCGGTGCCCTTGAGGACGTCCATCAACTCGACAAACGTCATGCCGAAGCGCAGGTCGGGCTTGTCGCTGCCGTAGAGGCGCATCGCCTCGTGCCACGTCATTTGGCGCAGTTTGGCGGGCAGTTCCACGCCGCGGATTTCCTTGAACAGGTGGCGCGCGAGGTCCTCAAAGATTTCCAGCACGTCCTCCTGGTCGACAAAACTCATCTCGCAGTCAATCTGGGTGAACTCCGGTTGGCGGTCGGCTCGCAGGTCCTCATCGCGGAAGCACTTGGCAATCTGGAAGTAGCGGTCAAAGCCGGCCACCATGAGCAGTTGCTTGAGCGTCTGGGGACTTTGCGGCAGGGCGTAGAACTGGCCGGGGTTCATGCGCGAGGGAACAACGAAGTCGCGCGCGCCCTCGGGCGTGCTACCGATAAGGATGGGTGTTTCCACCTCAAGGAAGCCGCGCGCGTCGAGGAAGTTGCGGATGAGGATTGCCATCTGGTGACGCAACTCGAGGTTGCGGCGCACGGCGGTGCGGCGCAGGTCGAGATAGCGGTATTTCATGCGCAGGTCGTCGCCGCCGTCGGTATTGTCCTCGATGGTGAAAGGCGGCGTATCGCTCTTGCTGAGCACACGCAACGATGACGCGATGATTTCGATGTCGCCCGTGGGCATATTGGCGTTCTTGCTCTCGCGCTCGGCCACGGTGCCGGTGATCTGGAGCACCCACTCACGGCCCACATGGTTGGCCTGGTCACACAGGTCGGCATCCACCTCGTTGTTAAACACAATCTGCGTGATGCCGTAACGGTCGCGCAGGTCGACGAACGTCATGCCGCCCATCTTGCGGGTGCGCTGCACCCATCCGGCGAGGGTAACTGTCTCGCCCACGTTGGCCAAGCGCAACTCGCCATTGGTTTTAGTTCTATACATTGTTATGCGATGGTTGTTTTAGACACAAGGACAAAAACACAAAAAAGTAAAATAAAACATTTAGACATAATCATGTTCTTATGTTCTTTTGTCTAAAATTATTAGTTTTTTTTACAACCTGCAAAATTAATAAAAAAGTACGAGGTACGAAGTACGAAACTCAAAGTTTTTTTCAAGAAAATAGAGGTTGACCACATCATCATGACAGGTCAACCTCTACTTGACGTTATTTCGTTGTCAACAAACTCACTCGGCAGCGGGAGCCTCGGTCGTCTCCTCGGCCTCGACAGCGGCGGGAGCCTCCTCGGCCTCGGCGGCGGGAGCGGCCTCCACAACGGGAGCCTCCTCGACCACTTCCGGCTCTTGCTCGACCACGATGGGCTCATCGCTGATTACCTCAAACGGGATCTCAACAAGAACCTCCTTGTGCAGATGGATCGTAGCAACGTACTTACCCACCTCCTTAATCACACCCTTAAGGGCAATAATCTTGCGGTCGATGTTGTGACCCTTGTCGGCCAAAGCCTTGGCGACCTGAATGTTGGTCACCGAACCGTAGATAGTGCCGGTCTTGCTCACCTTGGTCTCAATCACCAGGCTCACACCTTGCAGAGTGGCAGCGATAGCCTCGGCCTCGGCCTTGGCCTTCGCGATCTTGTGGGCACGCTGACGCAGATCCTCGGCAAGAACCTTCAGCGCACTCTCGGTAGCAAGGATAGCCTTGCCCTGGGGGATGAGGTAGTTGCGGCCATAGCCGTTGCGCACCTCCACGACGTCGTCCTTGTAGCCAAGGCCCAAGACGTCTTGTTTCAATATAAGTTTCATAATTGTTATTGTCTCTTTGTTGGGTTATTCCTCTGTGAAATACTCTCGCGATGAATTTACTTCATCAAGTCGGCCACGAAGGGCAGCAATGCCAGGTGACGGGCGCGCTTGACGGCGCGGGCCACGCGGCGCTGGAACTTGAGCGAGGTGCCGGTGATGCGGCGCGGCAGGATCTTGCCCTGCTCGTTGAGGAACTTCTTGAGGAACTCGGCGTCCTTATAGTCGACGTAGTGGATGCCCATTCTCTTGAAACGGCAATACTTCTTCTTGGTCTTGTCGACCGACAGCGGGGTGAGATATCTGATCTCGGATTGAGTTTGTGCCATAATCTTAAAGAATTGTTTGATGATTAAAGAATGATTAATAGAGTCACTCGGCGGCAGCGGCCTCGGCAGCCTGAGCGGCTTTCTTGGCGCGACGCTTGGCGGCGTACTCGGCGGCGTGCTTGTCCAGACGGAACGTCAGGAAGCGCATCACCTTCTCGTCGCGGCGATAAGCGGTCTCGAGTTTCTCCACCACGGTGGGCTCGGCATCAAACTCGACCAGGGTGTAGTAACCGGTCGACTTCTTCTCAATGGGATAGGCAAGTTTACGCATGCCCCACTGCTCTTCGTTGACAATCGTCGCACCATTGTCGGTGAGAACGGTCACGAACTTGGCTACCGCTTCCTTTATCTGCTCATCAGATAAAACGGGATTAAGAATGAAAACGGTTTCGTAGTGATTCATAAATCGTTTGTAATTAATAAATTAAAATAATTTGTCGCAAAAAGCGTTGCAAAGTTACAACTTTTTCTCCATTCCACCAAATCTTTTTGCATTTCCCTGAACTTTGGAACACATCTTAAACAACTAAAACAACTTTTTAAACATGAATTACCATAAATTATTCATAAATCAGTTAAGAAAAACACTCTCATGATCTCTTAAAAACTCATGTCCTCTTGTCTCAAATAAATGGATAATTCATGGTAATTCATGTTTAAGAGCGGCGTCCTTTTAACCAACGCTTCACGCGGTTGTAGCCCTCCACGCCTAAAATCGTCAGACCGCCGTACTGACACGTCTTTGCGAGACCGAAGAGAACCGTCCATAACACACCCTTTGCCGTCGCGCTAATCGGCAGCAGCATTTGGGCGAACGATAACACGTAAAACGGCACGCAGCAACACAACACAATCACTCCGGTGCGGAACGACAGCGACTGCAGCCACACTTTGACTTTGCCGAACCAACATCGCACACGTCCCTGCTCACAACGGGCGTCGGCGTTCTCTTGCTCTTGTTTCACGCTACAAAGTTACACTTTTTCAGTCAAAAAAGCACCAATCTCTATTCTTTTTCGCAACGCAAAGATGAGGAAAGATGTTAGATGTTAGATGTGAAGACAACGACTAACGTTCAAGGTGGGCGGGCACCGCCCCGCCCACTAGCGACTATAGCAATGATTTTGAAAATTGCCGAATTATAATTAATTTTGCAATCTAAAAAGGCAACATCTCTATGGAACGTCTCATCCGCACCGCGACCGCGGCCGACATACCTGCCATCATGCAAGCGCTGCGTGCCGCAAAGGGCATCATGCGCGCCACCGGCAACCTCAACCAGTGGCAAGGCGACTATCCGGCGCCTGATGACATCTTGAATGACATGAGGCGAGACGGAGCGCGTGTGGTCGAGGATAACGGACGCGTGACTGCCTACTTTGCCTTCCTACCCTCGCCCGAACCGACATACTCCCACATCTATCACGGCCAATGGCTTGATGACGCGCTCCCCTACCACGTCGTTCACCGCATGGGCAGTTACCCTGATGCGCACAACATCTTCCGCGACGTGATGGATTACTGCTTTGCCGCCTGCCCAAACATCCGCGTCGACACCCACCGCGACAACACAGTCATGCAACATTGCATCAATCGCTACGGCTTCAACTACTGCGGCATCATCCTGCTCGCCAACGGAGACGAACGGCTCGCCTATCAACTGTTGAAATAAATCATTAACCCAACTACAGATAATCCGATTATGAAAAGTTTTGGACCTAAACCGTGGATTCTTCCACAACCGGTGCTAATCATTGGCACCTACGACAAGCAAGGCAACCCCAATGCCATGAACGCGGCCTGGGGCGGACAGTGGGATGCCCACCAAATCATTATCTCACTCGGCTCACACCAGACGACCGACAACCTCGCCGTCAACCCGGAATTCACCGTGGCCTTCGCCACCGCGACAACACTCGTGGCAGCGGACTATGTGGGTATGGTAAGCGGTCGCAACACCCCGGACAAGATGCCCAAGACCGGTTGGACCATCGAGAAGGCTCCAAACGTCAACGCGCCGCTCTTCAAAGAGTTCCCGATGACGATTGAATGTCGTGTCAGGCAGAAAGTCGACGAGTCGGCCACCGGCTGTTACCTCATCGCGGACATCTTGAACGTGCTATGCGATGAGCGGTATTTATCTGACGACGGCAATCCCGATGTTGAGAGCATGGACCTCATCACTTACGACCCGGTTCACCACACTTACATCGGACTTGGCGCGACCGAGGGGAACGCGTTCAGTGACGGCAAGCAGTTGAAGTGAGAAATTCAGACAATTTTCCATCATCTTTTTAATTGTGGATAACGCTATAACAGCGCGTTCATCTTTGTGAGCATGGAACAGGAGTTTGCGTCATCGTTGCTCGAGAACGCCGTCAGCGAGTTTGCCTCGCTACCGGGCATCGGCCGCAAGACGGCCTTGCGCCTCGTACTTAACTTGCTAAAACGCAGCGAATCTGATGTGACGGCCTTTGGAGAGGCCATCATCAGGCTGCGTCGCGAGATCGGCTATTGCCGTGTGTGTCATAACATCAGTGAGAGCGAGGTGTGCCCAATCTGCTCCAACGGACTGCGCGACCACTCCACAGTGATGGTGGTGGAAAACGTCAAGGACGTGATGATTGTCGAGAACACTCATCAGCACGCCGGAGTCTATCATGTCCTTGGCGGCCTCATCTCGCCAATGGACGGCATAGGCCCTCAAGACATCGAGATTGACAGCCTGGTTGGGCGCGTGGCCGGCGGCGAAGTCAAGGAAATAATTCTCGCCCTGCCGGCAACTATGGAAGGTGACACCACCAACTTTTACATTTACCGGCGTCTCGCCCCGTATCTGCCGCGAGTGAGCGTGACCGTGCTCGCGCGCGGCGTGAGCGTTGGCAGCGGGCTTGAGTATACGGACGACATCACCTTGGGGCGCTCCATCGCCGGACGCACACCATTTGAGGCGTCGCTCAAATAAACACCCCATGCCCAAGCCTGTAGCGGCCATCGGGCATGGGGGTTGTTTCATGGCAGTGTAGCTATAAGCCGGGTTATGTTGCCGTGGCCGGCCGCTGTCAACAGACGTTGGCCTGACACTCCACAGCCGCTTGTCATTTATCTCTCCGGCACATTGCTGCGCCGATAGCCTGACTTATGGCGAGAGACGCGTTGCGCCTCTCCAGGCAGCGGTCTACCCCCCGGCAATGGACGAGCAGCCCTTGAATGCCGGTATACATGACCTTGCAACTCACAGGTGGTGCGGCAACCAATGTCACCATCGGTTCCGGTGGGCTCTTACCCCGCCTTTTCACCCTTGCCGCCGCCGGCGGCGGTCATTCTCTGTCACCTTGAACCCTGCGGTCACCCACAGCTTCCCGTTAAGAAATGTGATGCTCTGTGTTGCCCGGACTTTCCTCCGGCGCCTCAATGGTGCCGGCGACAAGCCGCCACACTGCCTTCCCTGATTTTTATTAGCGACCGCAAAGGTACGAAAAAAACGTGACGCGCAAACTACAAAAGCACACTATTTTTTGAATTTATTGTATGCGCGCTGCAACTTTGCCGCGTAACTTGACACCTGACGGCCACCGTTATACGCACGCGCAAAGGCACGCCAGTTGTGCGACTTGACATACTTCACATAGCCGGCATTGGTGAGGAACCGCGCGAACAGTTCCAACTGTGCCCGCTCGCTCTCCTTGTTCAGACGCACATACTCCTCCACGTCTTTGCAGCCACACATCTTGTAACAGAAGCCACCAATCTGGAACAGTCCCCAAAATGTCGCCTCGAGAGCGATACGGCGGTCCACCTTGCACGCGTCATCGAGCCGCGCCTGCTGCGCCGCCACATATCCGCCGTAACGCTTACTGTTGACCGCAGCAAATGCGATAGGCGCCGTCTTGCGCGCCGACGCCTCGCTGATACCGGCCTTGCGGATGAAACGCTTGAATACGCTCAAGTCAAAATTTACCGTCACTCGGCCCTGCGCGTCAAATCCGTGACCACCACCCTCAATCGAGGCCAAAGCCTTTATGGCCGCAACGTCAATACCGAGTTCGGCAGCTACCTCGCGGTAGTCCTGCTCGGTGAGGGCGCGTTGAGCATATATCGGCAGCATAGCCGACAGCATGCACACAATGGCCGTCACTAACATTGTTCTTACCATTTTATTCATTATTCAATTCATCGATGAATTATGTTGGTTTACATAGCATGGTAAAGGCATATTGAAAATTCCCGAAAATTCCCGTCAAGATGTGTTTCGGGAATTTTCGGGAATTTCAGGGAAAAATTCACTCGGCGGCCACGGCCTTGAGGATGGCGACGGTGAAGTCCCAGAACTTCTGCACGGCCGGAATGTGGACACGCTCCTTGGGCGAATGCACATCACGCAGTGTCGGGCCGTAAGAAATCATATCCATGTTGGGACAGACCTTGAGGAAGAGGCCACACTCCAAACCGGCATGAATCGCCTCCACAGTTGGTTCAACGCCGTAGAGGTTCTTCCACTCTCGGATAGCAATCTCGAGGATGTGGTTGTCGGCCTTGGGTGCCCAACCCTGATAGCCATCGGTGTGGCGAACTCGAGCGCCACCCAACAGGAACGTCTGCTCTATGCGGTGGGCGATGTCAAACTTGCGGCTCTCTATCGCGCTACGCTGCGAGGTGACAACCTCAATGATGTTCTCCTTGACCTTGATGCTGGCCAGGTTGGTGCTGGTCTCGGTGAAGTGCGGAATCAACAGACTCACACTCACCACGCCATGCTGGGCGACGAAAACGGTGTTGATAACAGCCTGAGCCACCTTCTTCTCGATGACGCAGCAAGGCGCGTCGGCACTCTGGCAGGTTATTTCCATTGTGGGCTCGGCAACGGCATACTCATCCTTGAGGGCGGCGACGATGGTGTTGAACGCCACAGCAAGGGCCTCCTTGTCGGTGGGACGGATACCAATAATAGCCTCGGCGTCATGGGCGATAGCGTTACGCAGGTTGCCGGCATCGATTGTGGCCAACTCAAACTCCACCTTGCGGCCAACCTCCCATAGCAGACGGCACAGCAACTTGGTGGCGGCACCGCGCTCAAGACAGATGTCGGTACCGCTGTGACCACCCTGCATCTTGGCGAACTTCACCTCGAACCACTCAAGGCCGGCGGGAGCAGCCTCGGGCTTAAAGTCAAACTCGGCGATGGTGTCAACACCACCGGCGCAACTCATCGTGATCACGCCATCGTCCTCACTGTCGAGGTTGAGCAGATAGTCGCCACTGAGCATACCCTCGCCAACGTTGCTGGCGCCCGTCAGACCGGTTTCCTCATCGACGGTGAAGAAGGCCTCGAGCGGGCCAACCTTCAATTCCGGGTCAATCATCGCGGCAAGCGCGCCGGCCATACCCATACCGTCATCGGCGCCGAGCGTCGTGCCGTCGGCACGCAGCCACTCACCCTCCACAATCGTGTGGATGGGGTCGGTGTCAAAGTTATGGTTGCTTTCCTTGTTCTTCTCGGCCACCATATCCATGTGGGCCTGCAGCACAACTTGCTTGACATGCTCCAAACCGGGAGCGGCCGGACGGAACATCGCCACGTTACCGATGGCGTCCACCTTGTGCTCCAGATTATGCTCAACGGCGAAATTCACAAGCCATTCACGAATCTTACCCTCTTTCTTTGAGGGACGCGGCACCTGGTTGATCTGGTCGAAGATACTCCACACCAGAGCCGGTTTGAGGTCTTTGATTGTCATAATGATTGATAATATTTTAATGGTTCTAAATGTCGGTTATTTGCTAAAAAAACCTAAATCAGTCGTAAAAGTACATAAAATTTCTGATACAACTCGCATATTTTAGAAAAGAGTTGTATTTTTGCACAAAATTTAACTTACTTGTGATAACGACAGTAATGATAGTGGTGGCTCTGTTGGCCATCGCGGTGGTGCTATTGGGAGTGAAAATCTTTTTCGTTAAAGGCGGTCGCTTCCCCAACACCCACATCCACGACAACGCCGAGATGCGTCGCCGCGGCATCACTTGCGCCCGTGACAAAGAATTCTACGACAACTAACGACTATTATTTATAAGAGACATGAAAAAACTTGGAACTGTGGCACTGTTTGCGGCCACAATGATTTTATTGGCTTGCAACAGCAAGCCGGCACCTGCGGCCGCAGCAGCGGCAAGCGGCGACTCCGCGGCCGCTCCCGGGCTGCGCATCTGCTACATTGACGAGGACTCAATCCTCAACAACTACAATCTTGCCAAGGACATCAACGAGGCGATGCTTCGCCGTCAAAACCAGTTTGACGCGGCCCAAACCCAGCGCGGCAACTCCATCCAGAAGTTTGCCGGAGAGATGCAGAACAAGTACCGCAACAACGGCTATCTCACCGAGGAGAGTTATAATGCCGACGCCGCTAAACTCGACAAGATGCAGAAGGATGCCGAGAACTACCTCGGCTCGCTGCGTCAGAGCATCGAGAGCGAACTCGCCCAAAGCCAAAACCAACTGCAAGACTCCATCACCAACTTCATGAAGGGATATGCTGCCGAGAAAGGCTTTGACATCGTGTTGCGCAAGAGCGCCACGCTCTACATCAACGAGGCTTACGACGCGACAGACGACGTCATCGCCGGCCTGAACAAGCGCTACGTCAAAGTAGAGAAAAAGTAAAAAGAGGTTGAGGGGTTTGAGGGTTGAGAGGTTGAGCCTCGCGCTACCGCGCTCGGGAAATGACACTTATTCCCATTTGCGATAGCAAATGGCTCAACCTCTCAACCATCAACCTCTCACCCTTCAACCTTTCATCATGGGATTTATTGATGACAGAAAACGGCATATAGCCGAACTCGAGACCGAGCGTGCGGTGCTCGTGGGACTCATCACGCCACAGCAAGACGAGGCCAAGTCGCGCGAATATCTTGACGAACTTGAGTTCCTCGCCACCACCGCAGGCGCCGTGACCGTCAGGCGTTTCACGCAGCGCATGGACGCGCCCAACCGCGCCACCTACGTCGGCAAAGGCAAACTGGAGGAAATTGCCGCCTTTGTCGGCGACAATGACATCGCACTCGTCGTCTTTGATGACGACCTCTCGCCAAAGCAAGTGGCCAACATCGAGCGCGAACTGAAAGTGAAGGTGCTCGACCGCACAACGCTCATCCTCGACATCTTCGCCAAACGGGCACAGACGGCAAACGCCAAGATGCAAGTCGAACTCGCCCAATACCAATACCTGCTGCCGCGACTAACCGGTATGTGGACACACCTTGAGCGACAAAGAGGCGGCATCGGTATGCGCGGCCCGGGTGAAGCGCAGATTGAGACTGACCGCCGAATCATCAAAACAAAAATCGCACTGCTACGCCAACGGCTCGCCGAGTGGGATCGCCAGAAAGTCATCCAGCGACGCAATCGCGGCAAACTAACCCGTGTCGCCCTCGTGGGGTACACCAACGTGGGCAAGTCCACGCTGATGAACGTGCTCAGCAAGAGCGACGTTTTTGCCGAGAACCGCCTCTTTGCCACGCTTGACACCACTGTGCGCAAAGTCGTCATCGACAACCTCCCTTTCCTACTCACAGATACCGTCGGCTTTATACGCAAACTGCCCACCCACCTCGTGGAATCGTTCAAAACGACCCTCGACGAGGTGCGCGACAGCGACCTTCTCGTCCACGTCGTCGACATCAGTCATCCTCAATTTGAAGAGCAGGTGGAAGTTGTCACTCGCACTCTTAAAGACGTTTGCGACGCGGCAGACAAGCCCGTCATTATGGTATTCAATAAGGTGGACAAATTCAGCCACGTGCCCAAGGACGAGGACGACCTCACGCCACGCCAACGCGAGAATATACCTTTGGAGGAACTACAGCAAACGTGGATGGCACGGTTGGAAGGCAACTGCGTCTTCGTCTCGGCACACACCGGTGCCGGCATTGACAGCCTCAAAACGATGCTCTACGAGCATGCGCGACGCATTCACGCCGAGCGATACCCTTACAACGACTTCCTGTTTCAGCACTACGACGACCTTTAAGCCGCTTGTGACTTGCGATGAGCCGTTTTAGGATATAAGATATAGTTTTGTATCGCGGGACAATGCCTGTGACGCGTCAGTCAACGTGGCGCCCCAGAGAGTAGACGTCTTGCAAATCCAAATCGGGCGTGAGCAGCATCAAATCCGCGTCTTTACCACGCTGGAGCGACCCCTTGCGGTCGTAGATGCCCATAATGCGCGCCGGCGTCTCACTGGCCATGCGCACGGCATCGGCCAACGGCACATCGGCTTGAGTGACCATCGTGCGAATCAGGCGGTCCATCGTGGCGATGCTGCCGGCAAGCGCGCTGCGGTCCGAAAGTTTACACACACCGTCCTCAATGATGACACGAGGGTCAAAGGCACGCTTGCTGCTGCTGCAGGTCACCGCGAGGGCATCGGTAATCAACGCCGTTCGCTCCACTCCTTTCATTTGATAAATGAGTTTGAGGATTGTCGACGGCACATGAATACCGTCACAAATCACCTCAACCGTCATGTCACGCATCAGATACACGCTCTCAACAGTGCCGGCATGCTTGAACTCACGCACGTTGTGGAAACCCGGCATACCATTGTAAAAATGTGTCGTGTGGGTATAGCCGGCCTCATAGGCGGCCAGCACATCGGGATACTCTGCCGCGGTGTGACCGATAGCCGCCACGATACCCTTCTCGGTTATGTAGCGACCCATACCGATTGCTCCAGGCAACTCAGGCGCGACATCCCAGCGACGCACACAATCAAAATCTTCCACAATGTGGCGATATTCCTTGCCGTCCGGCAGACGGATGATAGTCGGGTCTTGCGCTCCGGCCTTGCGGGGATTGAAGTACGGGCCTTCAAGGTGAAGCCCCATAATCGTTGTCTCGGGGTCATTCTCCATAATTGTTTGGCACGCGCGGCAGGCATCCTCCATCTGTTGCAGCGTAGAACTCGACAACGTGGCGAAAATTGCTGTCGTGCCGTGCTTGAGGTGCGCTTTGGCGGCAGTGTTGAATGCCTCTACGGTTCCTTCCATGAAGTCGCAGCCTCCACCGCCGTGACAATGCAATTCGATGCCGCCAGGCACAACGTAGCAGCCACCGGCGTCGACTGTCTCATCGGCACCCGGAAGAATGTGGCAACTCTTGGTGACCTCGGCAATGCGCGCGCCGTCAATGACGACCGAGCCGCCCTTCACCCACCCTTGCGGCGTGAGTATCGTTCCGTTATAAATCTGCGTGATCATCACCCCTATTTTTTGACATCACAAATTTACTATCTTTTATTGAAACGGCATTATGTTGTAAACATTTTTTTTGAATTATTTACATCTTTTTAGGACAATCGGCCGCCAATCAGAATTCATCGAAATTAATGTTGGGTCCACTGCAAAAAAACAAGAAAAATGAGTATCTTTGTAACCTCTAATCATAGGCAACATAAATCACGAAACAATCTGATGGAACAGACGATTATTCTGGGCAATATCATCACCATGGATGAGAAAAGGCCCTTTGCCAAGGCCGCATTAGTCAAGGACGGAGTGTTCGCGTATATCGGCGATGCCGAGCAGGCCAAACGCTTTGCGGCGGCCGACGCCCGAGTGCTGGACTATGGTGACAATTTCATCTACCCCGGTTTTCTCGAGTCGCACTGCCACGGCCATCTGGCCGGCGCGCGCGCCATCGGTCAGGCCAACCTGACGCAGGTGAGCATCACCGACTATGACCGCTACCGCGAGATTATCAAAGAGTTTATCGCCGCCAACCCGCAACGCGAACTCTACCTCGCTGCCGGATGGGTCGAGAATGAGCAGTACGTCACCAAGGCTTATCTGGACGAGATTTGCCCCGATAAGCCGCTGATTATGCAGACCGGTGGCGGTCATTCGTGCCTGCTCAACACCAAGGCGCTGCAGTGGGCCGGCATCGACGCGGCCTACGCCAAACGGACCGGGTATGAGATGGTGCACGTCGACGAGGACGGCGAGCCCGACGGCTACATCTGCGAGAACCCGGTCTTTGAGATTATTCCGCGCCTACCCACCTCATTAGACGACGCCAAAGCCTATCTGCTCGCCTGGCAGGACTTCGCCATCAAGAGCGGCTTCACCGCCGTTGGCGACGCCGGCGCCGAGGTCGCCTACCGTCTCTCGCCACAAGCCTACCACGAGTTGGAGCAGGAAGGCAAGTTGAAGTTGCGCACCTACGCCTACATGTATGTCAACGACAACGTCGATGACCCCAAGGCCGAGGTAGCGCGCGTTGTCGCCCAGCGCGCGACAATCAGCGGCGAGTATTTTCATATCATCGGCCTCAAGGCTTTCCTTGACGGCGTGACCGAGGCTCACACCGGTTGGCAAAACCAAGACTACCTCGACGAGCCCGGCTACCACGGCGTGGAGCGCTTCAACGACCACGACAAGATGGTGGACATGATTGTCGCCGCCGATGCCGAGGGACTCGCCGTGCACGTCCACAGCGAGGGCGGCGGCGCCACGCGCTTTATGCTCGACTGCATCGAGGATGCCCAGCGGATTACCGGCGACCTCAACCAGCGCAACGTGCTGGCGCATCTGCACTATGTGGCCCCCGAGGATATCCGCCGTATGGCGGCCACCGGCTCGGTGCCGGCCGTCGCGCCGCTATGGTCGCCCAAGGTCCCCGGCATCTACGAGCAAGAGGTGAGATATGTGGGACAGGAACTGGCCGATCAAGCCTACCCGATCAAGTCATTCTTTGACGCCGGCGCAAACGTGGTCTTCCATTCCGACTATCCCGTCTCGCCCATGATGAACGTCCGTTACAGCATCTGGATGGCCGAGACCCGTAAGGCGCCAAAGGAACTGTTCGGCGACATCGACACGCAACGCAACCTCGGCCAGGCCATCACTCGCGAGCAGTCGCTGCGCGCCATGACCATCAATGTGGCCCGCGCATGGCATCAGGAGCACCGCATGGGCTCGATTGAGGTCGGCAAACTTGCCAACATGACGGTGTCTGACTGCGACTTCCTCCACGACGACCTCGATAAGGTGGAACAGGCCAAAATCCTCGCCACCATCATCGACGGCACCGAAGTCTACAAAGCATAGCCTAGACTTTTTCTTAGACATAAGGACATAAGAAACATAAAAGTGGGCGGACACCCAAGTAATTTTATGGGTCACTTGTAAAAACCTGTGCCCGATATGCCTTGCGCTCAACTTCACTCCGATAGTGAGATGTGGTGACGTCAAGGCATATCAAACGGATTAGGACATCGAAGATGTCAGTCGGGTCGAAGACCCGAATTCATGTTAAAGACCATGCAAGAGCCTCGCAGAGGCTCGCCGCTTGGTCATAGCGGGAACCGTCGCGTGCCTCGTAGAGGAACTTTGTGATTGAGTTTTTGGTGGT
>CAMHQD010000027.1 GCA_946187345.1 uncultured Porphyromonadaceae bacterium | reverse complement strand
ACTGACGCATGTAGCCCTTGGGACGGCCCGAGATCTTGCAACGGTTGTGCAGACGGACGGGCGAAGCGTTGTGAGGCAAACGCTGCAACTGCTGAGCAGCCTCATAAGCCTCCTCAAGACCCTCACCGGTTGCCACATTGGCGGCGGCGATAATCTTCTTGAGCTCGGCACGCTTCTTGGCATACTTGGCCACAAGACGCTCACGCTTGACATCGCGAGCCTTCATTGATTCTTTTGCCATGTGTTGTTGTAGTTGAATTGTTGTTAGACAAATCAGTTCTTGAACGGCAGACCGAAAGCCTTCAGCAGAGCGTAACCCTCCTCGTCGGTCTTGGCGGTGGTGACAAACGTGATGTTCATGCCCGTCATCTTGGCCACGGCATCAATGTTGATCTCCGGGAAGATAATCTGCTCGGTCACACCAACGCTGTAGTTACCACGGCCATCGAGCTTGCCGTTAATACCCTTGAAGTCGCGGATACGAGGCAGAGCGATGCGGATAAAACGCTCCATGAACTCATACATGCGGTCACGGCGCAGGGTCACACGCGCGCCGATAGGCATCTTCTTGCGGACCTTGAAGTTGCTGATGTCCTTTTTGGAGAGCGTCTGCACGGCACGCTGACCGGTGATGGTCGTGAGCTCGGCGATGGCGGTCTCGATGATCTTCTTGTCCTGGGTGGCGTCACCCAGACCCTCGTTGAGAACGATCTTCACAAGGCGAGGGATTTGCATAGTCGAGGTGTAGTTGAATTGCTTCATCAGAGCGGGAGCAATCACCTCATCGTACTGTTTCTTTAATGTAGTCATTACTTGATCTCCTCACCGGTTTTTTTGGAATAACGAACTCTCTTGCCGTCGGCGTTGACGCGGAAGGCGGTGCGCACGGGCTTGCCGTCCTCAACCAGCGCCAGGTTGCTCAGGTGAATCGGAGCCTCCTTCTTGATGAAGCCGCCGTTGGGAGCCTGAGCCGAAGGCTTGGTACTCTTGGTGACGATGTTCACACCCTCAACGATGGCGCGCATCTCCTTGCGCTGCACGCTGAGCACGCGACCGGTCTTGCCCTTGTCGTCGCCGGCGAGCACAATCACGTTGTCACCTTTCTTAATGTGGATCTTAGCCATTATTCAATGATGGATTGTTAATTACGGATTGATAAAAATCAAAGCACCTCGGGTGCGAGCGAGACAATCTTCATGTTGGTGGCGCGAAGTTCGCGGGCCACCGGGCCGAAGATACGGGTGCCGCGCAACTCACCGGCTCCGGTGAGCAGCACACACGCGTTGTCATCAAAACGGATATAGGTGCCGTCAGCGCGACGCACCTCCTTCTTGGTGCGTACAACCACGGCGCGCGACACAGTGCCCTTCTTGACCTCCGAGGCCGGCACGGCACTCTTGACGGTCACGACAATCACGTCGCCCACGGTGGCGTAACGACGGCCGGTGCCGCCGAGAACGCGGATGCAGAGAACCTCCTTTGCGCCGCTGTTGTCGGCCACAGTCAGTCTTGTTTCAGTCTGAATCATAAAGCGTAAAAATTATTACTTGGCTTTTTCAATAATCTCAACCAGTCTCCAACGCTTGGTCTTGCTCAACGGGCGTGTCTCCATCAGGCGAACCTTGTCGCCCACCTGGCACTCGTTGTTCTCGTCGTGAGCATGGTACTTCTTCGTCTTGTTGACGAACTTGCCGTAGATCGGATGTTTCTCCTTCCACTTGATGGTGACGGTAATCGTCTTGTCACCCTTGTTGCTCGAAACAATACCGATACGCTCTTTTCTCAAATTGCGCTTCTCCATATCGGTCACTTATTATTTGTTGTTAAGTTGACGCGCACGGATCTCAGTGTGCATCCGAGCAATCTCGCGGCGGTCAAAAGTGATGCTCGCCGGATTGTCAAGCGGCGAGATGCTGTGCTGAATCTTCTTGAGGACATAAGCCTTCTGGGCCGCCTCCAGGCGCTCCTGCAACTCTTTGTCGGTGAGCTCCTTGTAGTTCTCCTTCTTCATAATCTGTGTCTTTGTTGATTATCTCTGAGAGAGCGGGATTAAACAGTCTGCGTCGGATCATAGTCGTGGCGCACCACAAACTTGGTAATCACCGGGAGCTTCTGAGCCGCAAGGCGCAACGCCTCCTTGGCCACGTCGAAGCTGACGCCGTCAACCTCGATCAGGATGCGACCCGGATGCACCGGAGCCACATAACCAGCGACATCACCCTTACCTTTACCCATACGGACATCTGCCGGCTTGCGGGTGTAAGGCTTGTCAGGGAAGATGCGCAACCACACTTTACCCTCACGCTGCATGAAACGGGTCACCGCAATACGGGCGGCCTCAATCTGACGAGCCGTGATCCACTTGGACTGAAGGGTCTTGATACCGAACGAACCGAACGCCAGTTGGTCACCACGCTTGGTGTACTGACGGGGATGTCCGTCACTGGGACGGCGGTATCTCAATCTCTTAGGTTGTAACATTGTCGATTAAAACGATTAATGGGTTGTGTTAACGATTGTTGTTTCTCTTGCGGAAACCGCCGCGGCGACGCTCGCCACCGGCCTGCTGACGATGGTCAGCCTTGCTTCCGGCAAAATTGGGAGCCAAATCGACCTTGCCATAGACCTCGCCACGGCAAATCCACACCTTGATGCCGATCAGACCGACCTTGGTCAAAGCGGGCACTAAAGCATAGTCGATGTCGGCACGCAGGGTGTGCAACGGGGTGCGACCCTCCTTGAACATCTCGCTGCGGGCCATCTCGGCACCATTGAGGCGGCCGCTCACCTGCACCTTGATGCCGGCGGCACCGGCGCGCATGGTGTTCTGCACCGCCATCTTAACGGCACGGCGATAAGCCACCTTGCCCTCAACCTGGCGGGCAATGCCGGCGGCCACAATCTGCGCGTCAAGTTCCGGACGCTTCACCTCCGAAATGTTCAACTGCACGTCCTTCTTGGTGATTTTCTTCAACTCTTCCTTGAGTTGGTCAACGAGTTCGCCACCCTTGCCGATAATCAGACCCGGACGAGCGGTGCAAATGGTGACGGTCACCAGTTTGAGGGTGCGCTCGATGACGATGCGCGACACGCTGGCCTTGGGAAGACGCGCGGTGAGGTACTTGCGGAGCTTGCTGTCCTCAAGCAGGGTATCACCATAGTCCTTGCCACCATACCAGTTGGAGTCCCAACCGCGGATGATGCCCAATCTATTGCTGATAGGATTTACTTTCTGTCCCATGATACTCTGTTATTATGCGTCTTGTTTGTTGATGGTGTTGACCACGAGCGTCAAGTGATTGCTGCGCTTGCGGATGCGATAGCCGCGGCCCTGGGGAGCCGGACGCAGGCGCTTGAGCATCGGCGCGGGGTCGACGGTGATTGTCTCGATATAGAGCTCGCCGGCATCTGCCTTGCGACCGTTCTTCTGCTCCCAGTTGGCGATGGCCGAACGGAGCAGCTTCTCGATGTCGGCCGAAGCGTGCTTGGTCGAGAAGTGCAACAGACCCAGGGCCTTGTTGACCTCCACACCGCGCACCATGTCGGCCACCAGACGCATCTTGCGGGGCGAGCTGGGCACGTTGCGCAACTTGGCGAAGCTCACATTCTTGCGGGCCTCCTTGATGCGCTCGGCTGCGATTCTTTTTCTTTTACCCATTTTGTATTGAATAGTCTCTTGTTATCAAATTACGTACTTTGCACGGGCTCGCCGCATTACTTGTTGTTGCCGCTGTGACCGCGGAAGGTGCGCGTGGGGGCAAACTCGCCCAACTTGTGACCGACCATCTGCTCGGTGACATACACCGGCACGAAGTTCTTGCCGTTGTGAACGGCAAAAGTGTGGCCGACAAAATCCGGCGAGATCATCGAGGCACGCGACCAAGTCTTGATCACGTCGCGCTTGCCACTCTCATTCATGGCGTCAACCTTACGCTCAAGCTTCACGCTGATGAACGGGCCCTTTTTCAATGAACGACTCATGATTGTCCTGTTTTGTTAAGTTGATGTCAATGAATTACTTCTTTCTTCTCTCGATGATGTACTTCGACGACTGCTTCTTGGGCTTGCGCGTCTTGAGACCCTTGGCGTAGACACCATTGCGCGAACGCGGATGTCCACCGCTCTGGCGGCCCTCACCACCACCCATCGGGTGATCGACCGGGTTCATCACCACACCGCGGTTGTGCGGACGGCGACCCAGCCAGCGCGAGCGACCGGCCTTGCCACTCTTCTCGAGCGCGTGGTCGCTGTTACCGACCACACCCACGGTTGCGCGGCAAGCCGAGAGGATGCGGCGGGTCTCGCCGGAAGGTAACTTAACAATCACATAGTCGCCCTCGCGCGAGGTGAGTTGCGCGAAGGTGCCGGCCGAACGAGCCATTACGGCTCCCTGGCCCGGACGCAATTCGATGTTGTGAACCAGCGTACCGACAGGTATGCTGTTCAGAGGCAGTGCATTGCCAAGCTCGGGAGCGACATTGTCGCCGCTGATCACTTGCGCGCCGACCTGCAGGCCGTTGGGCGCAATGATATAAGCCTTGGCACCGTCGGCATAGGCCAACAGGGCAATGCGAGCCGAACGGTTGGGATCGTACTCGATTGCTTTGACCGTTGCCGGTACACCATCTTTTCTTCTCTTAAAGTCAATCAGACGCAGACGACGCTTGTGGCCGCCGCCGCGATAGCGCACTGTCATGTGGCCTGCCGAGTTGCGGCCGCCCGTCGAGCGCTTGCCGACGATAAGAGACTTCTCTGGAGTACTCTTGGTGATGTCGGTGAATACTCCACTAATTCTGTGTCTCCTGCCCGGGGTAGTGGGCTTCAATTGTTTAACTGCCATTTCTTATATTAGATATTGCTATAGAAATCAATAGTCTGGCCCTCGGCCACGGTCACGATAGCCTTCTTGAAGGCAGCCTGCTTGCCGCGCTGAAGTCCCGAGCGGGTGTAGCGGCGCTTGACCTTGCCGTCATAGTGCATCGTGTTGACCGCGACAACATCGACACCGTAAATCTCCTTCACGGCGGCGACAATCTGCGGCTTCGAGGCATCAGGGCTCACCTTGAACGAGAAACGGTTACCCTTCTCGCTGATGGCGTTGGCCTTCTCGGTCACGATTGGAATGATCTGTATCATCTTTCTGTCTCTTGTTATCCTGGATGGAATATCACTTTAAATTATTCAACACATCGACACTGCCCTCGACAAGCACCATCACCTTGTTGTTCAAGATCTCATAGGTGTTGATGTCGGAGGCATTCGCCACGATAGCGTTGGGCAAATTTCGAGCCGACAAAATTACATTTTTGTCACGACTTGCCAAAACGAGGAGCACCTTTTTGTCCGAAATTTTGAGATTATTAAGAACTTTTAACATCTCTTTGGTCTTCGGAGCCTCAAAAGTGAAGTCCTCAACAACGATGATCTGCTGCTGAGCGGCCTTGTAACTCAATGCCGAACGACGAGCCAAAGCCTTCACCTTCTTGTTCAGTTTGAAACTATAGTTGCGGGGACGCGGACCGAACACGCGGCCGCCACCGTGGAACAACGGACTGTTGATGTCACCGTGACGCGCGCCGCCGCCGCCTTTCTGACGGCCGAGCTTGCGGGTCGAACCCGCGATCTCGCTGCGCTCCTTGCTCTTGTGTGTGCCCTGACGCTGGTTGGCCAGATACTGCTTGACGGTGAGGTACACCACATGCTCGTTCAACTCCTCCAAGCCGAAAACGGCATCGCTGAGTTGCACCTTGCGGCCGGTATCCTCGCCCTTGATGTTATATACTGCGACTTCCATTACTTCTCAATAATTACGATTGAACCCTTGTGGCCGGGGATAGAACCCTTCACAATAAGAAGGTTGCTCTCCGGCAAAATCTTGATCACTTGCAGATTCTGCACCGTGCAGCCACGGTTGCCCATCTGACCGGCCATGCGCATGCCCTTGAACACCTTGGCAGGATAGGAGCAAGCTCCAATCGAACCCGGCGCGCGGTAACGGTCATCCTGGCCGTGAGTCTTCTGACCAACACCGCCAAAGCCGTGACGCTTCACGACACCCTGGAAACCTTTACCCTTGCTCGTGCCGCGCACGTCCACAAAGTCACCGTCCTCAAAGAAGTCGACAGTGATAACGTCGCCTGCCTTGTAGGCGCCGTCAAATCCCTTGAACTCGGCCAAGAATCGCTGCGGGGCAACTCCGGCCTTGGCGAAGTGACCGGCCTCGGGCTTGGTAGTGTGCTTCTCGGTCTTCTCAACGAAGCCAATCTGCAAAGCCTCATAGCCATCGGTCGCCTCGGTCTTGACCTGCGTCACAACGCAAGGACCTACTTCGATAACAGTGCACGGCACATTCTTGCCGTCGGCACTGAAAACGGATGTCATTCCGATTTTCTTTCCAATTAATCCTGGCATTTCTAGAATTTTTTGTTTGTTGTTTTTTGTTTAATTCTCGCGCCGCCGATTCGCGGAAAATCAGCGGTTGGGCGAAGTCTTTCTTCTTACATCACCTTGATCTCGACCTGCACGCCGCTGGGCAACTCCAACTTCATCAAGGCGTCAACGGTCTTGGCCGTCGAGTCGCTGATGTCAATCAAGCGCTTGAAAGCACTCAACTGGAACTGCTCGCGCGACTTCTTGTTCACAAAAGTCGAGCGGTTGACCGTGAAGATGCGCTTGTGGGTGGGCAGGGGGATAGGACCGCTCACCGACGCGCCGGTTGACTTCACCGTCTTGACGATCTTCTCGGCCGACTTGTCGACCAGGCTGTAATCGTAAGACTTCAACTTGATTCTAATTTTTTGACTCATTTAATATGAATAATTTAAAGTAATGATGATTATTTCAACAAATCAACGCGACCGTTGCACTCAGTGAGCACCTTCTCGGCCTGCTGGCGCGACACCTCGCTGTAGTGCGAGAACGACATCGTGCTGGTGGCACGGCCACTTGTAATCGTGCGCAAAGCCGTCACATAGCCGAACATCTCGGCCAGCGGAGCCTCAGCCTTGACGATGCGCGCGCCGCTGCGGCTGGTCTCCATACCCTGCACCTGACCGCGGCGCTTGTTCAGGTCGCCAATCACGTCGCCCATGTTCTCCTCGGGCGTCACGACCTCAACCTTCATGATGGGCTCCAGCAACACCGGGCCGGCTTTGACACACGCGCTGCGGAACGCCTGCATCGCACACAACTCGAACGATAACTGGTCAGAGTCCACCGGATGGTAACTGCCGTCAATGACTGTCACCTTGAGGCGCTCCAGCGGATAGCCGGCGAGCACGCCGCTACGCATCGCGTTGGAGAAACCTTTCTGGATGGCGGGCATGAACTCCTTGGGAATGTCACCACCCTTGACCACGTCCTCAAATTGCAACGAGCCCTCGAAGTCGGGGTCGGCCGGCTCCACGCGGACGATGATGTCCGCGAACTTGCCGCGACCGCCGGTCTGCTTCTTGAACACCTCGCGCAACTCCACCGGACGGGTGATGGCCTCCTTGTAGGTCACCTGAGGGCGACCCTGGTTGCACTCCACCTTGAACTCACGGCGCAGGCGGTCGATGATGATGTCCAGATGCAACTCGCCCATACCTTTGATAATGGTCTGGCCGGTTTCCTCATTGGTCTCCACCTGGAAAGTCGGATCCTCCTCGGCAAGTTTCTGTAAACCGACGCCGAGGCGGTCAAGGTCATTCTGGGTCTTGGGCTCAACCGCGATGCCGAGCACCGGGTCGGGGAAGTCCATCGCCTCGAGCACAATCGGATGACGCTCGTCACAGAGCGTGTCGCCGGTGCGCACATCCTTAAAACCGATGCCGGCGCCGATGTCACCGCAACCTATCACCTCCATCGGGTTCTGGTGGTTGCTGTGCATCTGGAACAGGCGCGAGATACGCTCCTTCTTGCCCGAGCGGGCGTTGAACACATAGGTACCCGCATCGACGTGGCCACTATAGACACGGAAGAACACGAGACGTCCCACAAACGGGTCGGTGGCAATCTTGAACACCAACGCGCACAACGGCTCGGTGGTTTCGGGACGGCGGTGCTCCACGCTGTCGGGATCATCGGGTTTGTGGCCCGTCACCTCGGCGCTATCCTCCGGACTGGGCAGATAGGCGCACACGGCATCCAGCAACGGCTGCACACCCTTGTTCTTGAACGAACTGCCACAGAGCATGGGCACGATGTCCATGCGCAGCGTGGCGGCGCGCAGGGCGCGCTTGATCTCGGCAGGCTCGATGGTTGACGGATCATCGAAGTACTTCGTCATCAACTCATCGTCAAACTCGGCCACTTGTTCCAGCATCTTGTCGCGCCACTCCTGAGCCTCCTCCAGCATGTCCGCCGGAATCTCGTCCACCTCATACTCGGCACCCATTGTCTCATCGTGCCAATAGAGGGCCTTCATCTCAATCAGGTCCACCAGACCGCGGAACTTTTCCTCGGCGCCGATGGGCAACTGGATGGGACACGGGTTGGCACCCAGGATGTCACGCATCTGGCGGGCGACTTCGAGGAAGTTGGCTCCCGAGCGATCCATCTTGTTCACATAGGCGATGCGCGGCACGTTGTACTTATCGGCCTGACGCCAGACGGTCTCACTTTGCGGCTCCACACCGCCCACAGCACAGAAGGTAGCGATGGCGCCATCCAGCACACGCAGTGAGCGCTCCACCTCCACGGTGAAGTCCACGTGTCCCGGAGTGTCAATCAGGTTAACCTTGTAGCGCTGGCCGGCATAGTTCCAGAATGCGGTGGTCGCGGCGCTCGTGATCGTGATGCCGCGCTCCTGCTCCTGCACCATCCAGTCCATCGTGGCCGCGCCGTCATGCACCTCGCCGATCTTGTGGGTCAGTCCGGTGTAGAACAGGATGCGCTCCGATGTGGTGGTCTTGCCGGCATCGATATGGGCCATGATGCCGATGTTGCGGGTATATTTCAGTTGTCCGTCGTTTGCCATGTGTTGTGATGGGTCACCATTGGTTGAGTGACTTGTCGTGTTTTGTCTCTTTGGGTTATCAATTAGAATCTGAAGTGAGCGAAGGCGCGGTTAGCCTCGGCCATGCGGTGCATGTCCTCTTTGCGCTTGAACGCGCCGCCCTGCTCATTATAAGCGTCCATAATCTCGGAAGCCAACTTGTCGGCCATGGTCTTGCCGCCGCGCTTGCGGGCGAACAAAATCATGTTCTTCATCGACACCGACTCCTTGCGGTCCGGACGAATCTCGGTCGGCACCTGGAACGTGGCGCCACCCACGCGGCGGCTCTTGACCTCCACCTGCGGAGTGATCTTCTCGAGGGCCTCTTTCCAGATCTCCAACGGAGTCTTCTCGACGTTGGCCATCTTCTTGCCCACAATCTCGAGGGCACTGTAGAAGATGCGATAGGACGTGTTCTTCTTGCCGTCATACATCAGGTGGTTCACGAACTTTGACACGCGAACGTCACCGAACTTGGGATCCGGCAGGATAATTCTCTTTTTAGGTTTTGCTTTTCTCATTTTGTTGTGAAAGCTTGATAGTTTAAGTCTGCTTGGTTGTCGTCGTCTTTGTTCTTCAACCGCCTCACGGCAGTTTACTCAACCTGAAAATTCAATCCAATAAACTGTAAACTAAGTTTGTAATTGATTGTTGTTTTTTCAAGAAAAGGCGTTCACGCGGCGGTGATTACTTCTTGCTCTTCTTGGGACGCTTGGCGCCGTACTTGCTGCGGCGCTGCAGGCGGCCACTGACACCGGCGGTATCCAGAGTACCGCGAACGATGTGATAACGCACACCAGGCAGATCCTTCACACGCCCGCCACGCACCATAACGATTGAGTGCTCCTGCAGGTTGTGACCCTCACCGGGAATGTAGCTGTTGACCTCCTTGCCGTTGGTCAAGCGCACACGAGCCACCTTACGCATTGCCGAATTAGGCTTCTTGGGCGTGGTGGTGTACACGCGGACGCACACACCGCGACGCTGCGGACACGAGTCCAGCGCGGGCGACTTGCTCGTGCTCTTGAGCGATGTACGGCCTTTTCTCACTAATTGTTGAATAGTAGGCATTCTTTTTGTGTTTAAACTGTAGTTTGTTATTGAATTATTACGCTTGCCAATTGCGCCGCAACACACCACTATCACCCGCCCAATCAAGCGATTAGCGAGCAATAGCGCCATTGCGGCCACAAAAAGCGTTGCAAAGGTACAAACTAATTTCCTAATACACAAATATTTTTAGGACTTTATAAATGAAAAGAAGGGGCGAAACATTCGTCATCCCCTCCTTAACTCAATACTGTTCAAGCATTTTGGCTTCGAGGTAAAATTCACTTAATTTCGTAAGGTTTAACATCTTTTAACAGCACGCCGCACTCATCCTTCGCGCTCACGACAAACGGGCAGCCCACATCGGGCCACTCAATACCAAGCGCAGGGTCGCTATAGAGCAACGTCGCCTCAGAGTGAGGAGCGTAAGCATTATCAACCTTATACTGAAACTGAGCCTCATCACTCAGGACTAAATAACCATGAGCAAAGCCACGGGGCACCAGTAATTGGTTGCCACGGCTCGCGCTGAGCACGCGGCGCAAGTGGCGGCCAAAAGTGGGACTGCCGGCACGCAGGTCAACCACCACGTCGAGCACCTCACCGCGGGTGACGCGCACAAGTTTGGCTTGAGCCCACTCCCCAATCTGAAAATGCATACCACGCAACACCCCTCGGCGCGACAGGCTCTCGTTGTCCTGCAGCCAGTCAAAGCGGCCGGCGGCCTTCTCAAGCAAATCGCGACGGAATGTCTCGGCAAAGTAGCCGCGCTCATCGCCTATGCGCCCCACCTCAATGTCCCACACACCGGCAATCTCGGGTGCGGGCACTATAGACATTACACGCGGCGATTTAATATTATTGCTCGCAATCATTACACATTATTATATATATCAGACGGCACAAGCCGTCAACCGTTGCAAAATTACTAAAAAAAACGATAACCGCTACCGAATAAACATTATTTTTTGTAACTTTGCGACATCATTAACATCCGACCTTTGAAAAATCAATATTTCGACCTATGAAAGTATCGATAATAGGAACAGGATATGTGGGGCTGGTGAGCGCCACATGCTTTGCCGAACTTGGCGTAGACGTGACCTGCGTTGATACCGATTCGCAGCATATAAACCGCCTTGTCTATGGCTCAATACCCATCTATGAGCCTGGCCTTGAAGCGATGGTGACGCGCAACGTGGACGACAAGCGTTTGCGCTTCGACATTAATCTCGAGGCCGGTTTTCGCGATCAGGACTACGTCTTCTGCGCCCTCGACACGCAACTCGACAACGAGGGAGCGACCGATATTCACCAGGTTGAAGATATGGCACGCATGTTTGGCCAAACGATTGATGACTACGCGGTTTTCGTCATCAAAAGCACAGTTCCGGTGGGCACTGCGCATCGCGCCCGCAAAATCATCGCCGACGCTATTAAGGAGCGCGGCCTTGACATCGAGTTTGACGTCGCAAGCAATCCCGACTTCCTTACCGAGGGCAATGCAATCAAGGACTTCATGAAGCCGGACCGCATCGTGCTTGGCGTGGAAAGCAGCCACGGCCGGGAGGCTATGCACAAGTTATACCGCACCATCTTGCTGCACAGCAACCGCCAGATTATCACCACCGACACACGCACCGCCGAGATGATCAAGTATGCCGCCACATCCATGTTGGCCACCCGCGTGAGTTTCATGAACGAAATCGCCAACTTGTGTGAACTCGTCGGCGCCGACGCCAACGTGGTGCGCCACGGCGTAGGGACTGACTCGCGCATCGGGCCCAAGTACATCTACCCGGGCTGCGGCTATGGCGGCACTCTCTTCCCGCAAGACATCAAGGACCTGATCAAAATCGCCGGCGACTATAACTACGACATGGAAGTGCTGCGCGCCGTTGACAGCGTCAACACGCGCCAGAAGCGCATCCTCTTCGACAAACTCGCGCGCCACTACGGCAACGACCTCTCCGGCAAGACTGTCGCCGTGTGGGGACTCTCATTCAAGCCCGAGACCGACGACATGAGCGCCTCGCCCGCCATCGACACCCTGGACCTGCTCACCGCAGCCGGATGCGACATCCGTGTGTACGACCCCGTGGCGATGAACACCGCCAAGCGCAGGTGGAGCAACATCTTTTGCGCCAACAGCA
The DNA here is from genome assembly GCA_946187345.1 of uncultured Porphyromonadaceae bacterium. GTDB lineage: Bacteria > Bacteroidota > Bacteroidia > Bacteroidales > Muribaculaceae > Sodaliphilus. The sequence continues at coordinate 19,037 of CAMHQD010000027.1, read as the reverse complement.
TGTATGACGCGGTTGAGGGAGCCGACGCGATGCTGCTCGTCACCGAGTGGCGACAGTTCTATTTGCCGGCATGGGACCGCATCCGCAAGGCGATGCGCACTCCGGTTGTCATTGACGGACGCAACATTTACGACCGCGCCGAGGTTGAGAGCGAGGGCTTCACATATTACTGCATCGGCCGATAATCACGGCAGACATTAGATGTTAGACAGTTAGATAGTTAAATGGAATACATACTCTTAATCACAGGATTGGCCATGCTCCTGCTTGGAGCCAACTATATGGTTGACGCCAGCGTGGCCATCGCCAAGCGCGCCAAAATCTCAAACTTCATTATCGGCCTGACGATTGTGGGCATCGGCACCAGCGCGCCGGAACTCTTCGTTGGCATCAAGAGCGCGCTGGCCGGCGACGGCGACATCGCCATGGGCAACGTGGTGGGCAGCAACATCGCCAACGTGCTGCTCATTCTGGGCGTCACAGCCGCCATCACACCGTTCGCCATCGAGCGGGAGACACAGCGGCTCGACATTCCTGTGGGCATCGGCGCGTCCATCCTCATGGTGATTCTGGCCAGCGACGCGCTCATCCCCGGCATCGCCGAGAACACGGTCTCACGCATAGACGGCATCTTCCTGATTGTCGTCTTCCTCGCTTATATGGCCTATACCATCGTGCTCAAAGCACGCAATCCTAAGGAGGCGATTGAGGATGCCGACGAGCAAACCGCCTCGTCGCTTGAAGGCTTCCACCCGGCAATACTTTGGCTCATCACCGGCGTCTCGCTGGCCGCGCTCATCTTCGGCGGCAACCTCTTTCTTGACAACGCCAAACTGTTAGCCGCCTCATGGGGCATGAGCGAGGCCGTCATCTCAATCACAATCGTCGCCGTGGGCACCTCGCTGCCAGAATTGGTCACCGCCGTGATTGCCGCTTGCAAGGGCAACCCGCAGTTAGCCCTCGGCAACGTGCTGGGCAGCAACGTGTTCAACTGCCTGTTTATCATTGGTGTCAGCGCCACGTGCTCCCCGCTCACCATCGCGGGCATCCGATGGATGGACTACGCCGTGATGATTGCCGCCGCGGTGATGACTTACGTTGTCGTGTTCACATTCGGCAAACACAAGTTTGACCGCATCGAGGGTTTCATCTTCCTCGCTGTATATATCGGCTATACAATCTTACTGCTCTCTCGCCAATAATGCGGTAAAATAACGCGATTTGCCAAAAAACGGCTATCATTTTTTGTATGATATCCATTTTTTTACTACCTTTGCACACCCCAAATTATTACCTAATGCGATAGGGGGAACAACGCTTACACAACTGATAAAAACGATGAAAAGTTTCTTGCGCTCCATACCCGCAGGGACAGCCACCATTATCCTGCTGGGCATTATCACATATTTATCGCTCGCCGACAGGCCGTTTGGCGACACCCACATCAGCCTCTTCAGAGGCGCTGACAAGTTGGTGCATATACTGATGTATCTCGTGCTGGACGTGGTGGTGCTGCTTGACTACACCAAGCACCGCTATCCACACCACACCAACGACAACATCTCGCTGGCATTCACCGCATGCGTCTCGCTCTACGGCCTGTTGATGGAGTTGGCGCAACTGATGATGCAAGAGACAAGCCGGTCATACGACATCGTCGACTGGTATGCCGACACATTCGGCGCGGTGCTTGGCTTCTTCCTGGCAAGGCTATGGGTCTGCCGGTGGTACCGCCACCACATCATCTCCCATCATCATCATCATCATCACGATAAAGAGAGTGAATAGCCAATGATGATTGGAAATCAAGGATTAATCTAAAGTCTATATAATGATGACAACATTTCCGGAATTCTTGAGGCGCCGTCGCGCCGAGTTAGGACTGATGCAGCGACGCCTCGCCGAGGCCATCGGGGTTGACGTGCCGATGTATAGCCGCTACGAGCACGGCGAGCGCCGCCCCAAGCGCGAGCAGGTCGTCAAGATGGCTCGACTGCTTGAGACTAATGCCAACGAGTTGGTGGCTCTATGGTTGGCGCAACAGGCCCACGACCTTATCGCGAGCGACAGCCTCAAGGTTGACGCCGCGACGATACTGCAACAGATGCTCGGCAAGGACACGTCTTCACAAATAGCCCCGACCACAAGAGAAGAGGGACAAGTGATGTCCAAGCCTGCAGCCATCACCTCCCAACCCGTGACCGGGCCTAAAGGCCCGGGGCTTGTCGCGCGCGCCAAGTCCGGCGGACGGCTGCCTTTATTCGTTAACGGTAATGCGGCTGATGTGATGCGGACTATCGAAGACGCCTCCATCGCCTGCATCGTCACTACTCCACCATATTGGGCACTGCGCGACAGCGACAACGAGGGTATCAACGGCATCACGTCCGATGACTACCTGCGGATGCTCGCCGCTATGGCGGCCCACGCGCGGCGAGTGCTCGTTCCAGGCGGCTCCATGTGGCTCAATCTCGCCGGAGGATATGGCCCCGAGGAAGCGGCCATGCCCGAGCGCGTGATTACCATGCTTGTCGACCAATTGGGATGGACTTTGCGAGACACCATCGTGTGGCAGCGGCAACTCCCCGGCGACCACCCGAGCACCGGCATGCGCAGCAGCCATGAGCGTCTCTACCTGCTCACTCCCACCGATGGCGACTTCTACTTCAACGATGAGGCGTTGCGCAAGGCATATAACGACGTGACACCCATCAAGCAAGGCGTTTACACGCCAAACGTGTGGAACATCCCCTTCAAGCGCGGCTCCATCGAACAGTATCAGGTGGCACCCGACCAGTTGTATCGTCTGCCCATTCTTGCCACCTGCCCGGCCGATGGCATTGTGCTTGACCCCTATTGCGGCACCGGCACCGCCTGTGCCGTGGCCTATAACGAGGGGCGACGCTCCATCGGCATTGACATTAACGGTGAACTCGTGCAGCGCGCACGGCGCCGCAACGAGCCGCAGACACTAAGTTTGTTCGGATGACGCGCCACCGGCTCATCGGCACCGTCATGCTAATTGTCGCGCTTGCCGGCGCCGTGGCTATTTACCGATGGGTTGCCGACCGGGCCGCGACGCCTGACCCCACATGGCAAGTGGCTATCGAGCGATATACGCCACAACAAGTGGATAGCATCACTACAGCCGACAGCGTCAAGCGAGCCGCGGCCATCACCGACACCGCCGCGCCACCCAAGCGCGCCAAATCGCCAAAGGCCAAGAAAGCGGCCACCTCTCCCCCACCGCCCGCGCGCGACGCGTTCAATGACGTGATGCGGCAAGACAACCGATAGATATTGGATTTCTGAACTTTAGATTACCGGATAATGAGCGAACGGGCACAATTCACAACCCGCATGGGAGCCATCGCGGCCACGGTAGGGTCGGCGGTAGGTTTAGGCAACATCTGGCGTTTCCCCTACGAGGCGGGGCAGAACGGCGGCGGTGCTTTCCTGCTCATTTATCTGCTTTGCGTCGTGGTGATGGGTATTCCCGTGATGGTAGCCGAGTTTGTCATCGGCCGGTCGACCCATCGCAATGTGTGCGGAGCACTGCGGCAGTTGTCACCACACAGCAAGGCTCGCTGGTTCGGATATGTTGGCATCACGGCATCACTGATGATTTTGAGTTTCTACAGTGTGGTGTGCGGTTGGATTGTGGAATATCTTGTGCTGGCTGTCAGCGGCAGGCTTACCGGACTTGAGCCTAACGGATACGCGACGATGTTCACATCCTTTGCCTCACACCCGTGGCGACCGGTGTTATGGACCGCGTTATTCCTGCTACTCAACCATTTAGTACTGCGACGCGGACTCAAGCGCGGCATTGAGCGCGCCAGCAATGTGATGATGCCGCTGCTATTTGTCATTCTGGTCATTTTTGCTATCCACTCATTGTTGCTGCCGGGTGCCGAACGAGCCGTGAACTTCCTGATGGCACCGCGACTTGAGGATGTCACACCGGATGTTGCCCTCAAAGCCATGGGACAGGCTTTCTTCTCATTATCCTTGGGATTGTCTTGCCTGCTGACCTATGCCAGTTATTTCAAGAACAGCGACTCTCTCACGCGCAATGCCACCGTCATCGCATTGCTTGACACTCTTGTGGCGGTCATGGCCGGACTGATGATTTTCCCGGCTGTGTTCAGTTATGGTATGGAGCCGCAAGCCGGCCCGAAACTTATCTTCGAGGTGCTGCCGATAATCTTCAACCAGATGCATATGGGCATTGTGTGGGCCGTGTTGCTGTTCATGCTGCTTTTCCTCGCCTCCATCACCAGTTCAATCTCTATGAGCGAAATATCAATCGCTTTCCTCACCGAGGAGCATAACATCAGTCGCGAGGCGGCCACAACAGTCAATACCGGCATCGCCGTCGTCTTTGGCTCGTTGTGCGCGCTGTCATTCGGGCCGCTGTCAGGCTTTACGATTTGCGGCAAGACTCTGTTTGACCTCTTTGACTTCGTTTCTTCCAACGTCCTGTTACCATTGGGAGGCATCTTCTTCTCGCTCTTTGTCGGTTGGCACCTCGACCGCCGCATGGTGAATGCCCAGTTAAGTCACGGCCCGTTTGTAGCCATCGTCATCTTCTGTATGCGCTACGTCGCTCCTGTCGCAATCGCCTCCGTTTTCATCTACGGCCTGCTGTAATTTCCCCGTCGCCTCATATTCAATTCCTGTCCAATCGACCAGGCCCTACAATGTTGGCGAAATAACACGGGGCGCAAAGTGGGGACGGTTCTTCTGATTCACAGTTTGCTGCTGAAACAGAAGAACCGTCCCCGTGATTTCGGTGTCCCGGCGTTTACCGTCCACGCGTGCCGGTAATGTTTTTTATCGGACGGATGGGAGGACGACGATGTCGCGCATTGGGGTGCCACCGTAGGCACCGGTGGTGCGGAAGGTGGCGAAGCACTTGTAGAGGCCCGGCGCGACGGCGTTGCCGGCGTGGTCGGTGAGCGGCCAGGTGACCTCATTGGAGGTCGTGGTGGTGCTCCACACCAGATTGCCGGCGATGTCGATGACCTTGAACACCAGACTGGGCTCCGCATCGAGTTCGCTGGCGAAGGTGAGTTGCACCGGAGCGGTGACGGCATCATCTGCCGGGGTGACGGTGGCGTTATAGTCATTCACCACCTGGAATGGCAGCGTGGCCGTAGTGCTGTTGCCGGTCATATCGTAGGCGATAAAACTGAGCACGTGGTCGCCCGGCTCGAGTTGGTCGAGCGGATAGTCGATAACGGCGCGCTTGCTGCCGTCGCTCACGGTTGCCATGGCTGCCACATCAGCCAAGACGGTGGCACCGCCGTCAAGGGTGAGTTTCATCTTGCCGCCAACGCTGTGGGACTGTACGTTGAGGCCCACATTGTCGGTGACGACGATGTGGAGCGGGGCATTGGAACCCACCTGTGGCAGGTCGCTGCCCTCGTGACCGACAAAGGCCAAAGACTCGACGACCGGGGCCTCGTCGTCCGGGGTGGCGTAACTCTCGTTAAAGGCACCCAGACGCAGTTTGCTGAAGGAGCCGTTGACCATCTCGGTGGAGTTGTCACGGTGGGCATAGGCGCTGAGCATCACCATCATGTTGGCCACCGTGGAGGAACGCAGAGCCTCGGCATATCGCGGCGGCACGATGGTGCCCTTGAAGATGCCGTTGGTCACTCGACCCTCAACCACAGCCAGTTTGTTGCGGGGATAGTAAACCGAGATGGTGTCGCGTTTATTGTCAACCCTGCTGGAAACGTTGCTCTTGTAGAGGCGTTGGTTGTCGTAGAGGGTGATGGTCGCATTGCCGTTGAAGGTATCGTCCACCTCGTTGGTGCCTGGTTTGAGCACCTGAGCCTCGATGTTATAACTCTGCAGTGGGTAGCAGGTGGTGTAAGACGACACGTTGTCGGCATTGGCGGTGCCCACCTTGGTGATTTTGAAGAGCGGCTTGGGATAATTGATTTGAATTGCCGGGTCACCGAGTAGCATAAACGCCATCTTGTTGAGGTTGGCGGTGGTGCCGAAGGAGCGTTTTGCGGCCTTATAGGCGTCGCCCAATCGCGGCATCTGTCCGGTGGCCTCGTAGGTGAACATGGCTCTCATGAAGGCGCGGTTGAGAGCGTCATTGTCGGTGGCGTAGACGGCGCGTCCGCTGGTGAGCAGCGCGATGGCTCCGCCGTCCTTCTTGTGGAACATGAGTTCCGCAATGCCCTGCACACCGCCGTCATATCGCGCGACATCACAGCATGCCGTTGACATGATTGGCAGTCGGCTATAAGAAGTGTTGAGGACATCGTTGGAGGTCCACATGTGAGCCACCTTGGTGTAAGTCGTGGGACCGGCGTGGCCGATGTAGGTCGAGAAATATTGTCCGGCCTTCATCACGTCGCTCCAGTGCTGCTTTGCCTCGCTTGCGGTGCGCCGCGTGACATCAGCGACATCTGTCTCGTTGGCGGCGCGCGCAAACTGGTCGTTGTAAACCTTGTCAAAGACCATGCCGGTGTTGAGTTCGTTCTGGAGTAGCAGGCATGACTCCTCGGCCTGGAATAGGTGCAGGTCATTGTCGCCGGTGTCGCAGGCAATCATAATGTTGTTGCGCCAGGGTCCGTAGTCGTTGCTGCGGAGGTAATTCTCGAGTTTGTCGACGTCGGAGGTGGCCTCCTCGAGGTTAGAACCGGTCATACGTCCCACTCCCAGACACAGCAGGTCGGCCGAAGGCTCACTGCCGCTATTGTCCTCGAGCAGGCCGAAAAAGTCGTCGCAGGCGTAGGACTGGTCCTCGCGCACGCTCTGCTTGCTCTCGTAGGTGATGACGACGTTGTCTCGCTTGCCCTTGAGGCCGCGGTTGTCGTAGGTTCCCGGGCCGAACATGAGCAGGTAGCGGAACTTTGTGTTGTCGCGGTCATAGAACATCTTGCACAGCATGCGTATTGCCATGGCATCGGGCGTGCCACTGGAGAACTCGTTGTAAACCTGTTTCTGGTCCACCACGAGGACGTCCATACCGTCGAGTTCACGGTGAAGGTCAGCCACACGCTCGGCCTGGGCCAGATAGGGTGTGCTGGTGACGATGAGCATATCCGGCACGGGCTGGCCGTGGAGGTTCTGGTTGGTCACCGGCTCATAGGAGGAGATTGTCTTTAGCAGCATTGAGGGGTCAAAGGCGATAAACTGTGCGCTGTTCATCGTCTTGATAGGCGAGAAGGCGCGTCCGACAGTGCCTTCGCCGTCGTCATAGTCAGAGAGTTGCATGCTCACCGGCTCGGTGGGCGTGTCGATGTTCCACACCCTCAGGGAGGACGAGGCCGAAGGCATAATCACCACATCATTGCTTGAGAGCAGTGTCATGCCCATGCGCATCTGGCCGTTGTCGCTCTCATCGAGCACATTGTTGCGCTGATAGGTGATGATGAAGTGGTCGAGCATCGCCCGGTCGGCCCTGTCGATATTCGGGGTGCTAATCCACGGATTGATGCGGCCGCTCGTTTCCGGGGCAGTGAGCGTCAGCATTGCGTAGGGCGACGCCAGATTATAGAACGTGTTGTTGTCACTCTTGGAGTAGATGCGCGAGCCGGAAACGGAGAAGCCCACTTCCTGGCGCTGGCCTCCGCTCTCGACGTTGCATGACACATAGCCGTATCCACCGGAGAGCAGCGCGGCCGCCGAGAGATAGACACAGATCGGTTTGGATCCAACGATTTGAGGCAGGGTGTAGTCAAACCAAAGTTGTCCGTCATCACTCCAGGTACGTCCGCTGAAGATGTTCTCACCAAGGAACGTCTTGCCGGTGAGACCCACGTTTTCCATCTCTATCTCGTGATAGAACAGGTCATAGCAGGTTGTTCGCTTGGTGGAGCCGATCACCGCGGAGGGGACGTTGACAGGAGCAGCCTCGCCGGCGGAACTCTCGGTGAGGAAGTAACTCGCTGTCGTCGAATAGGTGTTGATGGCGCGCTCAAAGTGGGTTGAGGAGGTGGAATATTTCAGGTCGAATTGGACCGGTCCACAGCCATAGAACACCATTTTGTCGGCGAAGCGCTCCACCGGCACCGGAATGAGGTCGTCGGGCACATTGCCGTTGAGCACCTCACTGATGGGGTGGCCGCCAAAGCCGTAAAGCCGCACGTTGGCCGGATTGCTGAAGCCCATCTCCTGCAACTCGGCGTAGGTAATCTGGTAAATGCCCGACTCGGGAATGTTGATTTTTACCCAAGTGCCGCTGTTCAGGCGCGACGTGGTGGCATAGCGCGACGTGGGCAGCGCCTGCGCGCAAAGCGCGCCGAGGGCGATAGCCATCGCGGTCACCATCATCTTGAATGAAAATTGCTTGTCAGTCATGTCTTGTATCGTGTAATATTGTTATTGTTGTCAATTAAGGTCATCGTGAGGGGCAGGGTCACCGCCGGCCATCATTCGGTTGTAGATGAGAGCCAGGTGGGCGTAGATTGAAGTGTTGGCGATAGCGATGCCGGCCGGCACGGTGATGCGCACCGGCGTGAAGTTCCAGATGGCGCGGAAGCCGCAATTGACTGCGTCATCGGCCGCTTGCTGCGAAATCTGGTATGGCACGGTGAGAATGGCGATGGTGGCGCCACAGGTGCGCGCCACAGCGGCCAAATCGTTGATGTGATAGACAGGCACGCCACAAACGGAGGTGTCCACGATGGCGGGGTTGATGTCAAAGGCGGCGACAATCTCGAGGCCATACTGGGCCAGACCGGTGTCGCGCAGCAACGCCCCGCCCAGGCTGCCGGCACCGATGATAACGGCTCGGTGGCTGGTCGTGAAGTCGAGAAAGTCGGTCAGGGTACGCTCAAGCGAAGCCACGTCATATCCGATGCGCGTCTTGCCCTTGATGTCGAGGAAAGAGAGGTCCTTGGCGATGCGTGTGGCGGCAACGCCCAGGTCGCGCGAGATGCGTGTGGACGAGACCTGCTCCACGCCGTCGTGCTTGAGCGTGCGCACGTAGGCCAGATACCACGGCAATCGCCGAAGCGTTGGCTCTGGCAACTGTGGACGCGAAGCGACTGTTGCGGCCGGCGTTATATTTTTTTGACGATTACTCATTGTCGGCGTTAAAAGACTTGATTATTCGCCTGTGACGGCAATGCGGCGACCCTTGGAGACCTCGCGAGAGCCATCAATGGATAATGACGCGCGATAGACATAGATGCCGCGCGGCACACGCTTTCCGGCATTGTCGGTGAGGTCCCAGACCACCGGAGCGGAAGTGAACTCATCACTACGTCCGCTCTGCGAACTATCCCACACTAAGCGTCCCATCAGGTCATAGACCTGCACCGAGACGGCGGCCACGGCATCGGGCCGGTTGTGCTCGATATAGAATTTAGCCTCGGTGCGTGCCGGATTTGGCACGGCGTAAGCGTCAACCAACTCGGGTCTGAGGCCGCTCTTGACGTAGAATTGAATGGTCCGCTCGGCACTGTTGTTATACACGTCCCAGACCCTGAGGCGCAGCGTGTGGCTGCCCTCGGCCAGGTCATTGAGTTTGTAACGGATGATACCCGCGCCGCCCTCACCGGCCGCCGACACGTCGGCCTGGTAGAACGAGGCTACGTCGCTATAGGTGACGGTGTCGTCGAGCGTGAGCGACAGGTTGTGGCCGATGCCGGCCTGCGAGACATTGATGCCGTGGTCGTCGCTGACGCGCGCCAGCAGCAGCGGCGACGAGTTGACGGCGGTGCCGTCGACAAACGACGAGGTGTTGTTCAGGCCCATATAGTCAATCATCGGCGGCGTGGTGTCGCTGTCGCTGTCGTCGTAGCCGTAGATGTAGAAGTCGCTGTTGCTGCCCATGGCCTCGAGGGAGTGGGTGCGGTCGCAGGCGTAGAAGTGTACCATCGACGGGCTGTAGTTATCATAAGTCGCGACAATTTCACTCGGGACGACCAGCGAGATGTTGAACGTGCCGTGGGTGACCGTTGTCTTGACCAAAGCCAACTTGTTGGGGCGGTCGAGATAGGTAAACTCGGTGCCGTCGCTGCCGTAGCCGTTGGTGACCACCGACTGCTCGCTGTCGAAGAGGATGGCCGTCACCTCGCCGTCGAAGTCGGTCAACGTGTTGCCGCCATAGTCGGTGATGTGGCCGCTGATGTTAATCGTTTGGCGGGCCTTATAGACGGGCTTGTCTGTGACATTGCCGCCGCTGACGTCGGTGTCGCCGATGCGGTCGATCACGACGGTGTTGTTGGGCACAGCCATGCGCATCACCGGGTCGCCGATAAAGAAGTATCGGCTGGTGTTGGTGTCGCCCAGGCGCGCGTTCTTGGCCAGGCGCAGCGTTTCTCCCAACGGAAGGGTGCGGCCGTTATCATCTCGTTTCATGAAGTTGCGGCCATAGAGCACCGAGAGGGCACCGTTATTGGTCACATAGACCAGGCGGGGCGGGGCGATGATAGCCGCCACGCCGCCGTTGGCGTTGGTGTAGAGCAACTCTCCGCCCGAAATGACGCTCGCGTCAAAGCGCACGATCTCGCAAGTGGCACCGTAAAACACGGGCAGGTGGTGATAGTAGAACATCGACGTGAAGTCGTTGCGCTGGATGATGCCCTCGGCGGTCATCGAGTTGGGGTTGGCGTGGCCGGTATAGTGCCAGTAGAGTTGTCCCTCGGCCAAACTGTTATAGAAAGCGTCGCGGGCGGCGGGATAGACGCGTCCGCTACCCTGAGTGACGGCGGGATAGGCGTCGATGAAGACGTGATTGTGTATAAAGTCGGCCGCGCCGTTGTTGCGAGCCCGGTCAATGAACATCTCGGCCTGCTGCATGTGCACCGCGCCGTCCTGGTCGTCGGCCAGATGGAGCATATTCAGTTTCCACGGCCCGTAATCCGGCTCAGAGACATACTTGATTGTCTTGTCAACCATCACGCGCAACTCGGCAAGACTGCGCGCTGGCATACGTCCCACGGCAATGTCGAGTTTGAAGCGGTGGAACTGGTTGGTGACACCGTCGCCGAGGGTGGCGAGAATATCGTCGGAGCAGAACGATGTGTTCTCGTTGCTGCTGGCCTCGCTCTGCCACAGCAGCAGCATGGGATAGGAGGCTTGCGCCACCTTGGCGCTAATCTGGCGGTTGTCGTATGAGCCGCCGCCCATCAGCAGCAAGTAGCGCAACGAGTGTCTGTCGGCGGTCTCACCGGCTTGCTCGCCGCGGTCGTAGAACATCTTGCACAAGCGGCGATAGGCGATCACGTCAGGCGTGCCGCTCGAGAACTCGTTGAACACCAGCGTGTGGTCGAGCACGAGCACTCGCATTGTGTCGCGCGAGGCGTGGAGTTGAGCCAGACGCTCGGCCTGCGGCAGATATTCGGCCGGGGCGAGGATGATTAGATCCGGTGTCTGCTCGGCGTGAATATTCTGGTTGGCGACCACTGCCTGCATCGTCGGATGTGGCAGCGAGGTCACGGCGTCTGCAGCAAAGGCGACATACTCGCGATGACCACCGGCCGTCGCGGCAAAAGTGCCGTCCTCTGCCACCGCCAGCGCCTGCGGTTGCCACGGCGTGGTGACGTCCCACACGGTCACACCGCTGCCGCCACCCTGCAGGCGGTAGGCCTTGCCGGCACTGGCCGCGATGTCGCCAAAGGCGAGCGGCGCGCCGGCGGTCAGCGCCAGGTTGCGCTCATAGTTGACGGTCACAAAGTCCAGACGGGCAATCTTGATGCCGTTGATTGAAGCGTAGGTCACACGCCAGTCGAGTTTATTGGCGGTGCCGATGTCCACGCGGCGGTAATGGCTGGTGGGATAGTAGTGGATGTGGTGAGGGTCGGAGTTAATCGGCACCGTCTCGTCGCCGGTGGCCGGCAGCGTGGTGCCGTTGGCGGCAAACGTCATGCTGCCCGTTGTCGAGGTGGAGCAGGAGCCGATGTCGGTGCGCACGACCACGGGCGCGCCGGCCACTCTGCCCGGCAGATCAAACGACACGGTGACGGGGCGTGAGGAGATGTCCTCGCCAAGGAGGTTGCGGCCGGTCTCGCCCGGATTGAGCAGTTCCTGCTCATGGTAGAGTCGCTCGACAAATGTTGTCGCCGGCTCGCCAGAAGGCGTGACCGTCGCGCTGACGGGAGTGGCCTCGGTGGCGGCGGCGTCCTCGGTGACGAAGTAGTATCCGGCGGTGGCGTAGGGATGCTGCACCTGAACAAAGGTGAGTTCGGCACCACGGGTATTATCGGCGGTCCAAGTGGTAGGGCCCGCGCCATAGAAGACGATTGCTCCACCAACGCGAGTTACCGGCACGGCCGGCAGGTCGTCGGGAGTGTCGGCGCTCATCGCCTCGGGCAACGGGTGACCGCCGTAGCCGTAGACGCGCAGCGCGGCGGCCGACGTGAAGCCCCAACTGCGGGCATCGGCATCGGTAATCTGGTAGAGGCCATTCTCCGGAACGCTAATCTTTACCCATCGCCCTGTCGCCAGTCGAGACGCGGCGGCATAACTCGACGCGTCAAAGGCTTGGGCCGTGCCGGCCACTGCCAAAGAGGCCAGCAGCAACGCTCCGGCTATTGTATATCGGACGCCGGCAAACGTGTTGCGACGCCTTTGGTCATGGTTAAATCCCATATTTCGCTGTCAATTTAATTGTATCTCCTTTCTCCCCCTCTTTTAGGAGGGGTTGGGGGAGTATAATTGCTTTTAACCTACAAAGGTAACAAAAAAATCTTAATACCAACCACAAACCGGACAAGAATGTAGCGTATTTGATATTTTTAACGATTTCAACAGCATTTTATTGCTCGCACGCGCGCGACAACAAATTGGCCCAACGACAAGCCAATGAGTGAAAAGTGTGATAAAATGTAATTATTTCGTTTCTTTTGCGTTTTCAATATAAAAAACAAGACATTGAAATCATGGGATTAAAAGTGAAGATAGCAACCTCATTGGCGGTAGCGGCACTCTTGGTTGGATGCCGCGGCACACGAGAGGTGGTCACGCCTACGGCACCCGTTGCCGGTAAGGCGTGGCAAACAATGCAAGCCGGAGGCGCACTCACCGTGGGCAGCGACAAGAAGGACTTCACATCATCGATGCAGTTGCGTATGGTCGCAGGCCGTCAGATTGTTATCTCGTTGCGTCCGATGCTCGGCATCGAGATGGGCAAGATGATTATCGCCAGCGACAGCATCTTGATGATTGACAAGTGGCACAAGCAGTACCTGCTCGAGCCGGTGAGCACAATCACTGGCGGAATGCCGGTGACTGTCGACAATCTGCAGGACGTGTTCACCGGTCGCGAGTTTGCCGCAGCCGGCGAGTTGGCACGCTACTTTGTGTGCGCCTTTAAGCGCGATAGTGCCGGCCACATCACGTCGATGGAGATAAACGCGCTACCCGACAGCGGTCTGCCCGACGGGCGGTATGAAGTGAAATATGATGACATTGCCGACGAGGGCGGCATCGACGGGCTGCCTCACAGGGTGACGGCCACAGCAAGCCTTGCCGAAGGCAAGCAGTTGTCAATGAGCCTGAAGTACAACAACGTGAAGTGGGACAAGGACATCCGCATCGAGGAGTTTACAGCACCGGCAAACTACAAACGCATCAACGCCAAACGGTTGATGTCACTCTTCGGTGACTCACAATAGAACGATAGCGATGAAACGGACAATGCTGGCAGCGATAATGTGGTGCGTCGCGGCAGGAGCCGTGATTGGAACCGTGGTGGGCACCATGCGCAACCGCGGTGCCTTGCCGGAGCCATTGCCAATAGGCGATGAACCGGCCGACACACTTCGCTATACCGTCGGAGTGTGGCCAGCGAGCGTCGCCGTGGCGGTGGTGAGCGACTATGGAATCACGCGTCTCATGGGCGAGCGGCTGCACAACATCACCGACGACAACATCGGCATTGACCTGCGTTGCCGCCATGGTGAGGCCGCTATGGCCCTCAGTGCTGTGGACGGCGTGATTGAAGCATCAAGAGCGAGCGATGACGGCACAATGGCAGTGGCTGTTCGTGCCGACGATGGTCTGCTCGCCATCATCAGTCCGGTTGTCACCCTGAGTGACACCGACATCAGCATTGGCCGGCGCGTGGCGCGCGGTGACACGATTGGCGCGGTGGCCATCGCACCAAACGGACTATGCACGCTGCATCTCGAGATATGGAATAACGGGCAACCAGTTGACCCACACAACCTTACACAAGGCAATGAATACCCACAGCGTTGAAATATCGCGATATAATGCCGCACGGGACCGCGACCGTTGGGACGAGTTGGTTAGCCGCTCGACGCAGGGAACGTTGTTGCACTACCGGGCCTACATGGACTACCATAGCGACCGCTTCGCCGACTGCTCGCTCATGGCATTGGACGGCGACCGCCTCGTGGCGGTGTTGCCGGCCTGCATCATCAACGGCGAACTGTTTAGCCACGCCGGTCTCACCTATGGCGGCTGGCTGACCGACGCGCGCCACGTGACGGGCAACACGATGCTCGACATCATCGAGGCCATGTGCCGTTGGATGGCGGGCGAGGGGATTAACACGCTGCACTACAAGGCCGTGCCGCACATCTACCACCGTGCTCCGGCTCAAGATGACCTCTACGCCCTGTGGCGCCACAGAGCCACGGTGGAGGCGATGAATCTGAGCGCGACCGTTGACGTGAGAGCCGGCGAGCAGCCGCCCTTCAACCGCGGCAGCGTGAGCAGTGTGCATCACGCCCGTCGTGCCGGTGTGACTGTTAACCGCAGCGACGACTGGGCCGCCTTCTGGCAGATACTGAATGACTTGCTCGACGAGCGTTACGGCGCGCGGCCGGTGCACTCGCTTGACGAGATTATACGACTCGCGGCCGACTTTCCCGAGGACATCATGCTACTGACGGCCACCGCGCCCGACGGCGAGATGCTGGGCGGCACCGTGCTCTACCTCTCCCCCACCGTTGCCCACTGCCAGTATATCGCGACCACCGGGCGCGGTCGCCAACTGCGCGTGTTGCCACTGGTGATGAGTGAGGCCTATGAGGTGGCACGCTCGCGCGGTTGCCGCTATCTGGACTACGGCACGAGCAACGAGCGGGGCGGCACAGTGCTCAACGCGTCGCTACTTGACCAGAAAGCCCGCCTGGGCGGCCGCGGCGTGGCCTACACGACCTTGCGCCTCACGATATAATTTTTAGCAAAAATAAGCCGCCTCCTATAGGATGGGTGGGTAGAAGACATCATGGAAATAAATGATAACAAACAACAGGGCAGCCTGCTCACTCGGGCGATGCTCAAGGCAATGGCCCTGTTCAGCGGCTCGCAGGGCATCACAATCCTCTGCTCCATCGTGCGCACCAAGTTGGTGGCGATGTGGCTGGGACAGGCCGGTGTGGGCCTATTTGCGGTGTTGAGCAACGCGTTGGAGATGCTCATCACGACCACCAACCTGGGCATCCGCCAGAGCAGCGTGCGCGACATCGCGCAGGCGCGCGCCGGCGAGGGACACTTCGATGCCGCAGTCACGGCATCGGCCGTCAGGTGCTGGAGCGTGTGGCTCGGAGTGGGTGGCGCACTGCTCACAATCGCGTTGTCGCCACTGCTCAGCATCTTCTCGTTCAAGAGCACGGAATGGGCGTGGGCGTTCTGCGCCATGGCCGTAGCGGTGTTGCTGATGGCACTCACTAACGGTCGCCAAGCCGTGTTGCAAGGCACGTCGCAGTTGCGGCGATTGGCGGCGGTAACAATCGCCGGTGCCGTTGGCGGACTTGTCGTGAGCGTGCCGATGTTCTATTTTTGGCGCATGGATAGCGTTGTGCCGTCCATCATCGCCTATGCGGCCACGGTGGCCGCCGCGGCGTGGCTGTGGCGCGACCGCACCTTGCCGGCCGTTAAACTGGCCGCAGCCAAGGCGTGGCAGGTGGGACGGCAATTCATCATCATGGGTGCGTATATGACAGGCGGCGCCGTCGCCACAACTGTGGCGGGTTACGTCCTCGTCTCGTGGCTTAATGGAGCCGCCGGCCTCGAGGCCACCGGCATCTACCAGAGCGCAAACATCATCGTCAACAAGTATGCCGGCGTGGTGCTCACCGCCCTGGGTATGGAGTTCTACCCGAGGTTGGCGGGCGTGGCTCACAGCCGCCTGCGCACTCGCGTGCACGTGTCGCAAGAAATCAACGTGGCTGTGACGGTCATCGTGCCGGTGGCGATGCTGCTGGTGATGCTGCGCGGCCCGGTGGTATCGCTGCTCTACACGAGCGAGTTCAGCGACGCGTTGCCCGTTATCCTATGGGCCGCGCCGGGCATCGTGGCGCGCACGGTGTCGTGGATAATGGCGTTTGTGATGCTGGCGCGCGCCGACGGCCGCGTGTATCTTGTCACCGAGACGTTGAGCGCCGTGCTCAGCGTGGTGCTCGCCATCGCCGGCTACCGTCTGGCCGGTCTGCCCGGCCTGGGTATGGCCTACACCGCTTGGTATGTGGCCTACGCCGTGATTGTCGCCGTAGTCTATCGCCTGCGCTACCGTCTGTCGGTGAGCCGATGGGCACTGGCGAGCATCGCCGGCGGCGCGGCGCTCATCGCCGCCATCGTTGCCACCGAGGCAGCCGGCCTCCACATCCTCTCGTGGACGCTCACAGCCGTTACCTCCGTCGCCGCCCTGACGCGCCTGCGCCGCCTCTGGCAGTCCAAATGACGAAAATTAATCTCCCGTGAATTGCCGTGAATTATCGTGAATCTTTCTCGTAAATTTTCGTAAATCTTCGTAAATCTTTATTATCTGTTACTTATAAATAATAGTTCGGTAATTTTTGGGGTTAGCGTCAATTCACGTCTATAACAACGTCAATTTCCGTCTATCTTAATTATTTTAGACAAAAAATTGACGATAATAGACGTTGTTATAGACGAAAATAGACGCGAAACAATTATTTATAGCACTTCTTTATTTTTTTACCGAAGTATTGTTACCGTGAATCTCCCAAAAAACTCTCGTAAAATTATATCACGCTGAGGAAGATGAGGGCGACAGCCACGGGCGCGATGTAGCGCAGGCAGAAGATGACGTAGCCCTGCACTCTGGAACGCAGCGCGCCGCCATTGGTCAACTGTCGCTCGATAATCGCGCGGTCCATAAACCAACCCACATAGACGGCCGTGAATAGGCCGCCCATCAGCATAAACACATTGCTGGCGGCATAGTTGAAGATGTCAAACAGGTTCATGCCGGCGAGCGTGACGTGGTCCAGCACATTGAACGAGAGCGCGCTGAGCGTACTGATAACCACTGTCAGGGCCGCACACCACAGTGTGGCTTTGCGACGGCTCACGTTATACTCCTCGACAAAGAAGGTGATGGGGATCTCGCTGAGCGAGATGGTGCTGGTGAGCGACGCGAAAAACACAAGCAGAAAGAAGCCTATGGCCCAGAATACGCCACCGCCCATCTGCTGGAAAATGCCGGGCAGCACCTCAAAGATGAGTTTCGGCCCGGCCTCTGGCTCAACGCCAAAACTGAACACCGCCGGGAATATCACCAGTCCGCTCAAGATAGCCACCGCGGTGTCGAGCACCGCTATGGTGGTGGCGTCGCGCGCGAGCGGCGCGTCGTCCTTAAAGTAACTGGCGTAGGTCACCAGACCGCTGATGCCCAACGTGAGCGACATGAACGCCTGCCCCATCGCGTTGACCACACCCCTGCCGGTGAGTTGCGAGAAGTCCGGCACAAGCAGGAACTCCACGCCGCGCATCGAGCCGGGCAACATCAGCGAGCGCACGCAGAAGATGATGAGCAGCACAAACAGCAACGGCATCATCACACGCGACACGCGCTCGATGCCGCCCTTGACGCCACGCAGCATCACAAAAAAATTGATGGCCAAGAAGCCGAATGTCCATGCCACGCAGCGCCACGGTGAGCCTACCAGGCCGGCAAACATGCTGCCGTACTCATCGGCGCTGTGACCTAACAATTGGCCGGTGAGCGCCAGATAGAGGTACTCGATCACCCAGCCGCACACCACACAGTAGAAGCCCAGCGTAACCACCGCGCCGAGGATGCAGATGTAGGTGAAGCGGTAAACGCTCGAGCCGGGTGAGAGTTGGCGCAAAGCGCCTTTCATATTCTTGTGGGTGGAGCGGCCGATGACAAACTCGCTCAGCATGACGGGCACGCCGAGTAACGCCACACAAATCACATAGACAAGGATATACGCGCCGCCACCGTTCTGGCCGGCCTCGTAGGGGAAGCGCCAAATGTTGCCCAGGCCCACCGCTGAGCCTACTGTGGCGGCGATGGCCCCCATCCGGGTGCCGAAACTGGCGCGCTCCATTTCGTTATAATTATTCACTTTTTACAACCTAAAAACAACCAAATGTAATTGAGACCGCAAAATTAGTTATAATCTATCATTCCCACAAATAATTACCGATATTTTTAACATGAATCACCATGAATGTCCATGAATTTTATTTGGAGGAGAGGTGGGGTTGATAAGAGGGCGATACCCGCGACTGCGGGTTGCACGAACCCACGATAGTGGGTTTTACGAAAACCCCTGGTTGACACCGCCAGGTGGCTACCCGGGGGCGATGGTGACTTTCACACACCGCGCTTGCACCATCTCGCGAGAGAGTGCAACCTCTTCGAGGTAGCGACATCTATTATCTCGCTTCATGCCCCAGGTAGTCGCCTGCGGCTACAACCTGGGGTTTCTGTAAAACCTCTAACGAGGTTTGTGCAACCCGCTGAAGCGGGTTGTTTTGCGGTGGACACATTGTTTTTTGCTTGTGAAACCTTTTTTTTCCATTTCGCGCACAATTATTATCGTCGTGAGACGATACTTTTACTGTTACTGTTACTTTTACTGTTACTTTTACTTTTACTTTAACAGCCATGTTTGCCGTCGTTTGCCATGCCGCCCGCAGGCAAACATGGCAAATGCCATCGTGTTGACGGTACAAAATTAGTCACCGCCTCCCGTGCGTGCCAACGTCAACCGGTCATAATTGATTTTTAGCATGAATATCGGGTCACCCGCAAAAAACTGTGTTTGAAATAGGCTTGAGACGATATCAATATCGATAATGCGGATGTAGTCACA
>CAMHQD010000026.1 GCA_946187345.1 uncultured Porphyromonadaceae bacterium | reverse complement strand
GCTTGCGCTTTGGCGAGGTCGGCCTTGGCCTTGGCGATGTCGTCGATGAGTTGCTGCTTGCTCTGGTAGTGGTAGCGGTTGAAGTAATGTTCAACCGTTACGAATGTTCCGCTGCTCATTGCTCTTTACTTATGCGTATAGTCGCCGTTATGATGTTGCAAACGCGTCGGGCCAGCATTTCAACATCTTCGTTGTTCTCGCGCGCTATTTCTTTCAGCATTGCGCAGCCGAACACAAGCCACGCTCCTATCGCCTCATCGCCTCGCATATTGTGTTTGCGCGCATATTCCGATGCAGCGGCGTTCATGACGTTCGCCAGTTCTTTAATCTTGCTCATTGGTTTATTATTTTGATTGTTATTTATTCGCCCTGTTCCTCGCAGGTGAGCCTGGGCGAGGTGTACACTCCCCTGAAGGCATACTGATAACCTGCTCGTCAGTTATCAGTAAAGGATATTTATAAACAGTCATTTTTTATCTCCTCACTTTAAGATTGCATCAAGCATTTGTTTTGCTTCTCTCTTAGTTATAGTCACTCCATTGGCTGCAACACGTAGGCGATCTACTATGTCGCCTATATTGCCAATGATATAACCACTCCCACCACAGTGCTTGCATGGCTTTGTTGCGGGTATTCCCATTTCCCATGCTTCACCGTTTGAGTGACGATAGTATCTTGGGTTGGCTACGACACCGGTCCCATTACACTTGTTGCACCTCATTGCTTACCTCCTTTCTTTTTGCTGACGTCAGCAAAATGTTCGGGCGGCTCGGGCAACGGCATCCAGTGGGTGACATCCCAGCCGTTGAACCACTTCCCAGTCGAGTGGAAGTACCAAGATGCGCCGATGCGATTGGTTTTGGGTTCGTAGACCAGCACCTTATCGCTCGCCTCGCCTGTCTTTTTCGGCGGCAGTTCGTCTTCAACCGAAATCCAACGGGGATGGTGTTGCTCATAGTCTATACCGTTCAGGAATGCTGCCGCTACAATCACTTCAATCGGCGCGTGATTGTCTTGCAATTCGGTTTTAGCGTAAGCCTCCGCTATCTCTTGTCGTGTCATAGTTTCATCGCTTTTTCAAATTGGTCGATAATTTCAGCAGACTGTACACCTCGCAGCCACTTTATGCCTAAATCCTCCCACTCGACTTCCAGCCATAACAAGGCTTTGGCTATTCCAGCCTGCATCCCATCGGCAAATATATCAAGTTTCTCGCACTTCCTTTGTAGCCCTCTACTAAAATAAGCGCAACTATCATGTATGCCGCAACACTCACAATAATCTTTTTCTTCTTGTGTCATAGTCCGAAATCTTTTTTGAAAAGTCTAACATACTTTTCAAAATCAATGATGTTTGCTACAAGCCACGCAATCACCTTGTCGGGGTCAAGTTTCTTTGGTTCAATCTTCTTCAACTCTTTCTTCTCACCGTCCCATTCATAACCTGCCTCTTCCATCTTTTGGAACAGCAAGTCACGCTGTTCTTTGGTGGCTGGGTGAATATTATATACAAACATATTGTAATACATTCTGTTTTGAGTTACTAAAGAACTTCCATCATATAAAGAACAATAGCTGTGAATATAGTCCTTGTCTTTTACTACATTCTGATATATACAAATAGTTGAAGTTATGTTAGGAAGTTTTTCTACATCACCGCCAATTTCGGCTTTATTTATATCACACACAAGCACATCACCATCCTTAGCGTCATGGATAGTCCAAAGGTGATATTCTTTATCTAAATCGTCTCTGTTAACCCATTTGTGGTTTCTGTCAATACCATGAAGGCAGATATTATCGCCAGTAATACAATACGTAGTTCCGACAGTATAAACCTTCCCATCTTTGTTAGAAACAACCCAATTTCCCATGTGGAACTTTGGCTCCACATCATTAGACTTCTGCTCTCCTTGCTTTTCAAGCCAAGAAATACTTTCCTCATAAAAAGATTCATGTTGAGAAGGATTGTATTCCATATCTGCTTTAAGATACTCAATCAAACCCTTCCTTATCTTCTCATCCTCACTCTCCATAAGTTCGGGGAAAAGTCTAAAGATTTGCCTTGCTGCATCACAATCTTGTGAACCACAGGCTTGTAATTCTTTCTTTGCTCTTGAAAGTGCTGCATTGTATTTGACTTCGTAGTTATCCATAGTTCAATCTTTTTTTGCCGTTTTTGGCACGGAAACGCCCCGTGGCGCAACGCAAATTGTTTGCGAGGGTGGTACCGCCCGTGGGTGTCCCGTGCCGTGTACGGCGTTAATTCAATCTTACAATCGGCAACTCGCCGCCCTCCTCGCAGGTCAGCGTCGGCGACTGATACACGCTGTAACTCTGGCGACCGCTCGCCAACGTCAGTTGGTGGGTGAACTCGCGATAGAGGCAGTAACTCATCGCAATCGCTTTGCGCTGGTGCTCATTCGGGCAGCCGCCGCCGTCCCACGAGTAACTCGCGCCGCGCGTCAACTTGGGTGTGACCATCGGCTGCAACGCCGCCAGCCGCTCGCTCAACTCGATGCCGTGGTCGAGCACGGCGCACGCGTGCGACATCTCCGTCTGACCGGCGAGGAACCGGTGCCAGTCCTCCACGGCGTTTGCAAGCAGCCGCAGTTGCGGCTCACTCAGTTCTATCGTCCAACGTCGTCCCATAGTCAATGAAATGCTCTTTGATAAGTAGAACAACCATCTCGTAGGCCGCGTCCAGCAGCCGCGGAGCGTGCGTTATCAGCGTGTGGTGGACACGCCCCTTGTAGGTGTACTCTAACACGTACTCGCCTCGGGTCTTGCGCGTCGAGACCGCCCACACATTGCCGCCGACCCTCTCCGGCAGCAAGTCCATCAAATCGTCGGTAGTCCACGCGGGGGTCACTCCCGAGGCGTCGTCCGTTTTGCTCGCCGTCACGGGCGGCACACCGAGCAGCATAAGCCGCTCGCTTTGTTCAATCGTTGTTTGCATATATCAGCAATAATTTAGTACCTTCAATTTTCTTTTGCCACAAAGCGTCAATCGGCAGCGGCCACGTTTCGTCCGGCACTTTCACAAAGACGGGCAACTCACCGTCATAACACTGCAAATTTTCAATCAGTTCCTTTACTGTCATCGTCGTTGGTTTTTGATGTTAAACACTCGCTGCGGCCGCGCTTGTAGCCCTGCAGCCACACCGCACGCACCAGTCGGCGGATAACATCACGCTTGGCTACCGGCCATTGGTCGGCCTCAAAGCACGCTATCACATCGGCGCGTTTCTCTAATTCCTCGTTCATGCATGGGTCAGTGGCGTTGGCCACCGTCGGTGTCCTGCTCGTGGCCGTATTTGCTCCAGAGAATTGCGATGGATACCCATGAGCCGATGACGCGCAGGGCGGCGAGGAGTTTGTCGCGCGTGGTGGTGGCGGGCTCGCCGCAGGCGTATTCGACAAGGGCGACGACAGCGGCGCCGATGGCCCAAATGAGGGCGAAGATAAAGATTGCCATAATGTTCATTTCTTTCGTTTTTAATTGTTCGTTTTTTAGTTGTTCGTTTTTAGTTTTTAGTTACCGCGAGGTAGAGGTAGTGGATTTTCCACAACAGGTCAACCACGAAGTTGTATAGCATCATCATCTCGATGCAGCGGTGGATGTCGTCGGTGGGTGGGAATCCATGGGCGCGGCACCACTCGACAGGGTACACGACGTTTTCTCTGTTGTCGCGCTTTGCCCTTTCGTCGGCCTCCTCTTTGGCAATGATAGCCGTCTGCCGCTCGGCGGCGAACTTCTCCAGCCCCTGCATGATGACCATGGGGTCGACGTTGCCGTAGAACTTGCCGTATCTACCCAATTTGAAACGGTAGAAAAACAGCAAAAGTTCGGACGCTTTGAGGTAGTAGTAGTCCTGCATGATTGCCTCGGCCAGATACTCGAGAGTGTCGGCGCCGGGCAGCGAGCGGTTGTTGGTGTAGGCCATCAGGTCCGTCAACTGGACGATGAGCCAGGATCCGGGGAAGGTGTCGCCATAGGCCTGCCGCATGATGGCCAGGCTGGGGGCGTCTCCGAAGTGGGCGCGCTCCGGGTCACGGCCGGCGGCGAGTTGCTTGACAGGCGCCATCTTCGCGAGGAAGCCGTCACGGTCACCAAACAGGCTCAGTGTCCGGTCCACCTTCGCTCTCACGGCGGGCGATAGTTGCCGCGGCTCCGTGGACAAGGCGCGCGACGTCCTCGGCGCGAGTAGTTGGTTTACTTGCAGTGTCATTGTTTTCTTGCTTTTTGAGTTTGACCTTGATGCGGATTGTCGACAGCAGGTGGGAGAGCGCGTCGGCGCGGTTGTCATGACGCTTGCCGGTGAGTTCCCAGTCGTCGGCCACCTCGCGCGCGACCCGCCGCAGTTCGTCGGCGCTCACGCCGAGCTCACGGCACAGCCTCGCAATCTGCTCCCGCTTTGAGAAAAATTCCTCAACAAAATCTCCTTCGCGCGCGCGCGTCTCGTCGACGATATATTCTTGTAATAATTCTTTACTATTAATAAGGTGTGTCGGTAAATCTCGTTTACCAACTTGGTAAATTTCGTTTACCGCTTTTTCCGGCTCATTGTCCGAACTTGGTAAATTTCGTTTACCGCTTTGGTCAATTTCGTTTACCGACGGTAAATTTCGTTTACCGAGTAAATCTTTTTTACCGCTTTGGTCAATTTCGTTTACCTCAGTCGGTAAATCTTGTTTACCGCTTTCGGCCCTTGCTGTGCTGCCAAAGTTGAGGCGGATGACGTTGCGGTTGCGGCACTCGGAGTCAACCTCGCGGTAGATGAAACCCGCCTGCTCGAGCAGGCGCAGCGCTTTCAGCACGCTGGGCTTGCTCAACTGCAGCGCGGCCATCAGCCGCTCAACGGTGGTGCCCGTGAGACGCCGGTCGCCGTCGCGCAGACACAGGTCGGTGAACACGCGGCTTGCAATCGGGTGGCGGTAGAGGTCGTGGTCGCTGAAGTCTTTCCACCACTTGCTGAATCCTTTCTCTTTTCTCAACATGGTTGCGGGGTCGTTGTTGCCGGTGACAGGTATTGCTCGACTTCACGGATGAAGTCGTCGATGCAGCGGACGATGACGTACTTGTAGCCGTCACGCTCGATGGCACGCTGCCAGTCGCGCTGCGCCTTGCTCTGCCGGCCGGTGGCCGTCTTGAGTTCGAGCAGCAGCGCGCCGTAGATGTCTTTGTGGCGCAGCAGAATCAGGTCGGCCACGCCGGCCAGCACGCCCTCGGCCTTGAGGCGCGCGCCGGTGGTGGCGTCGCGGCGGCCGCCGTTGGGCACGGCGAACAGGTTGTGGCGCAGCGCGGGGTGAGCCAGCGCGAACCATTGGACGCAGGCGGCCTGCAGGCGGTGCTCGAGGTCGCTGTGGGCTCGCGGCGCGCTCACGTTGTGCCGCGCCATCAACTGTTCAAATCGCTCTTTGGTAGTCATTCCTTTCACATGGGTAGTGTGGCCTTTTCGGCCGGGATTTTACGTTTCAGTTTGCGGGTCAGACGCATGATCAGCCGCGCGCGGTCGCGCTCCCTGGCTATGGATGCGCGGCGACGGTAAAACGCCGCCGCGTCCTCCAGGTATCTGACAATCGTTCTCAAGTCGGTGGCGCATATCTCCATCTCACTTGACCAGGAAACGCCGCGCGCCCTGCTGCTCGCGGCAGTAGGCCTCATAGAGGTCGGGGTGCTCGGCCTTGAACAGTTTCTCATCAAACTTGCGGCCGGGCTTCGGCGCGCGGAACGTGGCCAGCACGTCGCCCCTGGCCGTGCCGCTCGAGCCGGGCAGCACGAGGCTGTCCGCGTCGCGCATGGCCGCCTTTATCAACTCCTCGGCCTCTTTCTTCTGCTCGGTGAGCGTGTCGATTTGTGGCTTCAGAGACTTGATTGTCGTGATACTGTCCATCAACTCGGGAGTGGCCTCAATTGTCTTGCCGGCCGTGTGCAGAGGCCAGCGCAGCAGCACGTCGTCCACACCCGACATGTCCGGCTCGCGGCCGCCGACGATGTTGTCGAGCCAGAAGTGCTCCACACTCTCGGTAATATAACCGTAGAGGTCGGCGTCAAACGTGACGGCCTTGCAGCCGAACTTGCGGCCGCGCGTCAGCCACGCCAGCGTGCCGCTGGTGTAGCCCATCACGCCCAACTGGTACTGCAACTGGCAGAACCAGTGGGCCGGCAGGTCGTCGGCGTCGACATCGAGTTGCGTGGTCTTGCACTCGAGGATGCCCTTGTTGGCCTCGTTGCGCTTGCCCTGCTCGTCCACCCAGTAGGTGCGGTCGGGAGAGACGCGCATGTAGTCGCGGTCACTGTCCACGGCCAGCCAGTCGCCGTCGCTGGCCTTGATCACCGTGTGGCCGGTCTCCTGCTCGAAGTAGGTCGCCACGGCGCCCTCGAGGATATGACCGGCGCGCATGGCGTCGTTCTCGGGAACGGGACCGTCGATGCCGCGCTTGCGGCGCCACAACTGATAAGGCGTGTCAAAGGGGTTGAGACCCAGGATTGTCGCCACCTCGCTCGAGCCGATGCCGCGCGAGCGCTGCGCGAGCCACTCGGCGTGGGTGGCCGGACGAATAATGTTGTAACTCATTGCTCTGGTTTTTTGTTGGTTGTTGATGATTGTTGATTTGCCCGCCCCTGCCACCTACGCGTCGTTTTCAGTTGCGGGAGCGGGCGTGGAAGTTTAGTCGAACAGTTCGCCCGTGGTGGTGTCCACACGCGGACGCGTCTGGCGATCCATGGCCGCGCGCACCGCGTCGGCGGGTGTGGCGGGCTGCGGCTCGGCCTGAGGCTCCGCCACCGGCTCGGCCTCAGCCTCGACAGCCTGCGGGTCGACGGTGGGAATTGTCACGTCCTCAAAGTCGACAACACGCGGGTTCACGCCGTCGTCGGTCTCCTCCTTGGTCAGGAAACCCATCGAAATCTCCGGCGCGTAGGCACGTGCCCAGAACGCCGCCGCCCGGTAGATGAGCATCATGTCGGGCATCGTCAGCCACTTGCTGCCGGTCTTGCGCGTCCAGCCCTCCTTCTCGGCCATGTCCATCGTCACCCACACGCCATAGAGCGGCTCTTTGTGCTCCTTGTCACTCGTCTCGTAGGCATAGGCGCGGCAGCCGTAGTCCTTCGTGCCGGGCTTGCCCTTGTACTCATAGCGCAGCGGCGTGAAACGGCCGCAAGTGTTGATGCACGAGATGAGGAACTTCGCGCTCCACGCCGGATTGCCGTTCACCACATAGAGGTTCTGCATCACCATCAGTGGGTTCGCGCCCATGCGCTGAGCCATGTCGATGGCGATGACACAGTTGCCCACGTTGCCCTTATAGGCCGCGGGAACGATGGTCGAGGAGACGTACATCTGCGCCATGCGCTGTTGCACCTCAAAGGTCTTGATGGTCTGATACACGGGCGAGGACAGCAGTTCGCGGCTCTCCTGCACCGTCAGTTCGTTGCTTGTTGCTTTTGCCATAATGATTGTTGATGTTAAAACGGTTAATAATATCGCTCTCTCCCGGCCTCCGTCCTGATTGCTGAAAGGCGCCGCGCCAGGCGGCGCCACATCAACAATCAAGCCAAAGCCTGAGAAAAGATGCTTCTTTGTCGGGGCTCCGGGAGTCGAACCCGGCCAGGCGGCGACGTGGTGGGTGGTGGTGGAGGACGCCGCTCCGCACTATCCGTTGGCCCCGTTGAGTGGCGGTCTGTTGCCGCCTGTCACCGGTTTATTGCCTTCACGCGGGGATACCGCTCCGTTGGCATCGTATATAGTTCCATGAAAACAGCCTTAATGAAAACCCCGGCGGCGCCTCCCGGCAGGGCCGGGGCAAGAGATTCTTTGACATGTAGAAATTGCTTCTTGTCCGTTCAAATCTATCAATACAAACAATACAAACTAATTATTAACTAACCTTTTACTAAAACTTAATGTGTGTCGTGGCTTCGACGGGAGCGACCCCGCATTGTGCGCAAAATCCTTGGAGAGTCCCTTTCGGGGGCTGACTGTTCACCCCTCTCTCATACAACCACAGAGGGGCAGTGGCGAAGCCGTGTGAAAAACCCGTCGGCCTGTCACAGGTGGACGGGAAAAACTAACCTTTTAATGAAACTACTGTGTGCCGTGGTGAGGGGCGGAGCGACCCGCCCTATTGGTTCCCAGATTATCCAAAGAGCGCGCCTTTCGGCGTGACATTGACTTCATCCCCGCTCATCAACCTCCGGGGCCGAGGTCTCACCCTGTAAGGGAGGCCGAAGCCTCCCAACGACATATTACCTAAAAAGCGTATCGACGCTTTGCCCTTTGGTTTTCGTGAACGAGCGTCAATAAACGCTTTTACAAATTCTAAAAGACAAAGTACCCTGCGCGAGGGTCGGGTTCTTCTGCCGCTCTCGGCTCCCCTATTCGACTATAAAAACTCCGTGTCGCGGCCACGGCTGCCGTATAATTGCCCGTCATATCCTCACGGACGGGCGGGCGGTTCCGTTAACCAAATTAATAACCCATTAAACTAATTGTGATGAAAAGAAAAACACCGTGTCGCGGCCACGGCTGCCGTGTGAAAAACCCGTCTATCCGTCACGGACGGACGGGCGCAAAAGATTCTAAATTATGAAAGAAAAACGTAGTGGCGGGGCGAGGTGCGACCCCCCTTTGTGCGCCCGTTCCTCCGAGGCTTTAATCCCTACGCTCGGACGCTCCCCGCCTATAATGTGGCCGGCATCTTGACAAACAAACGTCATTGACAAACAATGGCGGACAACTGTGTGCCCCGCCTGGCACTTGATGCCGACCGATTAATCGTTAAACACTACGTGTGGTCATGTGGGCCGCCACACGTTCGGCCACCACCGGCACGGCTCGCCGGCGGATTTTTCACACAACACGTCAATGACCTTGTCGCGTCACCTGCCCGCAATGGCGGGCGGTTTGACCTGAATAGGACCGCCGGAGGGTAACGCTCCCTCGCTCAGTAGTAATGCGACAGCCGGTTGCTCTATTTTACCGGCTTTCGGCGGTCGGGGCAAAATTTTATGATTCTTTCGTTCGGTTGGCGACCTCCCTCAGGTAGCCGCGGCGGAATAGCAGCCGCCCCGTGGCGGAGTGCTCGGCGTCCAACGCCCCGCGACACACCATCTGGCGCACCGCGTTTTCCGTTTTGCCCAGCATCTCGGCGGCGACCTTGACAACCACCATGTCGTCATCGCCACCCACGCGGTCGGTAAGCACCTCCAGTTGCCGGGAAATTCGCTCAAGCAGCCGGATAGTTCGGGTTGACAAGTCAGTGGCCATAGTCGTTGTCCTTTTTGTCGTTCAACACTTCGTCCTTCAGGCAGTACATTCCCACCATCAGCGTCACACACGTTCCGGCCCAGTAGGCCATCGCCAGCGGCGTCTGCGGCTCACACGCGGCGATAATCATCAGTGCCGCGAACATGATAAAATAAAGCGTTTTCATAACCTTGTTATTTGATTGTTGATAGTTAGTTAGTCGTTTCTGCGTGTCACCATCGCCATCGTGTTGTTGTCGCTGACTGTCACCTTGAGCGGCAGGGCGAGGTCGCAGATGCGGGAGCGCAGGCTGCCCAGCGTGGTGACGCTGTTGCGACCGGCGATTTTCGCCAACCAGGGCTTGCCCGTCTCGGCGACCTCATGCAACGTGGCGGTGATGTTGATTTTCTTTTGCATACCTTAATTAATTTTCTTAATTTTGTCATTTGATTAAGTCACGGTTAACCGCTTTAATCAAAACCACGGTGCAAAGATAGAGCAATTATCCAAATTTTCCAAATATTTTCCTGATAAATTATCAAAAAAAACGTAATTCGGACGCAATCCGAATAAGAAGAATATGGAACAATCTGTAAAACAAAGGCTTGTGCTTTTTATTAATCAAAAAGGGCTGAGCGTAAACAAATTTGAGACTCTTTGTGGCTTGTCAAATGGCTATATGTCTAAACTTCGCCACCAACCATCCCTTGATAAATTATCTAATATTCTCTCTGCATTTCCAGAGTTGTCGCGCACGTGGCTGCTAACGGGCGAGGGCGAGATGCTAACGGGCGAGGGTACAACAACGGCAGGCGACGGCGTAGCCATCGCCGCAAACCCGTACTTCGACAACGCCACAATCCAGGGCGGACTGCCGGCGGCAACCGGCATGGAGCAATTCGCCATCAGTCAGGCCGCCGGCTTTATGGCCGTGCCGGGTGTGCCCAACCGGGTTGACATACCTTTCCTGCGCGTCAGGGGAGACTCGATGCTCGACCGCGATAACCCGCGCCGGTCAATACCGGACGGCGCGTGGATTGCCCTGCAGCGCGTCACATCATCTATACAATGGGGAGCCGTCTATGCCATCATGACCGCCGACGGGCCAATCGTCAAACGGCTATACCCTTCAGAGCGCGACGGCCATGTGCGCTGCGTCTCGTTCAACAACGAGTTCCCGCCGTTTGACCTGCCGGTGGCCGACATCCGCGGCGACATCTTCAAAGTAATCGCCCGCGTTGACGTGGCTCTATACTAAAAAAACGACCGCCCCAATTTGGGGCAGCCGCTCAAAACTTTTTTACCTAATTAATCATTTGTTGTGGCCATAAGGTTCAAACGCCGGTACTCCTCGTTCACATGCTCTTGAAGTTGCTCGGCATAAATCTGCGTCACACTGATATTCGTGTGGGCCAACATCGCGCTGATTACCTCTATCGGCACGCCGTTGCGCAACGCCCACGTGGCGAACGTGTGGCGCGCCATGTGGCTCGTTATGTCGTCACGGATGCCGGCCGCCGCCACCTTGAGAAAATAGTTGTACTTCTGGTTGGTCATCACCGGCAGCCGCCCGCCATAACGCTCCAAAATCTCCCTCGCCTTGTCAAGCAGCATTATCCGATAGCCGGTGCCGGTCTTTTGGCGGGTGCCCACAATAAACGTCTCGCCGCCCTCCGTGACAAGGTCACGCCCGGCATCGAACTCGGCCATGTCGGCATAGCCCATGCCGGTCCAGCACTGGAACATAAACAAATCCCTCACTTTGGCCAAAGCCCCCGTCAGCGGCCTCGCCTCAAAAGCCGCCCGCTGCTCGTCCGTCAGATATTTGCGGCGAACCGGCTTCGGCCGCTCAATCTTGATGCCGTCATACGGGTCGCCGTTAAGCAGCCCGTCACGCCGCGCGATCGTCAGATACACCTTCAGCCGCTTGTGGTAATTGCGCACCGTCCCCTGGCCCAAACCACGGCCGTGCAGCCAAGCGTCGTAAGCCATCACCGCCGCCGGCGTGAAGTCCGTCCACGCCCGGAACAGCCCGTACTCAATCAGATTGTGGACAAGCGCGCGGTGGTTCCTCTTTGTGCTCTCCCTCACCTGGCGGCTCTCCACCTGCGCCGCGATCCACTCCACCGGCGGCACACCGGCCGGAGCCTGGCGCAACGCCGAGCGCAGCCCGTCCAGCGAGAACGCCCCCTCGTCCCACAGCCTGGACGCCTCACGGTGCACGCGCCCCACCACGTCCGTCACCTGCTTATTCAGCATCACGGCGTCACGGTGCGACACCACACGGCCATCGCGCCAAGACGCGGCCGCCACCCTCACACCGGTGGGCACATACAACTTCGCGCCCTTGTAACTCACAAGCACCTCCACGGTGCCCTTGCCGCCGTTGGCGGCGGTCTTTCGCCGGTCAAACCTCAGCGAGATAGTAGGAAATTTATCCATTGCGGTACACTATAAAAAAACGGCACCGCAAATGTACCGCTTTTTTGTCACACCACCAAATAAAACCAAACACACCCCGTGACACCCTTTCCCCGCCTAACCTCCAATCTCCCCGACATTTACCCCCACAACCCCCTGACACCCAACCAACAAAAAAAGGGCTCAAAAAAGCCCCTCGTGATTCCGTTGGGGCTCGAACCCAAGACCCACAGCTTAGAAGGCTGTTGCTCTATCCAACTGAGCTACGGAACCGACTCTGACCGACAGCCGACCTGCGGCCGCCGAAATCGGGTGCAAAATTACTACTTTTTTTTGGTTCCTGCAAATACAGTCGCATGATTGGCAATATTTTTGCTTATGGTTATTGCAGGGTTTAGAATTTTAGTGTAACTTTGTCATTCTCTTGTCTAACCATCAGCGGT
The DNA here is from genome assembly GCA_946187345.1 of uncultured Porphyromonadaceae bacterium. Taxonomy (GTDB): domain Bacteria; phylum Bacteroidota; class Bacteroidia; order Bacteroidales; family Muribaculaceae; genus Sodaliphilus. Next base: position 20,046 of record CAMHQD010000026.1, on the reverse strand, counting down.
TAGTGCAAGGCCAGACTCAACGAACTGAAGACTTTTGCCTAAAATGAAAAAATTTGATACAATACGAATGGTGGCTGCAGTTGCCGCATTGTCTATAACAACGGTAACTATCACAGCCACGCCACCCGGCGTGGCAAGCGGCGACACGCGTGACCTGAATATTGACCCGATGGTGGCCAGCGTGACGCTGGCTCCGCCGGAGAATCCGTATTTCCCGCCGATTATTGTGCTTGGCTCGGACCAACGGTTAACGATGAGTTTTGACTTGCTGGACTATGACGTGCATTACCTGCGTTATAGTGTGACGCATTGCGACGCGATGTGGAACCCGACGGCATCGCTGGTGGAGAGCGAGTGGGTGGACGGCTTTAACATAGCCGACATTGAGGACTGGGTGCAGTGTGAGGCGACGTTCACACATTACTTCAACTACTCGTTTGACATTCCGAACGATCGACTGCGTATCACCAAGAGCGGAAACTATGTGGTGTCGGTTTACGAGCAGGACGACCCGGAGCGTGTGATTGTGCAGCGGCGGTTCTCGGTGTGTGAGAACATCGCGAGCGCCCGACTGGATGTAACGTCGCGCACTGACATTGATTATAATGACGAACATCAGCAGTTGACGATTGATGTCACCGGCCGGCCCGGCATGATTGCCGACCCGTACCGTGACCTGACGCTTGTCATCTCACAGAACAACCGTGACGCGACGAGTGCTGTGGTGACTGCGCCGACTATGGTCGCTCCGGACAAAGTGACGTATGAGCACCGGCCGGAACTCATTTTCGAGGCGGGCAATGAGTATCGCCGCTTTGAGACGGTTAGCGCTCACACGCTCAATATGGGCGTAGAACGTTGGGAGTACTTTGACCCTTACTACCACGTGACGTTGCGGCAAGACAAGCCGCGCCGGTCATCGCAATATCTTTATGACCAGACGCAGCACGGGCATTTTACTATCCGCAATGCCGACACCAATCGCGAGAACGCGTGTTTCACGGCCGACTATGCGTTAACTCACTTCACGCTCGACACCGGCGGCCCTGTGACGGGTGGCAGCATCCACATTGACGGGGAACTCACTCGAGGTCTCTCACCTGCCGCCACACGCCTGAACTATGATGCCTCCACGGGGTGCTATCACGGCACTTTGTTGCTCAAGCAAGGGGCATATAATTATCAATACATCTATCGTCCAGATGGTACCGGCGACACACTCGCGGCACCTATCGAGGGTAATAAATACCAGACTTCCAACGAGTATCTCGTGAAGGTGTACTATCACCCGAGCGGCGAGCGTTATGACCGCATGATAGCGTTCGGAATCATCACCTCGGGCAGGTAGCGGTCTGGCTCCACATAAAATATTAACTGAAAAAAACTACTATATGAAACTCCGCATGATTCTTACTATTGTAGCCGTTATGGCCGTTGGAGCCGTCTTCATCGCCTGTGCCAAGAGGCCGGCCAAAACTCCAAAGGGTGACGCCAAGTTACTGCCCAACAGTCCTGTGGCACTCAACGACACGCTTGACAGTTTCCGGTTTGAGCGGTATGACACCGGTAGCGGTGAGAGCGAGGTTTACTTCATCACTTTCAACCGCAAGAGCGACTTCACCTATCTATACGGCCGCAAACTCGGCGACCGCAAGGCTATCAGTTACGACAACGTGACAAGCGTGCTGGGCGACACCCACGAGCGGCTTGTCGCGGCCGCCGTTGAACTCGGATTGGGCAACTATCCGACCACGGCGCTGCGTGAGGAGGACACGAAGCGCAGCCGCTGGTGTGTGAAAATCTCCTTTGCCCACAGCAGCAAGTCGGTCAACATCATCGAATATTATGACGACCAACTCGCCGGCGATGGACTTGTAGTGCGCGACCGTCTCACGGGCATCTTCAGCCAACTGCTTGAGGCGATTGACGCCGGCGGATTTCCCAAGCCGTCGGGCTACTCGGTGTACAGTTACGACAACAAGGGCAAACTCATCAAGCGCATCGACTACACAGCCGACGACATCGTGCATGGTGGCATGGATGTCAACAAGCCCGGCGCCCGATTTTAAAATGCATAATTCATAATGCATAATTCATAATTATTTCGTCCACTCGATTATTCGAGCATTCGATTGCTCGAATAATCAAAAAAAAATAACTATAAATGACACTACTCGAAGCAATAGAACAGCGACATAGCATCCGCGCGTACCAGAAGAGGCCGCTTGAGGCAGACGTTGTCGCAGCCTTGCAGGCGGTAATCGACGATTGTAACGCCGCGAGCGGCCTGCGCATCCAACTCATCACCGACGACCCAAAGGCCTTCGGCACCAGCCTGCTGCACTACGGCAAGTTCCGCAACGCCGACCACTACATCGCCATCGTGGGCGACAAGCGGCTGCCCGGCCTTGACGAACTCACCGGCTACTACGGCGAGCGCATCGTGCTCGAGGCGCAACGCATGGGTCTGAACACGTGTTGGGTGGCGCTCACCTACCGTACCAACCGCGACCGCGTTGACATCCGTGACGACGAGAAACTCACGTGCGTCATCTCTATAGGCTACGGCGTCAACCCCGAGGGTGCGCCCCACCGCATCAAGCGCATCGACCAGGTTGCCAAGTCGTTGTTGCCCGGTGGCGAGATGCCCGACTGGTTTGTCGCCGGAGTGAATGCCGCTCTGCTGGCCCCCACCGCAATCAACCAGCAGAAGTTCCGCTTCACCCTGCAGGCCGACGGCCGCACGGTTGTTGCCGAGGAGAGCGCCTGGGGCCCATACTCCACCATCGACCTGGGCATCGTCAAACTCCACTTTGAAATAGGCTCCGGCGTTAAATTAATGCATAATTCATAATGCATAATTCATAATTTTCTCGACCACTCGATTATTCGAGCATTCGACTATTCGACTAACGACTATAACAAATGAAGCGGACATTACTCATCACGATGCTCAGCGCGGCACTGACTGCCGGCGCCGGTGTCACACTCAATAACTTTAACGACGTCAACAGCGACAACGCTGTGGACGTTGGCGACGTCAACACCGTCCTCGGCAATATCCTCGGGGGCAGCAAGCAATATTTTATCGACACCAACGGCGACGGCAACGTTGACGTGGGCGACGTGAATACCGTATTAAACACCATTCTCACCACGCCGACCGTTACCGGCGACGAAGCCGACGCGGCGGCACTACTGCTGCGCTGCTACGCCAACTTCTCGGTGAGCGGCGACGGCGGCAGAGACGGCGGCTGTTGGGTGCCGAATTTTGATGGCGGCACATCGGCATTCTACCGCCAGATGTGGAACCTAAACGAGTTGACGAGTGACGAGGCAATGTGCGCATGGAACGATTTTGGTATAGAGGATCTCAATCTCAATATCTCAACGCCCTCAACGCCACAACTGGCCGGGTACTGGTTACGTCTGTACAAAGGCATCGACTTCTGCAACGAATACCTTGCCAAATATAGCGAACTCGACGCGACAGCCACCGCCGAGGTGCGCCTGCTGCGCGCGCTCAACTACCAGATGCTGCTTGACGCGTGGGGCAACGTGCCCGTCACCGTCACCCCGGGCGAGACGACACCGCCGCAGAAGTCGCGAGCCGAGGTATTCGCCTGGGTGGAGAGTGAACTGCTCGCCACGCTCGACAATCTTGATGAGCCGTCGTCCAAGACCAGCCGCAGCGCCAACTACGGACGCGTGGACCGCGCCGCGGCGTGGCTGCTGCTGGCGCGCCTCTATCTCAATGCCGAGGTGTACACCGGCACCGCACGCTGGAAAGACGCCGCCACCTACGCCCGCCTTGTCATCAACTCACCCTACGAACTCGTCACCGGCCGGAGCAACCATGAGGTCAACGGCCAGAACTGGAACTTCTCGGCCTATCAACGTCTCTTCATGGGCGACAACGACCGCACCGACGCCGCCCGCGAGTGCCTCATGCCGCTCATCCACGATTCGCGCAAGACGTTCTGGACGTCGTGGAGCACGTCAATGTATTTGATTGCCGGCACATTCGACTCTGACATGGATGAACACCCGTGGCATTATACCAACAACGGCCTCTATTACCAGTGTTGGGCCGGCTTACGCGCTCGCCCGCAACTGGTGAGACAATTCTTTGCCGAGGGTGACTATGCCGATAATGAGATACCCTCCGCCAGAGGCTATGAGAACGCCGTGACAGCCGGTGATGACCGCGCGCTGCTCAACAGCAAGGACCGCACTCTCTACAACACCGACTGGCAAAACTTTCACAATGGCTTCGCCGTGGCGAAGTTCACCAATTTCACTACCGACGGCTCGCTATCGTCCAATGCGCAGATTGCCGATGCCGACGTGTTCCTGCTGCGCAAGGCCGAGGCCTACCTCACGCTCGCCGAGGCTCTCACGCGCCAGGACGGTGGCAGCGTGACGCCGGCCGAGGCGGCCGACGCCATCAACGCCCTGCGCACACGCGCCGGCGCGACGCTCATGCGCAGTTATTCGCTCGATGGTATCCTCGACGAGTGGAGCCGCGAGTTCTACTTCGAGGGTCGCCGACGCATGGACCTGATCCGCTTTGGCCGATATGGCGGTGAAACCGACTATAATTGGCAGTGGAAAGGCGGCACATTTGAAGGCAAAGACATCCCCGCCGCGCTCAACCTCTTTCCCATCCCCGCAATGGCGATGGAGCAAAATCCGAACTTGACTCAGAACCCCGGCTACGATTATCAAGTGCCCGAAACGTTCGAACTGAGGTTGGAGACCGGCGCGGCCGATGTCATCAGCCTCCAGTCAGAACCGTTCTTCGCCTTTGAATGGGACAGTCCGGACTATGGTAACCCGGTTGTGACCCCGACCTACCGCATCGAGATGGACACCGACGGCGAGTTCCCGCAACCGATTTCGCTCAACCAAAACTCAAATATCAACGGCACCGACTTTGTTGTTAATCCGCAGGAAATCAACCTGATGCTCAGCCACCGCCTGTCGTCGATGGACATTGTCACCGTCCACTTCCGCTGCGTGGCGACATACGACGGCACGCAGGTCATCTCCAACTCTGTGGTGCGCAACGTCAAGCCTTATAACGCGTTAGCGCCACAGCAGTGGTATATCATCGGCAGCGACATCGGCGACCGGCAGTGGGACAACAACCCCGAGGCAATCGGCACGAGCCTCGCTCCGCTCTATCCTGTTGATGTGGCTTTTGAGAGCAGTTATTCCAACACGATAGTCACAACGCTGACCTATACATCGTTGATGACCGCCGGCGATATGTTTAAGTTCATCAATAAGCCCGGCTCATGGGATGATGCGAATCAAATCTCCTACTACGCATGGCAAGAGTTATGCGGCGGCATCAAGCAGGAAGACTTTGATAACAGGCAATTCCGCGCGACAGTAACAGGTATCTACACCATCACCATGGAGTGCTCCACTAACGGCTCACAGCACATCACATTCACCAGACTTGACACCACGCCGCAGTCTTTCTCCACTATCGCCCTTGCCGGCGACTTCAACACTTGGAGCACGTCGGCCACGCCACTCAAGCCATTGCGCGGCCACGACAATCACGACTGGTGGGCAACGGTCACTCTCGATGCCGACACCAATGTTAAGTTCACGGCCAACGATGCGTGGGACATCAATTGGGGCGGCGCGACATTCCCGTTTGGCACCGGCATACAGGACGGCAACAACATCCCCGTCGCAGCCGGCACCTACACCGTGTTCTTCAACGACATCACCGGGCGGTACGTCTTCCTGAGTTCCACCGGCAACCCGACAAGCCGCAAGTTCTACATCACTGCGGCCGAAGACATCGACTTCAACGCGCCCACCGCCGGCGGCTACCGCCTCTACGTGCCGCATTACTACAATGGGGCGACCCCTGCCGCGAGCAAGGTGCTACTGAAAAGCAATGGTTTAACTGACGAAGTCACGGCAGATAAGGATGGATGGGTTAACTCGTCTGACTTCAAGCAGGCTCTCGATAATCTCGGACTGACCGACCACACCGACAACGACTTCACGCTTGACTTCACCCTGCCTGACAACGCCAATCTGGCCGGCAGCGTCCGCGTGGTCCACAACGACCTGAGCGGTCGGCAGTACACCGTGGGCGGCAAGGCGATGGAGCAAATCGAGGGCACCGACTCTTATAAGATTGATTTGGCACAAGGCGACCGGTGGCTCATTACCGATGATAATGGCATACAATATGGTCTGCCGCAAGGCACCGTTACCGACAACAGGAAAGGTGACTTGACCACACTCACCCCCATTGCCGACACCTTGCCCGAGGCTCTCACTCTCATCTTCGACCCGTGGATGATGACATTCAAACTCGAGGAAGCCAATAAATACGACTTCCCCTACATCTTCATCGCCGGCAACCACAACGGTTGGGGTAGCCCTGCCGACCCGATGTACCGCACAGGCGCCACCAATGGCAAATACGTCGGTTATGCTTACTTGGACGGTTATTACACTTTCCGCAGCGATGAGTTCTCGTGGGAAGGTATCACCTTTGGCAGCGATGGCACGGCCAATGGTTTGAAAGAGTTAGGCGACAGTTTCACTGCCGAAGCGGGCTTCTATCGCGTGAATGTCGACTTGGGCAATATGCTCTATAACGTGGCTTCCATCACTTCGGTGAGCATTATCGGCACCGCCAACGGCGACACGGACCTCGACATGACGTTCAACAAGTCCACCGGCGCTTGGGAGTGCTCTGCCGAGCTCACCGCCGGCGAGTTCAAGTTCCGGGCCAACCACGACTGGGAGATGAACTGGGGCGGCACAACCGGCGACATCGTCACCAATGGTCCACAACTCACCATCACCGAGGCCGGCGCCTATCACATCTCGCTCTCGCTCAAGTGCGACACCCGCTCCACCTGCACCATCACCAAGCAATGAGCCAACAGCAAAATCAACTACCCATAGCCCCCTCCTTCAAGAGGGGGTGGGGGGAGGCCCCACGGGACCGCACCGGCCTCGTGCTCGAGGGTGGCGCGCTGCGGGGGCTGTTCAGCGCCGGCGTGATGGACGTGATGCTCGAGTTGGGCATCGAGGTGCAGGGCGTGGTGGGCGTGAGCGCCGGCGCGGCCTTCGGCGTGAACTACGTCAGCCGTCAGAGCGGCCGCGCCCTGCGCTATAACCAGCGCTTTGCCGGCGACCGGCGCTATTGCGGCCTGTGGTCACTGCTCACCACCGGCGACTACTTCAACGCCGAGTTCGCCTTCCACACCGTACCACGCGAGTACGACCTGTTTGACAACGAGGCCTTCGAGAGTTCGCCCGTCGACTACCACATCGTCACCACAGACGTGCTCACCGGCAAGCCCCATTACCGGCCAATCAAGCAGGGCGGCGAGGTGCTGTACGAGTGGATACGCGCCTCATCGTCCATGCCGATGGTGAGCCGCATCGTGGAACTCGACGGCATGAAACTGCTCGACGGCGGCATCAGCGACAGCATCCCCCTGCGATATATGGAATGCCAAGGCTACGACCGCAACATCGTTGTGCTCACCCAACCCGTGGGTTTCGTCAAGAAGCCCAATCCGCTGATGTGGCTCGCACGTATCATGCTGCGCCGCTACCCTGCATTGCTCAACGCAATGGCCCGCCGTCACGAGATGTACAACGAGGAACTCGAGTATGTGGCGCGGCGTGCGCGCGACGGCGCCGCAATTGTTATCCAACCCGACGAGCCGTTGCCGATCAGCCGCCTGAGCAGCGACCCTGCCAAGATGCAGGCCACCTACGACCTCGGTGTCGCCGCCGCTCGCCGCGCCTTCGCATAAAAAGCATCAACACGTCCGGGGGTGCGGCCATCTCGTGGCTGCCTCTTGCGACAATTATCGACTCATGAGACTCCGTATAGCCAAAACAATCGTCATCATCGGCCTGGTCACGCCACTGCTGGCGGCTCTCGTGTTGGGTATCGACCACCTGGCGAGCCGCGACACGCCGCAACAAATCGACACAATCGCCATCACCCCCTTTCGCCACTATCCCGACGTGTCACTCCCGTTCACCGTATCGGTTTATGAGACAGAAACTGATGAGACTGAAACCGTCGAGACCAAAACCGAAGCCGAGGAGGCATTTGACGCCGGAAAGCGCGACGGTCACCGCGCCGGTTTTCAGACCGGAGAATATGGCCAACGCTACAACGCTACGGTGCCCAAAGCCAAACGCGAGCAGTACGTTCCCCACGGCAGCCAATACGCCCGCGGCTACCGCGACGGATACGCCGAAGGCTACAAACGCGGCGCAAAATACTATAACGCCTCATCGGCCGATGACTACGATGACGAAAATGAAGAATACTATGAAGACGATGAGGAATACAAAGACTACGACAACGAATGACAAGCCGCATACTATTTGTCGTCATATCATTTATTATTGGGGCAGGCGGTAGTGGAACTCATCGATGTTGACAACGCCCATCGCGTAGAGGGTAGCGATTGTGCGAGCGACACCGTCGGGTGTGTTGTAGTCGGGAATGTGCGGCACACGCACTATCACGCGCGCGGCCATACCGTCGTGAGAGAGCAGCCAACGCAGGTTATCAGTCGCGCGCGCCACGTCGCCTCCGGTATAATTACGATAAACGCCTGCGTCTAAATCTTTAATGTCAACGATATATTCATTGACGATTGGGAGCAAGCGCTCCAAATGCCGAGAGTCGACGTTGAGCGACGTCTCTATCGTGATGCGCCAACGCGGTGGCGCCAACGCGCGGAACTTCTCTATAAACTCGCTGCGCAGACAAGGCTCACCACCGCCAAATGCCACTCCCCCGCCGGTGGCAAGAAAATAAAGGTTATCAATCATCAGCTCATCGACAAGTGCCCGCGGCGTCACGCGGCGCGAGACGCGTTGGGGGACAAGGCAATGCGGATTCAGACAGAAACGGCAACGCAAAGTGCATCCGTGGAAAGCCACGAGCGATGTCACTCCCTTGCCATCCACCGCCAAACGGTGACGAGACACACCGATGAGCGGAGCCTCAATCTCAGCACTCACTTGGCTACAGAATCTCGGGGTTGAGGGTTAGTTTCCTCCTCCTCACCATGGATTTGCACATTATTATCGTTCGGAGAGGTAACCTCTTTACTCTTTGGCTCAGCGACTTCAGCCAAAGTATCTTGACCGACAATCTGGATTTCTTTAATAACCGGCATTTGGCGTGCCTCACTCATTGAATCGCGTCGCATGACATCCTCGGCAACAACTTCGCCCACAAGCACTTCATCGGTGCCGGACGTATCGGGATTATCTATGACCACATCGCAAGTGTCGGGCTCCATGTAACCGTCCACTTGTCCGATTCCACTGCAATCAGTGCACGAACTCAATGCCGATAGGCCAACAGCCACACCGCCCAGCATGATGGCATGCCCCAGACGACTGCGATGACGCAACTCGCCCTCAAGGTAGCGCACCTCAGCCTCACATGCGGGACATGTGCCGCTACACTCGCCCTCATGGTGGCACTCCACAGGCGCATACTCGATCCCATTTTCAACCGCGATGCGCCTCCTGATTGCTTTCAATTCCTCACAAATAATTTTTCCGTAAGCCATTTTTTATATGTTATTAATGATTATTATTTTTCAACTGTTGGTGGATATGACAAAATGGGCGATGAGACTCGCGGCCACGTCATCATCTGCGAGCGCGGAGTTTAGGCATAAATCGTAGGTGGCCGCATGGCCCCAGCCGCCATTAGTATAAAAGTTATAATAATCGGCACGCGCCTCATCCCGCTCCGCCGCGATGCGCCGCGCCGACTTCTCGTCGGACGCGTCCCCCCGCGCAAGCATACGCGCCACGCGCGCCTCAATCGGCGCGTGCAGGAATACCGACACCACGCGACATAGTGGCGCATCGGGCTGCCGCAGCACATAGTCGGCCGTTCGTCCCACGATGACGCAACCTCCACGTGATGCAAGTTGCATGATAACCTTGCACTGCGCACGATATACCGTCTGGTCGCCTAAAGGGTTGTCGTTGGTCATATACGCGCCGGCATTCAACCCCATGTTGATGGGCCACAGTCCCGGCGCAACACGCGGCATACGTTCATCAGCCGCCTCAAAGATGCTTGCCGACACGCCACTGGCTTTTGCCGCCTCATCAAGAAGGGCGGTGTCGTAGTAGTCCAAATTCAACAACTCAGCCACGCGCCGCCCTATCTCGCGACCGCCACAGCCAAACTGACGCCCGATGCACACAACAATGGGCACTTCCACTATCACTTTATCGTCAACACCTGTTGTCATAAAAAATGAATTGTATTGTCACCGCAAAGGTACAAAAAATCTCGACTATTTTCACCTATTTGCGTCTTTCTTTTTATTAATTCCGCATTAAAAATTATAAACAGGCGATAATAGATGGAAATCTTTATTTTTCGGAGATATTCAAAAATGTCGTGAGGAAATGAACTAAAACAAAAACCAATATCATAAATATTTTCGAGAATTCAAGGTTTTTTTGTAATTTTGCAGGCGATTTGTGCCCACAATTCGCAAATAACGCTATAAATCGCTATAAATCGCATTATTACAGATGAAAGTAGATTTCAACAAGATTGACAATGTCAACGCTACCCTGACAATCTCGCTCGTCGAGGACGACTACCGCGCCGAGTACAAGAAGACCCTCAACGAGATGGGCCGTCAGCGCCCGATGAAGGGTTTCCGCCCCGGCCACATGCCCGCCGCTCTGCTTCAGAAGGTTTACGGCGGCCAGGCCATGTCGCGTGTGGTTGACCGCATGGTGAGCAAGGCTCTGCAGGACTATATCATCAACAACAAAATCAACGTGCTCGGAGAGCCTATGCTCAACGAGAATACGAAGGTGGATTTGATGACCGAGAAGGAGTTCTCGTTCACGTTCGACTTGGGTATCTCGCCCGAGATTAACGTCGCCGTTGACAAGAACCTCTCTATCCCACACTACACCATCACCGTCACCGAACAGATGATTGACGACAACGTGGCCAATGACCGCAAGCGCTACGGCCGTGAGGTGCCCGGTGAACTCAGCGAGGAAGACAGCCACCTCACCGGCTCACTCACCGAACTTGACGAGAATGGCGACCCCTTGGAGGGTGGCATCACCGTGGAGAAGGCTATGATTGTACCGCGCCAGTCGTTCGACAGCGCGCAGCGTGACCGCCTCGTGGCAGTGAAGGTTGGCGACGAGATTATCATCAATCCCAAGGAGATTGCCGGCGACAGCCGTTCGCGCCTCGCGTCGCTTCTCGACCGTGACTACGAGGAGGTTAAAGACAACACCAGCGACTTCAAGTTTGTGGTTAGCGAGATTATGGTTACCGAGCCTGCCGAGATGAATCAGGAGTTCTTCGACGAGGTGCTGGGCAAGGATGTCGCCACCACCGAGGAGGAGTACCGCGGCAAGATCCGCGAGCACTTGGCCGCGGCATTGGCTCGCGAGGCCGACTATCGCTTCGACATCGACGCCCGCGCCGCCATCATGCAGCAAGCCGGCGAACTTGAGTTGCCTGAGGCCTTCCTCAAACGCTACTTCGTGAGCGTGAACGAGGGAGCCACCGCCGAGAAGATTGACGAGGAGTTTGAGCAGGCACGTCCCGCGCTGCGTTGGCAACTCGTGGAGGGCCACCTGATGGAGCAGTTCGGCATCAAGATTGAGAGTGCCGACCTGCTTGAGATGGCTCGCCAAATATCGCGCGACCAACTCGCACAGTATGGCTTGGCCAACGCTCCCGAGGACATCGTGGACAACTATGCCCACCGCATCCTTGAGGACGAGCGCATGAGCCGTGACATCCGCGACCGCGCCCGCACCGAGAAACTTTTCGCCGCCATCCGTGAGGCCGTCACCCTTGACGAGAAGCAGGTGAGCGTCGACGAGTTCAACGCCCTCTATCAGCAGCCGCAGGCCGCCACGGACGAGGTCGCCTTCACCACCGCCGACGACGCTCCCGCCGAGTAAAGAGCCTCCCTCCACCTCTTGTAAACGAGGAGCAATACTATACTGATTGCCTTGGATTAATGGATAATTCATGGCAATCAGTGTTTATAAGTACCGGAATTGCGACGGATGCAATTAATTGTGACCCCACATTCAAACAAAAAGTGTTGTCATTGATGGCGGCACTTTTTTTGTAAAAAAACTATAAAAAGTTATGGTAATTCAAAAAAAAGTTGTACCTTTGAAAACATTTCACAAATAGAACTTAACGACAAAGCACTATTATGCAAGACGACTTCCGTAAATTTGCCGTTCACCATCTTGGCATGAACGGCCTCTCTCTGGACCAATACCGCCACCACATCAACGCCGACTACATCTCCCCCACCATCATGGAGGAGCGCCAACTCAACGTTACTCAACTCGACGTGTTCTCCCGATTGATGATGGACCGCATCATATTTATGGGCACCGAGGTGACCAGTTATGCCGCCAATGTAATTCAGGCACAGTTGCTTTACCTTGACAGCGCGGATCCAGGCAAAGATATTTCGCTCTACATCAACTCGCCGGGCGGGTCGGTGTATGACGGTCTGGGCATCTATGACACGATGCAGTACATCCAGAGTGACGTGTCGACGATCTGCACCGGCATGGCCGCGAGTATGGCGGCCGTGTTGCTCGTTGCCGGCGAGAAAGGCAAGCGCTACGCCCTGAAGCACTCGCGCGTGATGATTCACCAGCCGATGGGCGGCATCCAGGGTCAGGCAAGCGACATCGAGATTACCAGCCGTGAGATTATCAAACTCAAGCAAGAACTCTACCGCATCATCGCCGATCATAGCGGCCAAGACTACGACCGTGTGTACGCCGACAGCGACCGCGACTATTGGATGACCGCCGCCGAGGCTCTTGACTACGGCATGATTGACCGCGTGCTCGACAAAGCGAAGAAGTAATGGCAAGAAGAAGAAATAACGATATTGAAGACTTTTGCAGTTTCTGCGGTCGTCCTGAGAGCGAAGTGCAGTTGCTGATACCGGGATTGGCCGGCAACATCTGCAACGACTGCGCCGAGCGAGCCAACGAGATGATACAGGAACAGTTGCAAGCGAAGTTCCGGCACCGCAAGACCGGAGAATTGGGCTTGAGATTGACGGAACTGCCAAAACCGGAGAAAATCAAGGAATATCTCGATCAATATGTGATCGGACAAGACGAGGCCAAGAAATACTTATCGGTAGCAGTCTATAACCACTATAAGCGTCTGGCCCAGGACCCTGATGACGAGGTTGAAATTGAAAAGAGCAACATCATCATCGTCGGGCCGACGGGCACGGGCAAGACTCTGCTGGCGCGCACCATCGCGCGGCTGCTCAAGGTTCCATTTGCCATTGTTGACGCGACGGTGCTGACCGAGGCCGGATATGTGGGCGAAGACATTGAGAGCCTGCTCACGCGGCTGCTGGCGGCTTGCGACTACAATGTGGCCGATGCCGAACGTGGTATCGTGTTTATCGACGAGATTGACAAAATCGCGCGCAAGGGCGACAACCCGTCCATCACACGCGACGTGAGCGGCGAGGGCGTGCAGCAAGGCTTGCTCAAACTGCTTGAAGGATCGGTGGTGAACGTACCGCCACAAGGAGGGCGCAAGCACCCTGAGCAAAAGATGATTGCCGTTGACACTAAGAATATCCTCTTCATCTGCGGCGGCGCCTTTGAGGGAATCGAGCGTAAAATCGCCATGCGCCTCAATACCCACGTGGTGGGATACGGCACTGCCGGAGCACGCATCAGTCGTGAGGACCGCGAGCGGTTACTGCACTTCGTGGCTCCGCAAGACCTGCGAGCCTTTGGCCTTATTCCCGAGATTGTTGGACGCCTGCCGGTGCTCACCAACCTTGAGCCGCTCGACAAGGATGCCCTCCGGCGCATCCTCGTTGAGCCCAAGAACGCCATCGTCAAGCAATATATCAAACTCATGTCAATGGATGGCGTCACACTCAAGATTGACGATGATATGCTCGACTTTGTCGTCGAGAAAGCCATCGAGTTCAAACTTGGCGCGCGCGGCCTGCGCTCCATCTTCGAGACCGTGATGATGCAAGCGATGTTTGAGGTTCCATCTTCCGGCGCCAAGGAGTTCCACCTCACCCGTGAGTACGCCAAGCGGCAACTCGCGCAATCAATGTTCGACACTGCCATCAGCGCCAACTGAATCTGAGTAGAGAATAGAGAGCCGCCCCTTACCCAAAAACAAAGAACCATGGTTAACCGACAAGAACTCATTGAAAACTTGAAGGAGCACTTCGGCTTCGACACCTTCAAGGGCAACCAAGAGGCCGTCATCGCCAACGTGCTGGCCGAGCGTGACACCTTTGTGCTCATGCCCACCGGCGGCGGCAAGTCGCTGTGCTACCAGTTGCCGGCGCTGATGATGGACGGCCTGGCAATAGTTATCTCGCCGCTCATCGCGTTGATGAAAAACCAGGTGGACGCGATGCGCCATTATAGCGAGAACGATGCCGTGGCCCACTTCCTCAACTCGTCGCTCACGCGTCAAGCCGTGGAGCAGGTCAAGGCGGATGTGCTGGCCGGCAACACCAAGATGCTATATGTCGCGCCGGAGACGCTCACCAAGACCGAGAATGTCGAATTCCTGCGCTCGGTACCTATCTCCTTTTACGCCGTCGACGAGGCCCATTGCATCTCGGAGTGGGGACACGACTTCCGGCCGGAATACCGCAACATCCGGCCGCTCATCGAGAGCATCGGCAGACGCCCCATCATCGCCTTGACGGCAACCGCCACGCCCAAGGTGCAACACGACATCCAGAAGAACCTGGGCATGGCAGACGCCGTGGTTTTCAAGTCATCATTCAACCGTCCGAACCTCTACTACGAGGTGCGCCCCAAGACCAAACATGTTGACCGTGACATCATCCGCTTTATCCGTGACAACGAGGGAAAGAGTGGCATCATCTACTGCCTGAGCCGCAAGAGCGTGGAGGAACTTGCCGAGACGCTGCGCGTCAACAACATCCGCGCCATGGCTTACCACGCCGGCATGGACAGCGCCACGCGCTCGGCCACTCAGGACGCCTTCTTGATGGAGGAGATTGACGTCATCGTGGCAACCATCGCTTTTGGCATGGGCATTGACAAGCCGGACGTGCGCTTCGTCATTCACTACGATATTCCCAAGAGCCTGGAAGGCTACTATCAAGAGACGGGGCGCGCCGGCCGTGACGGCGGCGAGGGGCGCTGCATCACTTTCTTCGCTCATCGCGACCTTGACAAACTGGAAAAGTTCATGCAGGGCAAACCGTTGGCCGAGCAGGAGATTGGCAGGCAATTACTGAAGGAGACCGCCGCCTACGCCGAGTCGAGCGTCTGCCGGCGGCGCACACTACTGCACTACTTCGGCGAGCCATATGAGCAAGAATACTGCGGCAACTGTGACAACTGCCTCAATCCGCCCAAGAAGGTTGAGGCGGGCGACGAGTTGCGCGCCGCCCTTGAGGCCATCATTGAGTTAAACGAACGTTTCAAGGCCGACTATATTATTAATGTGCTAAAGGGCAAGGCCACAGCCGATGTGCAGAGTTACCGCCACGAGGAAGCCGAGTGCTTCGGCAGTTTGGCCGACGTGGATGAGACACTGCTAAACGCTATAATTCACCAGGGCATCCTTGCCGGATATATCGAGAAGCGCATCGAGAATTATGGCGTGCTCAAGCTCACCGAGGCGGGCCTCCGTTTTCTGCAGAGCAAGGAGCCGTTCATGGTTGTTGAAGACCGCAACTTTGATGACACGGCAACCGACTCCAATGAGGGCGGCGGCGCCCTGGATCCCGAGTTGGCCGCCATACTCAAGGACTTGCGCAAGAAAGTTGCCTCACGGCAGAAACTGCCGCCATACGTCATCTTCCAGGATCCCTCCATCGACGCGATGGCCACCACCTATCCAATCACCGTCGAGGAGTTGCAGAACCTGCCGGGCGTCGGCTCAGGCAAGGCCAAACGGTATGGTCAAGAGTTTGTCGACTTAATCAAGAAATATGTTGACGAGAACGAGATTGAGCGTCCAATGGACCTCCGTGTGGTCCGCTCTGTGCAACGCAAGAGCAGTTTCCGTCCGGAACTGATCCGTTGCATTGACCACAAGATTTCGCTTGACGCCTTGGCCGAGAGCAAAGGCATGGACTTCGAGGAATTGCTCGATGAACTTGAGGCCATCGTCTATGCCGGCTACCGCATCAATATTGACTATTTCTTGGAGGAGCGTCAATTGGACAGGGACATCCAGGATGACATCTACGACTACTTCCGCACCAGCAGCACCGACAGCCTCGACGATGCGCGCGATGCCCTCGGCGATGATTTTACTGACGAGGAGATACGCTTGGTGCGCATCAAGTTTCTCAGCGACATGGGAAATTAACGTTGAGAGGTTGAGAGATTGAGCCATTTGCTATCGCAAATGGGAATAAATGTAGGGTCTGGCCGTTCCGGAGACAAATCTATTATCCCCGAGCGCGATAGCGCGAGGCTCAACCCCTAAACCGCTCAACCCCTAAACCATAAAAAAAGTAAAAAACATAATTTTGCGTCGATTAAAACGTTATATCATTCGAGAATAACGAACAACTGAATAATGAATACAATTGGCAAAATCATGCTCGCCGGCGCTATCGGCGTTGGCGCGTTGTTAACGGTGGGCGCAAGCGACCCTGTGTTAATGACCATC
This sequence comes from uncultured Porphyromonadaceae bacterium, assembly GCA_946187345.1. Lineage (GTDB taxonomy): Bacteria > Bacteroidota > Bacteroidia > Bacteroidales > Muribaculaceae > Sodaliphilus. Next base: position 3,314 of record CAMHQD010000026.1, on the reverse strand, counting down.
AATGGCAAGGACGTCCACTTGAGCGAGTTCAACTATCTTTACAACAAGAACTCACAGCAACAGGTTGAGAAAGAGAGCCTCGACCAGTATGTTGACCGTTTTGTCACCTATAAGCTCAAGGTGGCCGATGCCGAGGCCGCCGGCTTAGACACCACCAAGGCCTTCCGCGATGAGCTGGAGGGTTACCGCAAGGACATAGTTGGCCCGTTTTTGGCCGATAGCAGCGTTATTGACCGTGAGGCCCACCGCATCTATGCCCACCATTTGCGCAATGTCGATGTTGACCACATGATGCTCATGCCGGGCAAGACCATCGACGAGCAGCATCGTCAACTCGCTCTCATGGACAGCCTGCGTGGCCGCATCCTCGCCGGCGAGAGTTGGGACAGCATTGCCGTCCACTACTCTGTTGACCCGTCGGTCAGGCGCAACATGGGCCACTATGGCTACGTGATGGCCGGCATTTTCCCCGCGGCATGGGAGAACGTGGCCTTTGAAACGCCCGTGGGGCAAATCAGCCAACCGTTTGCCACCAAATATGGCGTGCACATGATACGCGTCAACGGCGACCGTCCCGATGAGGGCTCGGTACTCACGGCCCACATCCTCAAAATGTTTGACCGCAACAAACTCAACGACAGCATCAAGGCCGCCATGCTCGCCGAGATGGAACTCGTGTGTGACTCTATCCAGGCCGGTGCCGACTTCACCGAGATGGCCGCCCGCCATAGCGACGACTTCCAGACAAAGAGCCGCGGCGGTATGCTGCCGTGGGTGACACGCGGACGGATGGTGCCCGAGTTTGAGAACGTGGCATTCTCGCTGGCCAACGGCGAAGTGAGCCGCCCCGTGGAGAGCGTCTTTGGCTACCACATCATCAAGCGCATCGACAGCCGCCCCACGCCGTCGTTCGACGAGTTGCGCGACCGCATCGTCAAGACCATCACCAGCGATGAGGAGTTCTCAAAGGCTCCGCGTCAGGCGGTAATCGACCGCATGAAGGCTCAATACGGCTTCAAGATGGATAAGGGTCTGGACAAATGGATTGACAAGGCTTTGGTCAAGGCCGGCGGCTACAACAAGGCGTTTGTCGAGAACGTGATGCGCAAGTCAACCCAGACGGCTTGCTCCTTTGCCGGACGCAAACTCAGCGTGGGCGAACTCTCATCGAAACTCGACACTCTGCCCATCACCAACCGCGCCTACGCCATCGACTATATCAAGACGCAACTCGCCTCCGAGGCCGACAATGCCGTGATGGAGCATTACTCCAACCACATTATTGAAGACAATGCCGACTTCCGCAACCTCATGGGCGAGTACCGCGACGGCATGTTGCTCTTTGAAATCAGCGACCGCCGCATCTGGAAAGGCGCCAGCGCCGACACCATCGGCCTCGAGCGCTACTACGCCGAGCACCGCGACGACTACCTCTGGAGTGAACCCCGCTTCAAGGGCGTCATCCTCAGCGCCCGCAACGACAGCGTGCTGCAGGCGGTCAAGGCCAGCCTGGCCGGCATCGACCGCAGCCTGCCCGTCGACACAATCGCGCAGAAACTCTTCCACGCCCACGGCGGAGCCATCAAGATGGACCGCATGACCGTCAAGAAGGGAGACAACAAGTTGGCCGACTATGTCGTGTTTGGCGCCGGCACGGAAATGCCCTACAAGAACTACGCCACCGCGATGGTGCTTGACGGCGGCCTCATCGACCAGCCTACCGGTCTGGACGATGTCCGCGGACGCGTGACAAGCGACTATCAAGACGTGCTCGAGAAACGGTGGATTGACGAACTCAAAGCCAAGTATCCGGTCAAAATCAACAAGAAAGTGTTAGACACTCTCAGATAAACGATGATAACAGCAAGACAACTGATGTTGCCCATGGCGCTGCTCTTTGGCGCCGGCATGGCGCAAATCGCCGCCCAGAACAATATCGCCGAGGAGGTGGTGTGGGTTGTGGGCGACGAGCCCATTTTCAAGAGCGAGGTCGAGGAGCAATACCTCAACATGCAATATGAGCGTGTGGAACTCGCCGGTAATCCATATTGTGTCATTCCCGAGCAGATGGCCATCGACAAGTTGTTCCTCCACCAGGCAAAACTCGACACGGTGCAGGTGCAAGACACTCAGGTGGCTAAAGAGGTTGACAGCCGCATCAATTACTACATCGCCAATCTCGGCAGCAAGGAGAAGGTGGAGGAATACTTCCATCAGCCCATGCCGCTCATGCGCGAGCGCTTGATGGATATGTTCCGTGACCAGTATGCCATCCAGATGGTGCAACGCTCTCTCACCGAGAAGGTCAAGGCCACACCATCTGACGTGCGCCGGTTCTTCAACACCATTCCTAAAGATTCCCTGCCTTATATCCCGCTGCAAGTGGTGGTGCAGATTATCACAGTCAATCCCACCATTCCACAGCAGGAGATTGACGAGGTGAAGGCGCGACTGCGTGACTATGCCGCCCGCGTGACTAACGGCGAGAGTGAGTTCTCGACGCTCGCCATCCTCTATAGCGAGGACCAGGCGACAAGCGTCTACGGCGGCGAGACGGGTTTTCAAAGCCGCTCGGTGCTTCTGCCCGAGTATGCCACCGCGGCATTCAACCTCAGTGACACCAAGCGTGTGAGCAACATTGTGGAAGCCGAGGATGGCTACCATATTCTCCAACTCATTGAGAAGCGCGGTGACCGCATCAACACCCGCCACATCCTGCTCCGCCCCAAGGTTTCGGATAGCGATTTGATAGACGCGATCAACCGCCTTGACTCGGTGCGCACCGACATCGTTGCCGGCAAACTGGACTTCAAGGATGCCGCGTTCTACATTTCCCAAGACAAGGACTCACGCAACAATAGCGGCATTATGCTCAATGAACAGACCCATAGCAGCCGCTTCGAGATGCAAGACCTGCCTGCCGAGGTGGGCAAGATTATCGACAAGATGCAGCCGGGTGACGTGAGCGAGCCGTTTGTGATGAACAACGCCAAAACCCACCGCGACCAGGTGTGTATCGTCCGCCTGATGGAGCGCATCGAAGGGCACAAGGCAGACATCGGCGAGGATTACCAGACCATCAAGGACATGTGTGAGGCAAACCAGAAGCAGAAAATCATCACCAACTGGATTAAAGAGAAGCAACGGACAACCTACGTCTACATCGAACCGGCATGGCGCGACTGCGAGTTCCGCTACGATTGGCTCAACCAAGACGACAACAAGTAGCATGACAAAGTACGAAGTACAAAGTTCGAAGTACGAAGTACAAAGTGTGAACCGTTGCACACGGCGCGCGCGATGGACCACCATCA